>JBBQPR010000092.1:0-10916 GCA_038217075.1 Sphingomonadales bacterium
AACAAGGGGCTGGAAGGACGGCTGGAACTGGCGCAGACCAAGCGATCGCTTCTCGGCGGCAACTGGGTTGGCGCCAGCGGCGTGCAGGTGTTCACCCGTGAATTCGATGCGATCGGGGCGGAAGCCTTCATCCCGCGCAACCGAACCGCGCAAGTCGGCTTGTTTACGCTGCAGGAAATCGATTTCGGCGAAATCAAGACCGAGGCCGCGGCGCGTTACGAAAACACCAATGTCTCGGCGAACAGCGACAATTTCCGCGGCGCCCCGGTCTACGTAAACCGCAGCTTCGATCTGTTCTCGGGCTCCATCGGTGCCAGCGTCGCACTGTTCGAAGGCTGGCGCGCCGGCATCAACCTGTCGCACACGGAACGCGGTCCGTCGGCAGAGGAATTGCTCCCCAATGGCCCCCATGCGGGCACGCAAGCCTTCGAGATCGGCGATCCGGGCTTTGCCAAGGAACGTTCGAACGGCGCCGAATTCGTGCTGCGCGGCAAGGGGGAGGGCTACAGCCTCGAAGCCGCAGTCTACTACAACCGTTTCGCCAACTACATCTTCGAACGCCAGACCGGCGCCGTAGAAGATGGCCTGCCGGTGTTCCAGTTCGAACAGGGCGACGCACGCTATATGGGGTTTGAGGTTCAGGGCAGCGCGACCTTGAGGCAGGCTGGCGACGTTGAATTCGCTGCCGATGCGCTCGTCGATTATACCGATGCGCGGCTGTTGGGCGGGCGGGGGCCCGTGCCCCGGATACCGCCGCTGCGTGTGCTGGGCGGCGTTACTGCCACCGCGAGCCGCTGGGATGCGCGCGTTGAGCTGGAACATGCTTTTGCCCAGCGCAAGGTCGCAGATTTTGAGACCGAGACGCGTGGCTATACGCTGGTCAATGCGTCGATCAGCATCCACCCTTTCGCTGACCGTCATGATACCGCGCTGGTGCTTTCGGCGAACAACCTGTTCGACGTTGATGCCCGGCGACATGCTTCGTTCCTGAAAGATTTTGCGCCGCTACCGGGACGTGACATCCGCCTGTCATTGCGCTTCACTTTATAGCTGTGGCGCGATGGCTGGGCGGTTTCGGCGCGACACTTCGGCTCTACCACTTGAAACCCGTCCGGCGCTGATTATTTCCAAGACAGCAGCCCGGCTTTGCCCCCCTTGAGCCGGCGCTGCTACCACCGCAATCGCGCCAAGGTGCGAAAGGTGGGAACCCTGAACCCTGGCCGCCCCTTGCCCCCCGCACGGGGCGGTCTTTCTTATGTGGGCCCCAACAGGCCCGGCATCGCGCCAGGGCAGCGCCGCGCTATTCCGCCGCCTCGGCGCGGGGCGGCGCCAGGCCCAGCAATGGTCCGGCGGCGACAAGCAATCGCGACAGGCCCGCCATCGCCGCCGCAACCTCGGCAAAACCGCTGTGTTGCACCAGCCGCTGCGGTTCCATGTACAGCGCCCGGTCGATTTCCACCTGCACGGTGTGGATGCCGGCAACGGGAGCGGCGTGATGTTCGGTGGTATGGCCGCCGGCATAGGGAATGTTGCGGCCCACGCGCCAGCCAGCGGCGGCAAAATGCCGTTCCATCAGCCCGACCAGCGCCGGGGCGGCACTGGCGCCGTGGCGATCGCCCAGGATGATCTGCGGCGGCAAGATGCCGGCAGGGCGGGGCATCGAATGGCAATCGACCAATATGGCAAAGCCGTGCCGCGCCCGCGCCCTGGCCAGCAATACGGCAAGCTGGTCGTGCCACGGCCGGTGCAAATTTTCGATCCGCAGCCGCGCTTCATCGGGCGCGATGCGGCGACGATAGATATCAAGGCCATGGGCCGCGACGCGCGGCAGCACGCCCAATCCGGCAGCGACCCGTTCGGTGGCGCGCGGCGGTGCCGGCGGCGGGCCATCGAACATGGCGGGGTCCAGTTCATCGGCGGCGCGGTTCAGATCGAGATAGGCCCGACCATAGCGCGCCCGCAGCACCGGCACGCCATGCACGCCGTCCAGTAGCGAATCGACAAACGGATCTTCGGCGCGCCGCAACTGGGCGGGGCTGAGCCGCGACGCGGCAAGGAAACTGGCCGGATAGTCGCGCCCCGAATGCGGCGATGCCATGACCAGCGGCCAGCGGCCGTCAATGTCGCCAGAAATGCTGAAACCGGGCAGGACCGAATCGATCATTGACGGACGTTAGGCGAGCAATCGGGCGCTCGCCAGCCTGTCGTTGCAATTGCGCCCGCGCCCGTCGGTGCCCGGCGACCACAGCGTCCATTTGCCCCGCATTGATCGATAAATTTCATGCCGTCGCCTACCAGTCGCAACCGGGCTTGCAACATCGCGCATGTCCGACTAACAGCACTCGCCTGAGTGGGCGCGTAGCTCAGTGGTAGAGCACTGTGTTGACATCGCAGGGGTCACAAGTTCAATCCTTGTCGTGCCCACCATTCGCCTCCCCGTCCGCGCAATCGGGTCGAGGCAAGCAAGAAGGCGGGGCTGGTGGGGCCCCGCCTTTTTCATTTCCAAAGCGGGTTCGGCGGACGAATCGGACGCGCGCCAATAGCGGGCATCAGGCGGCCCGGCGACGGCTGACAATCTCGGCATAGGCGCCGAACAGTTCATCGAAATGCTTGTCCATCGTCCGCACGGCGGGCGCAGCCAGTGCCGATGCTGCACGCAATGCCGGCAGATTGTCGATCGCCTCGCCGATCTTGGCAGCGGCGCTGGCTGCATCGCCGGTGATGTAGCAAAGCCCCTGGCCCGCCACGACCTGGTCCGACGCGGCGCCCTGGTCCGGCACAACCATGGGCAGGCCGGAAGCGCGGGCTTCGGCCTGCACCATGCCGAAGGTTTCGGCGGCGGATCCATGCACCAGCAGATCGGCGCTGGCCATCAATTTGGCGAATTCGGCGCGGTCCGTCATCGGCAACAGCAATTGCACATGCGGGTTTTCGCCCGCCGCCCGCACCACGGTCGATTTGGCATGGCCGGCGCCGATGATGCACAGGCCCAGCGGCCGGCTGTATCCCGCCGCCACGCAGCCGGCGATGACCAATGGCCAGCGCTTTTCGGGTGAAAACCGGCCCGATCCGAGCAGCAACGTCGCGGTTTCGGGCAGGTCGCAACGTTCCAGCAGGCGGGCGCGATAGGCCATGTCGCGGTTGGCCGGCGCAAAAATACCCGGCTCGACGCCCATCGGGATGGTCGCGACATGCTTCAGGCCACCGCCGGTCAGGCGGCTGCTCAGGCTGGGTGCCGCGCTGACCACCATGTCATAAGCCGAATCGAGCCGGCGCAGATGCCGCCAGAACCATTCAAAGCCGCGATCGATGGTTTTCTGGCTGGCAACGCCCTCGAACCAGCGATAGGCCCAGGCCGATAGCGGTTCGGCGTGCATGATCAGCGATCGCGGTGCCTTGCCCCGCCATTCCGCCACGGCGGTGGCGCTGCCCCAGGGAGAGGATGCCTCGACGAAATCCGGCGAATGGTCGTCCAGCGCCGCATGGATCACCGCATCGTTCTCGAAATAGAAATAGCTGCGATCGAGCGGAAAGCGCGGGCTGGGGATGCTGACCAGCCGCGTTTTCGGCCCGTTCACTTCGACGCGATCATCGGCACCGGGCACGATGATGGTGCATTCGATGCCCAACCGTTCGGCGGCGCGCAATTTGTGCCGGACATAGGTGCGGATGCCCCCACCGGTCGGCGAATACAGCGCGGAGATATCGACGATATGCACCGGATCAGGGCTTTAGCGGGCCAAAGCTGAACAGGCCCCGGCGATAGTTGAGCCTGATGGAAATATAGGTCATCCCCGGCCCCGCGACAAAGCGGGCGTTCTCCGCCTTGGGCTTTGACCAGCCCAGCTTGGGGTTGCCCGGAAAACCGATGCCATCGCTGGAAAGCCCGAATTTGCGGTTGCCGTCGCGATCATGCAGCACCGACATCGTATAGGCACCCGGCCCGGGCAGGCGGATGCATACCACCACCGGTCCCGACGCCGGCAGCCGCTCCTCGACCCGGCGGAATGTCTTGCCCTCCATGATCAACAGATTGTCATCGCGCAGAAAATCCGCATCCGTTGCGGGGTAAAGCTCGGCGCGGATCGTCCCCTCCCGGTCCTTAAGACCGGTCACGTTGACCAGCACTGCGGTGCCATGCTGATCCGGCCGGCAACGCGCCTCTGCCTTGCCCAGATCGGGGGAGGAGGGGAGATAGCCCGGTTCGCCTTCCTTGGGCACAGCCAGCGCCGCGGCCGGCAGCAGCAGGGCGGCCAGCGGTAACAGCAGCGCCGCCGCCCGCATCGTCGCGGTGCGGCCTGAAAACGCGGCGGTCAACGACGTGTCCAGCCCAGCGCTTCAAAGGAAACCAGCAACAGGCCGAGCACCAGATGCGTGCCCAGGATCAGGCTCGCCATCAATGTCATCAACGTGCCTATTTCGGCATCATGACCGATCAGGAACACCGCAAGCCCGGCAAAGACGATATCCTTGTTGGGCAGCAGCGGCAGGCGCGACAACAGCATCCGCATCGCCGACAGCAGCAGCCACCATTGCAGCGCCACATCGGGCAGGACAATGTGCCACGCCCAGGCATTCAGCAGCGCGCCGACAAAAATGCGCGCCAGATGCATCCAGGCAACATAGTTGAGATCGGCGCGCGGCAGGCTGAACAGCGTCTTGCGCAGGAACAGCACCACGCTCGATGTGCCCAGAACCACGGCAACGGAGGTGAGGAGCGTGCTGTCCTGTATGCCCAGGTGCAACGTGCCGAGCAAAGGATAGGCCAGCACCAACAAGGCCATGGTGACGGCGTTGCCGGTCATCGCCGAAAGGATGGCCACGTCCTTGATCGCGCCGAACGGTGCCGTGGTCATTTCCGTGCGCCGCCGCGCCCAAGTGTAGAGATACAGCTCGCCGGCATAACCGAACAGCAGCTCATTGCCGATCAGCTTGCGCAGCAGCGCGGCAAAACCGCTGGCCGGAATTTGCCACAACCGCCGAAAGATCACCCAGTCGAAGAATGGCGCGACAAGGTAGGAGGCAGCAAAAACCAGCCAGAACAGCGGCGATGTCGGCAGCAGCGCGCGCACCTTGGCGACATCGACCGCCGCAAGTTGCGTTACGGCGACGACCAGGATGGCGACCGATATGCCGCTGCCCACCCACCAGGTCCAGCCGCGTTCGCCCTTGGCCAGCGTCGCAGGGACACCGGGTGCAACAGCCGTGGCGGGCATCAGATGCGGTTCGGCGGCACTTGCCGTAAATTCAGCTGTGGGCACAGGCGGTTCTCATACTCAACTCGAATATTGGGGCTGTATCGGTCCAATATGGCATTTTAGGGACGCGTTACCCTTACGCCGCGGTGAATAGATTTCCATAAAGCCCGGCGGCGCGCTCCACGGTATAGGTCGCCATGGCCTGGGCGGCAGCGCGGCGCTGGTCGGCGGTGAGCGGTAGCTGGTCGCGCATGGCCTTCGCGAGCGCCCTCGCGTCGCGGCGCGGCACGATGTCGCCCCATGCCCCGACCAGCGCCCGCATCGACACACAGCAATCCGTCGCCACAACCGGCAATCCGGATGCCAGCGCCTCCACGACAACGGCGGGCAGGGCCTCATAATCGGACGACAGCACGAACACATCGGCAGCGGCGAGGGCGGGCGCGACGGCGCCATGGCCGGGCAGATCGACGCTGCTTTCAAGGCCCAGCGCCGCGATCTGCGCAGCCAGCCGGGCGCGTTCGCCGCCTTCGCCGATGATCGACAGCCGGTCGCCGAGCCGTGCGGCCATGGCAAATGCGTCGATCAGCAGCGGAAAATTCTTTTGCGGGACCAGCCGGCCAACAGCGACATAATGCCGGGCCACATCCGGCCGCCGCGCATCACCAAGCGCCGCCAGCGCCACCACATCGGCCATCGCCAGCGCCGGATCGTCGATGACATGCACGCGTGTCGCCGGCACCCGCATCGCCGCCATGATTTCGGCCTGCATGGGCGCCGCCAGCCCGACGAAATGATCGATCATCCGCCCCTGGATGCGCAGCCACAGCCGATAGCCCCGGCGCACCAGCGGCCCCATATCGAGCCGTTCCAGGTCGTTCGAAATCTTCAGCACAACCGGCGGGCAGCGGCGGCCCAGCAGCAATTTCATGGCGACAGCGAACACCGCATAGGTATTGCCCGCCGCAAACAGCATATCAGGCCGCTGCCGCCGCACTTCGCGCCACAACATGATCAGCATCCACAACGATGGCGCCCGTGCCGCAAGGCCGCGCGGTGCCGCCATGCCATGCAACGCCAGCCCCGGCGGTGCTTCGGCCCGCATCACGCCTTCGTCACGGCCGATGACAAGCCGGATGTCGAACGCCGGATCGGTCGCCCAGGCAGCGCACAGCCGCAACGCAACGCGCTCGACACCGCCGGGGTTGAAGCTGTTCAAAAACACCATGACCACCGTGGCGCGGCCGGTCGGTGTGGTGGATGGAGCGGGCACCGTCATTGCCGGCGGACACATCGGGCGCAATCCGCTGCCGCGCAAGCCCCGGCCAGCAAAGTGCGCGGGCGATCAGGCCGCGGCAAGCAGCGCCGCTGGATAATCGACCGCTGTTTCCACTGCTGTCAGCATCCCGGGGCGCAACCCCGAAAGCACGCCCTCCGGCTGCGGCTGCAACCCTGCCAGGATCACCCGCGCACCCCCGGCCAACGCTTCGTCGATCACCTCCAGCAACGCCTCGCCGCCCGCCGCATCGAGGAACGTGACGAAACGCAGCCGCAGGATCAGCACGCGCGGGTTGCCGCCGCTGCGCCGCAATGTCTCGATCACCTCTCCGGCGACGGCGAAGAACACCGGGCCGTTGATGCGGAACACCTCGACACCATGCGGAAGCCCGTCGCGCTGGGCAGGGCCCACTTCCTCGTCGGCGTCGGGAATCGCCGCTTCGCCGCCGGTCTTGATCGCCATGGCGGCGCTCATCCGGCCCATGAACAGCATCGATGCCAGCGTCACCCCGACGCCGATCGCCACCGTCAGGTCGACCAGCACCGTCAGCGCCATGGTCAGCAGCAACAGCCCGGCATCGCCGCGCGCCATGCGGGGCAACAGCCGCAATTTGTCATGCTCGCTCATCCCCCAGGCCACCGCGAGCAATATCGCCGCCAGCGCCGCCATCGGCACCAGCGCCAGCCAGCGCCCGGCCAGCGCGACCAGCGCCAGCACCAGCAGCGCGTGCAGCATCCCGGCCACCGGCGTGCGCGCCCCGGCCCGCACATTGGTGGCGGTGCGCGCGATGGCGCCGGTGGCGGGCAGGCCGCCGAACAGCGCGCTGGCAATGTTGGCGATGCCATTGCCGACCAGTTCCTGGTTCGATCGGTGCCGGGTTCCGGCCATGCCATCGGCGACGGTTGCCGACAGCAGCGCCTCGATGCCGGCGAGAAAGGCGATGGTGAACGCCGATGGCAGCACCGCCTGGATCGACGCGATCGACAGTGGCGGGATGGCGAACACCGGCAGCGTCGCCGATACCCCGCCAAAGCGCGAGCCGATGGTCTCCACCGGCAAGCCCAGCGCGGCAACGCCGGCCGCCGCCGCAACGATGACCACCAGAAAACCCGGCACCCGCGGCGCCCATCGGCGCAGCCCGAAGATGATCGCCAGCGACCCGAAACCTACCAACAGCGTTGGCGCCCGCATGTTGCCGATTGCCGCTGCATAGACCGACAGCTTGCCGATGAAATCCGCCGGCGCCTTGACGCCCAGCCCAAGCAGATCGCCAAGCTGTGACACCGCGATGATGATGGCGATGCCGGCGGTGAAGCCGGTCACCACCGGTTGCGGAATATAGCGGAGCAGCCCGCCCAGCCGCGCATAGCCGGCGACGATCAGGATGATCCCGGCGAGCAGCGTCGCCAGCAACAGCCCGGCATAGCCGTGCGCCGCGATAACGCCGGCGACAACCACCACAAAGGCGCCCGTCGGCCCGCCGATCTGCACCCGGGATCCACCCGTGGCGGAAATGAGGAACCCGGCGATAATGGCGGTCAACAGCCCTTCGCGCGGGCCGGCGCCGCTGGCGATGCCCAGCGCCATGGATAGCGGCAGCGCGACGATGGCAACCGTCAGCCCGGCCAGCGCATCGGCGCGCAGATCGGACAGCGGATAACCTTCCCGCATGATGGTCAGCAGCTTGGGCGCGAGGAGCCCCCCTGTTCCGGCCATCGCATATCCTTGATATTGCCACGTTGGCGGCCTTATCGACCTGTCGGCTGCGGCTGGCAATCGGCGACGGCCCCGGCGCATCTGACAGTTTGCGGCACAACCATAGCCGGCGCATAGCAGCGAAGTGACGATTTCCGCCTTTGCCTTGCCGCCCTATGCCCCGCCGCCAGGCACCGCCGCCGTCCGCGCCGAAATCCGCGCCTTTCTGGCCGCCAATCCGCCACCCACCGATCCGGTGCGGCGCGCCAATTGCTGGGCTGTCGCGGATGATGACTATTCTCGCGCACTGGGCGCCGCAGGCTTTCTCGGCATGCTGTGGCCGAAACTTTATGGTGGCCATGAACGTGCGCCGATGGAGCGTTACGTCGTGCTGGAGGAACTGCTCGCCGCCGGGGCGCCCGTCGGCGCGCACTGGATCGCCGATCGCCAGACCGGGCCATTGCTGCTGCGCTATGGCACTGAAGTGCAGCGCCGGAAATATCTGCCCGGCATGGCGGCGGGCACGATTTTCGCCTGCATCGGCCTCAGCGAGCCCGGCGCCGGTTCCGATCTGGCCAGCCTCAGGTCGCGCGCCGAAAAGGTCGATGGCGGCTGGTGCATCAATGGCCAAAAGCTGTGGACCAGCGGCGCCCATCGCGCCCAGGCCATGCTGGCGCTGTTGCGCAGCGAACCGGGTTCGGAACGCGGCGCGGGGTTGAGCCAGTTCCTGATCGACATGAACACCCCCGGTGTCACCGTGCGGCCCGTCGTCAATCTGACCGGCGATCATGATTTCAATGAGGTGTTTTTCGATGACGTGATGGTCAGCGACGATGCGCTGGTCGGCGCGCGCGGCAATGGCTGGGCGCAGGTAACGGCCGAACTGGCGCTCGAACGCTCCGGCCCGGAACGCTATCTGTCCAGCCATGCGCTGCTGGCGCTGCTGATCGACGCGGTCGGTGATGACCATCGGTTTCGGGGGCCGATCGGCCGGTTGACTGCAGAAATGTGGACGCTGCGGCAAATGTCGATGGCGACTGCGGCGAAACTGGCCGGTGGAGAGGATCCATCGGTGGAGGCGGCGATCGTCAAGGACCTGGGCAATGATTTCGAACAGCGATTACCCCAGATGATCCAGGCGGCGCTCGACAGCGATCTGGATGGCAGCGGCGATCTGGTGCGGCTGCTGGCGCATCTGCTGCAGGTCAGCCCCAGTTTTTCCTTGCGCGGCGGCACCCGCGAAATCCTGCGCGGCATCATCGCGCGCGGGCTGGGCCTGCGATGAGCGACATGCGCCCGCAATTGCTGGAAACGGCGACCGCGCTGTTTGCTGGCACGCCCGATTGGGATGCGCTTGTGGCGGCCGGTTTCCCGCTGCTGCTGGTGCCGGAATCGGATGGCGGTTTCGGCGGCGATTGGGGTGATGCCTTTGCCGTGCTGCGGCTGGCGGGCGCGCGGGCGCTGGCGCAGCCGTTAGGCGAAGCGATGGTTGCGGCGCAGCTGCTGGCGCGCGCCGGGGTGGCGCCGCCGGCAGGGCGGGCAACGATTGCGGCGCACGCGGTGGGCAGCATCGATGGCAGACGCTTCACCGGCTCGCTCGGCGCGGTGCCATGGGGGCAGGGGGCGGCGGCGGTCGTCGCGATGATCGATGGCGGTCTGGTCCTGCTGCCCGGCAGCAATGCCGTCACGCCCGGCCATAGCCCGGCGGGGGAGGCGCGCGATACGCTGGCCTATGACGCGACGCCGGTGGTGCCGCTGGGCAGCGGGGACATGATGCAATTGGGTGGGTTCCTGCGCGTTGCGTTGGCCAGTGGCGCGCTCGATGCGGCGCTGGGGCTCGCCATCGCGCACTGCAACGGCCGCATCCAGTTCGGCAAGCCGCTGTCGAAACTGCAGGCGGTGCAGCAGGCGCTGGCCGTGCTGGCCAGCGAGGCGGCTGCGGTTGCCATGGCCGGGGCGGCGGCGGCGCAGGCGCTGGATTTTGGTGATGCGGGTTTTGAAATCGCCGCGGCCAAGCTGCGCACCAATATCGCCATCGAACGCGGCGTGGCGATCGCCCATCAGGTGCACGGCGCCATTGGTTTCACCCAGGATTATCCGCTGCACCCGCTGACCCGCCGGCTGATGGGCTGGCGGTCGGAATTCGGCGGCGATGCGTTCTGGGCGGATCGGCTGGGGCGGCTGGCGGTGGCCAATGGCGGGGCGGGCTTCTGGGCGGAATTGACCGCCCGAGGGGACCGCTAGAGCAGCGCCTAGAGTAGCGCCTTGACCAGCGCCAAAACCTCTGCGGCGCGGCTCTTGTGGCAGATCAGCAGGTCGGGCAGCAGCGGATCGGCCCGGTTATAAACCAGCGGCGATCCATCGACGCGGCTGGCGTGCAACCCGGCGGCCAGCGCCACGGCGGCAGGCGCGCAATTGTCCCATTCATATTGCCCGCCGGTGTGGAGGTAGATGTCGGCCTCCCCGCGCAGCACCGCCATCGCCTTCGCCCCGGCGCTGCCCATCGGCACCAGTTCGGCGCCCAGCGATTGCGCGCAACTGACGGCTTCTGCCGCCGGGCGGGTGCGGCTGACCAGCATGCGCAGCGGCGTCGCTTCGGGTTTCAGGACCGGCGGAAATTCGGTGCAGAAACACAGCCCCAGCGCCGGCAGCGCCACCGCGCCTTCGGTCGCCACGCCATCGATGCTGAGCCCGACATGCACCGCCCAATCGTCGCGCCGCTCGCCATATTCGCGGGTGCCATC
>JBBQPR010000093.1:0-10544 GCA_038217075.1 Sphingomonadales bacterium
ACGTTCCGCGAAAACCAGCGCGTCGCCGAACGCGCCATGGATTCGAACGATCTCGAAAAAGAACGCGGCATCACCATTCTCGCCAAATGCACGTCGATCGAATGGACCGACAAGACCAAGGGCGAAACCACCCATATCAACATCGTCGACACGCCTGGCCACGCCGATTTCGGTGGTGAAGTCGAACGCATCCTGTCGATGGTCGATGGCGTCGTGCTGCTCGTCGATGCCGCCGAAGGCCCGATGCCGCAGACCAAGTTCGTCACCGGCAAGGCGCTGGCCCTTGGCCTGCGTCCCATCGTCGTCGTCAACAAGATCGATCGCCCGGACGCCCGCGCCCAGGAAGTGCTCGATGAAGTGTTCGACCTGTTCGTGACGCTGGAAGCCAATGACGAACAGCTCGATTTCCCGGTCATCTTCGCGTCGGGCCGCAACGGCTATGCCGGCCGCGATTCGGACGTGCGTTCGGGCGATCTGACGCCTTTGTTCGAAACCATTGTGGCCCATGTGCCGCCGCCTGCCGCCGATGTGGACGGCGAATTCAAGATGCTGGTGTCGCTGCTCGATCGCGACAATTTCGTCGGCCGCATCCTGACCGGTCGCATCCTGTCGGGCACGCTGCGCCTCAACACGCAAATCCGCGCGCTCAACCCCGATGGCAAGGTCGTCGAGGAAGGCCGCGCGTCGAAAATCTTTGCCTTCCGCGGCCTTGAACGCGTGCCGGTCGATGAAGCCCGCGCCGGCGACATCATCGCGCTGGCCGGGTTCAGCAAGGCCACCGTCGCCGATACCATCGCCGACATCAGCGTCACCGAGCCGCTGCACGCCCAGCCGATCGATCCGCCAACGCTCAGCATGACCTTTGCGGTCAATGATTCGCCCTATGCCGGCCGCGACGGCTCCAAGGTGACCAGCCGCATGATCTCGGACCGTCTGGTCCGCGAAGCCGAAGGCAATGTCGCGGTAAAGGTCACCGAAAGCGCATCCAAGGACGCCTTTGAAGTCGCCGGGCGCGGTGAATTGCAGTTGGGCGTGCTCATCGAAACCATGCGCCGCGAAGGCTTTGAACTGTCGATCAGCCGGCCCCGCGTGATCTATGGCACCGACGACGCCGGCAAGCGCACCGAACCCTATGAAACCGTCGTCATCGACGTCGATGAACAATATTCGGGCACGGTCGTTGAAAAAATGGCCGGCCGCAAAGCCGAAATGACCGATATGCGGCCATCGGGCGGCGGCAAGACCCGGCTGACCTTCTCGGCCCCGGCGCGCGGCCTCATCGGCTATCACGGCGAATTCCTGTCCGACACGCGCGGCACCGGCATCATGAACCGATTGTTCGAAAAATACGGCCCCTACAAAGGTGCCGTGTCGGGTCGCGGCAATGGCGTGCTGATCTCCACCGAAACCGGCGAAGCGGTCGGCTATGCGCTGGGTTATCTGCAGCCGCGCGGCACGTTGATGATCGAGCCGGGCGAAGCGGTGTACCAGGGCATGGTCATCGGCGAAAATGCCCGCGACGAGGATCTGGAAGTCAACCCGCTGAAGTCCAAGGCGCTGACCAACTTCCGCGCCAGCGGCAAGGATGACGCCATCCAGCTTTCGCCGCCCAAGCGGCTGACGCTGGAACAGGCCATCGCCTATATCGACGAGGACGAACTTGTCGAAGTGACGCCGAACTTCATCCGGCTGCGCAAGATCCACCTCGATCCGAACGAACGCAAAAAGGCCAGCCGCGCCAAGAACGCCGGCTGATCCGGGCTGCCCCGCCGCCACCGGCGGGGCACCACCACCAAACTGTCATCTCGGGCTGCGACACCGCCGCCACAGTTTCCGGCCTTGCGAATTGCCACCAAACTGCCGATGTGCTGTTCCCAAACACGGGAGAATTCGGCAATGGCCAGCGCGATGGACGATGACGACGATTATGGATCGACTGCGCCGCATGTCGAACCCATCCCCCAGGCCGAAGCCGAGGACGCCGTTCGCACGCTGATCCGCTGGGCCGGCGACGATCCTGCCCGCGAAGGCTTGCTCGATACGCCGGCGCGTGTCGCCCGCGCCTATCGCGAATATTTCCGCGGCTATCAGGAAGACCCCGGCCTGCACCTGTCGCGCACCTTCGGCGAAGTCGGCGGCTATGACGAGATCGTCATCCTGCGCGACATCCCGTTCCAGTCGCATTGCGAACACCATATGGCGCCGATCATCGGCAAGGCGCACATCGCCTATCTGCCGCGTGAACGTGTCGTCGGCATTTCAAAGCTCGCCCGCGTCCTGCACGGCTTTGCCAAGCGCATGCAGGTGCAGGAACGCCTGACCGCCGAAGTCGCCGATTGCATCCAGCAGAACCTCGACCCGATCGGCGTCGCCGTCGTCATCGAGGCCAGCCACGCCTGCATGAGCGCGCGCGGCGTGATGACCCCCGGCGTGACGATGACCACCAGCCGCATGATGGGCGTCTTCCGCGACGATGATCGCAGCCGCAAGGAAGTGCTGACCCTGATGGGCAAACGCTGAAAACGCGTTGAAATTGAAAGAGAAACCCCTCTCCCGCCTGCGGGAGAGGCGAGAAACGGCGAAGCCGGCCCGGGTGAGGGTGTTCTTCTAGGTCGGCCGAGGGCATTCTTCTGAATTCGGCCAACCCACGCCCCGATTTGCCAGCCGCCGCGCCGCCGGGCAATGTCCCGCCAACAGCCTTGGGGACCAAAATGCAAACCAACGTCATCCTGACCGTCATCGGCAGCGACCGCCCCGGCCTTACCGGCGCGCTTGCCCAGGCGGTGCTGTCCGCCGGCGGCAACTGGCTGGAAAGCCATTTGTCGCGGCTGGGCGGCAAATATGTCGGCTCGGTGCTCGTCGAACTGCCCGCCGATGCCCTTGGTGCGCTGCGCAGCGCTGTCGCCGCCGTCGATGCCGTCGGCCTCAAGGTCGACATTGTGGAGGCAGATGGCGCCGCACCCGTCGGTCAGCCGCTGCTGCTCTCGGTCGTCGGGCAGGACCGGCTCGGCATCGTCCGCGAAGTCACGACGGCGCTCGCCGCGCTCCACGTCAATATCGAGGAACTCGAAACCCACACCGAGGAAAGCCCCTGGTCGGGCGGCCTGTTGTTCAAGGCCGAACTGTCGGTGCTGCTGCCGCCCGGCATCGCCCACGCCGATGTGCAGGCCGCGCTGGAAGCGATTTCCGCGGAAATCATGGTCGATATCGCGGTCGCTGCGCCCTGATCGACGCGCCCTGAACGGGCAGCGACTCCATTCCGCCATCGACGCAACCTGTGTCTGGACCTGACGCGCCTCCCGCGCCTATAGGGGGGTCACCATTTCGGGGGAGTCATGACATGGCGAATATTCTGAGCAACCTTAGATCGGCTGTCCTGCTGAGCACGGCACTGCTGCTGCTCGCCATGTTCGGCTTCCACAGCGGCGAATTCGATGCCGCCTATCTGGCGCCCTGGTTCGTTTTCTTCCACGTTCTGAACGGCATCATGTGGATCGGCCTGCTCTATTACTTCAACTTCGTGCAGATCCCGGTAATGCCCAAGGTGCCTGCCGAACTGAAACCGGCCGTCTCCAAATATATCGCCCCCGAAGCCTTGTTCTGGTTCCGCTGGGCGGCGCTCGGCACCGTGCTCACCGGCATCATCGTCGCCGTGCTGAAAGGCTATGCGCACCAGGCCTTCACCTTCCAGCCGGGCTTCCGCGTCATCGGCACCGGCATGTATCTGGCGCTCATCATGGCCGCCAATGTCTGGTTCATCATCTGGCCAAAGCAGAAGATTGCGCTGGGCATCGTCGATGGCGACGCCGATGCAAAGGCCAAGGCCGGCCGCATCGCCATGCTGGCCAGCCGCACCAACACCGTGCTGTCGTTGCCGATGCTCTATTGCATGGTCACGCAGAACCTTCTGGCGCAATAAACCGTTCGGGGCTTCGCGCCACGCGTTCGGGGGCGTACCATGCGCCCCCGTTCCCTGCCGGAGGTGCGCCATGAAAGCTGATCTGCTCGCCGTCGATTGGGGCACCACCAATCGCCGCCTGTTCCACATCGCTGCCGACGGCCGCCTGCTGGCCCAGGAAACCGACGATCGCGGCATTCTTGGCGCCCGGGACTTCCCCGCCGAAATCGCCGCCCTGCGCGAACAGGCGAACGGCGCGCCGCTGCTGCTGGCCGGCATGATCGGCTCCAATCGCGGCTGGATCGACGTGCCCTATGTCACGGCGCCCGCGGGCCTTGCCGACATCACCGCCGGCGTCGTGCGCCCGCTGCCCGGCGTGGCAATCGTGCCGGGCGTGATGTTCGCCGATCCGGTCTATCCCGACATCATGCGCGGGGAGGAGGTGCAGCTTTTCGGCGGGCTCGCGATGGGCGTATTTGGCGACGGGCTTGTCTGCCACCCCGGCACGCACACCAAATGGATCGAGGTGGAGGATGATTCCATCACCCGCTTCCGCTCGATCATGACCGGCGATCTGCTGGCAGCGTTGAGGGCGCGGTCGATCCTGTCGGATATTCTCGATCATGATCCGGCGTGCGACGAATTCTTCATCGACGGTGTCGATCACTCACTCGACAATGCCGATCTCACCGCCGAACTGTTCGGCGCCCGCGCCCGCGTCGTCACCGGCCGGATGCGCGCCGAAGACGCCGCCAGCCGCATTTCGGGCTTGTTGATCGGCACCGATGTACGCACCGGCCTTGGCCGCGGCCGCGCCGATGTGGTGACGCTGATCGGCGCCGCGCCGTTGTGCGCGCGCTTTGCCGTGGCATTGCAACGGGCGGGCCGCGAATCATTGACGATCGACGGCGATACCGCCTTTGTCGCCGGCGCCGCCGCGATCATGGCGGCAATGAAGGTAACTGCTGCATGACCGACACCCCGGATTTCGCTGGCCAATTTGCCGCTTGCCCACTCGTCGCCATCCTGCGCGGCATCCGCCCCGATGAAGTCGAGGCCATCGGCACGGCGCTCATCGATGCCGGCATCCGGCTGATCGAAGTCCCGCTGAATTCGCCCGAACCCTATGAATCGATCACCAGGCTGGCCGGCCTCGCACAGGGCCGGGCGCTCGTCGGCGCCGGCACCGTGCTCGATGTCGAATCGGTGGGCCGCGTCGCCGGTGCGGGCGGGCAGATCATCGTGTCGCCCAACACAGATCCGGCGGTCATTGCCGCCACCCGCGCTGAAAACCTCGTCTCGATGCCGGGTTTTTTCACGCCGACCGAGGCCTTTACGGCCATCAATGCCGGCGCCCATGCGCTAAAGCTGTTTCCGGCCGAAGCCGCATCGCCCGCCGTGCTGAAGGCGATGCGCGCCGTGCTGCCCCGCGACGTGCCGCTGCTCGCGGTGGGCGGCATGGTGCCGGATGGCATCGCCGCGTGGCGGGCAGCGGGCGCCGATGGCTTCGGCCTTGGCGGCGCCCTGTTCCGCCCCGGCATAACGGCCGACGCCGTTGGCGAGGCCGCCCGGCGATTCGTGGCAGCAATGGCCAGCTAACCCCCTCTCCCGCCTGCGGGAGAGGTCGAGAGACGGCGCAGCGGTACCTGAGGGTGTTCTTCAGCGGCCAATTGCGCCAATCCGGCCCGAAACCCTCAAACCTTCAACGGCTCCACCGCAACGCCGTTGCTCGGCGAACAATCAGGCAGTTCCGAATAACGCGCGCGGCGGCCATCACGGCTGATCCAGATGCGCAGCGACGCCATTTCGGGGCAGGGCCGGTAACGCCAGCGAAATTCCCAGCCATCGGCCCATTGCCGGTCTTCACGCCGTGCAAAATGCCGCAACGGCTCGCCGCTGCCCTTGCGATATTGCACCAGCAACCGGTCGGCCATGGCGGCGGCTTCCGGCGCTTCGATATCGCGGTGGAACACCCCCATGGCTATGGTGACGAGCAGGGCGACCGCGATGCCGATCAGCACGCCGCGGCGAATCATCCTGGCTCTGCGACTCGCCACGCGGTCAGCCACGCCCGGTTCGGGCGGGGCAGCCAGCGGCGGCAGGCGTGTTCGGCAAAGCGGCAGGGTCGACCATCGGTAACCATCACTAGGCGAAGCAAGCGCCGCCGCCTAGACTGTCATACCGCCGCGCAGGGCCGTCGCGCCGCTTGGCACGCCAGCAAACAGCACGGTTCCGGCGATGCGACGCGTTGACAGCGCCGCCACCTTCGACTATCGCCCCGCCTTCGCAACGGCCGGAGCAAAGGTTCCAGCTGCTCCACGATTTAGCACCAAGGTTTTCGAACAATGTTCGCAGTCGTCCGCACCGGCGGAAAGCAATATCGGGTCGCCACCGATGACAAGATCATCGTCGAGAAGATCGACGGCGAAGCCGGGTCGAGCGTCACGCTCGAAACCATCATGCTCGGCGATGCCGGCACGGTGACCACCGGTGGCGCCGTAACCGCCGAAATCGTCGCGCAGACAAAGGGTGACAAGGTCATCGTTTTCAAAAAGCGCCGTCGTCACAACTATCGCCGCAAGAATGGTCATCGCCAGCAGCTGACCGTCCTCAAGATCACTTCCGTAGGTTAAGGCACCATGGCACATAAGAAAGCAGGCGGTTCATCCCGCAACGGTCGTGATTCGGCCGGTCGTCGTCTCGGCGTAAAGCGTTTTGGCGGGCAGGAACTGCTCGCCGGCACCATCATCATCCGCCAGCGCGGCACCCGCGTCCACCCGGGCCGCAACGTCGGTTGCGGCAAGGATCACACGCTGTTCGCCACGGCCCATGGCGTGGTTGTCTTCCACGAAGGCAAGCTTGGCCGCAAATATGTCAGCGTCGATCCGCGCCCGGAAGCCATCGCGGCCGAATAGGCCCGGCTTTCGCCTGACGACAGGTTTGAAGGGGGCCGGGCAACCGGCCCCCTTTTTCGTTTCCAACCGCCGCCCACGGGCTTTTTTCTCTGGCGCTTGCCCGGCGTCCTGCCAGAATCGATTTCGCCATGCAGTTTCTCGACCAGGCCAAGATTTTCGTGTCATCCGGCGTCGGCGGCGATGGCGCCGTGTCGTTCCGCCGTGAAAAGTTCGTCGAATATGGCGGCCCCGATGGCGGCGATGGCGGCAAGGGCGGCGACATCATCTTCGAATGCGTCGATGGCCTCAACACGCTCATCGATTTTCGCTACACCCAGCATTTCCGCGCCGGGCGCGGCGGCCATGGCATGGGCCGCAACCGCACCGGCCCCGGCGCCGATGACCGCATCATCCGCGTGCCCATCGGTACGCAAATCCTCGCCGATGACGATGAACGCACTTTGGTTGCCGATCTCACCCGCCCGGGCCAGCGCGTCGCGCTGCTGCGCGGCGGTGACGGCGGCAAGGGCAATGCCCATTACAAGACCAGCACCAACCGTGCCCCGCGACAATTCCAGCCGGGCTTTCCCGGCGGTGAAATGTGGCTGTGGCTGCGGCTGAAGCTGATCGCCGACGCCGGGCTATTGGGCGCCCCCAACGCCGGCAAATCGACCTTTCTCAACGCCGTCTCCAACGCCGCTGCCAAGGTCGGGGCCTATCCGTTCACCACGCTGAAACCGCAATTGGGCGTCGTCGGACACAAGGGCAAGGAGCTGGTTATGGCCGACATCCCCGGGCTGATCGCGGGCGCCGCCGAAGGGGTGGGCATTGGCGATCGCTTCCTTGGCCATGTCGAACGCTGCCGTGTGCTGCTGCACCTTGTCGATGCCAGCGCCGCCGCGCCGGTCAAGGCGTGGCGCACCGTCCGCGACGAGCTCGAAGCCTATGGCGGCGGCCTTGTCGACAAACCCGAAGTGCTGGCGCTGTCCAAGGCCGATCTCGTCACCCCCCAGGCGCTCGCCGCCAAGAAACGCGCGCTTGAAAAGGCCAGCGGCAAGACCGTGCATGTGCTGTCGGCGGCGACGCGCGTCGGCGTCGATGCGGTGCTGGACCAGCTGATCGACATCGCCGGCCGCCAAAAGGCCGAAACCAGCGCGCCGCACGTGGCATGGACACCGCTGTGACACGCTCGAAAACTGTAACTCGCTCAAAGCTGTGACTCGTTCAAAAACTGTGAGCAGCACAAAAGCTGTGGCCCAGCCGGAATCACCCGCTGCGTCCAGCCTGTTCGCGCCGTCCGCCTGCCCGCGGCTGGTCGTCAAGATCGGTTCCTCGCTGCTGGTCAACAAGGCGGGCGCCGTTCGCCGCGAATGGCTGGCATCGGTCGTGGCGGATATCGCCGCCCGCCGCGCGGCCGGGCAGGAGATCATCATCGTATCATCGGGTGCCATCGCGCTCGGTGCCCGCCGGCTGAAGCTGAAAAAGGGCGGGCGTGCCAGCCTTGAAGATGCGCAGGCAGCCTCCGCCGTGGGCCAGGTGGCGCTGTCGGCTGTATGGGAGGGCTTGCTGTCGGCGGTCGGGCTGACCATGGCCCAGGTGCTGTTGACCCTTGGTGATCTCGAGGATCGCCGCCGCTATCTCAACGTGTCGGCAACGCTGGATCGGCTGCTGACGCTCGGCGCCGTCCCGGTGTTGAATGAAAATGATACCGTGGCGACCCGGCAAATCCGTTTTGGCGACAATGATCGGCTGGCGGCGCGTGCCGGGCAGGCGGCGGGTGCCAGCGGCGTCATCCTGCTCAGCGATGTCGATGGGCTGTATACGGCCAACCCGGCGAAGGCATCCGACGCGCAACTGGTGCCGATCGTGCGCAAGATGACCCCTGAGATCGAGGCCATGGCCGACGCCGGCAGCAGTTCCGGCCTTGGCTCCGGCGGCATGGCGGCAAAGCTGGCCGCCGCCCGAATCGCCGGCGCCGCCGGGATTCACCTGGCGATTACCGATGGCCGCAAGCGCCACGCGCTGGCGCGGTTCGACAATCACGGCCGCAGCACCGTGTTCGTGGCAGGCGAGGGCGCGCGCGCGAAAAAGGCCTGGCTGGCCGGTCGGTTGACGGTCCACGGCACTGTAACGGTGGACGCTGGTGCCGCTGCGGCGCTGCGGCGGGGCAACAGCCTGCTCGCCGCCGGCGTCACCGGCATCGAGGGCAAATTCGAACGCGGCGACGTCGTGGCGTTGGCCGGGCCGGATGGCGTCATCGGGCGCGGGCTGGCGGGCTATGACGCGGCAGACGCCGCTGCCATCAAGGGCCTTCGCAACCAGGCGCAGGGCGCGGCTTTGGGCTATGCGCCGCGCGCCGCCATGGTCCACGCCGATCATCTGGTGCTGTTATGAACAACCTTATCGCCGATATGGCCCGCGCCGCGCGCGCCGCGCTGCCGACCCTCGCCGCCGCGCCAACCGCCGCCAAGGCCGCCGCCATCACCGCCGCCGCCGCCGCGATTCGCGCCCGCACCGCCGATCTTCTCGCCGCCAACGCCGCCGATGTCGCGGCCGCGCGCGCGGCGGGCATCCCGGCGCCGCTCATCGACCGCCTGGCGCTCGACGCCGCCCGCATCACCGGCATCGCCGCCGGCCTCGATGCCGTCGCCGCGCTGCCCGATCCGGTCGGCGACAGCATAAAACAATGGGCCCAACCCAATGGCCTGACGTTCCAGCAGGTGCGCGTGCCGCTCGGCGTCATCGGCATCATCTATGAAAGCCGCCCCGGCGTCACCGCCGATGCCGCCGCGCTGTGCCTGATGGCCGGCAACGCCTGCCTGCTGCGCGGCGGATCGGAAGCCGCGCGCTCGAACCGCGTGCTGCTCGATTGCGTCGGCGCCGGGCTCGCTGCGGCGGGGCTGCCTGCCGCCGCCGTGCAGATGGTCCCGGCCGGCGATCGCGCGCTGGTCGGCGACATGCTCGCGGCGCATGGCCTCATCGATGTCATCATCCCGCGCGGCGGCAAGGGCCTTGTCGCCCGGGTGCAGGCCGATGCCAAGGTGCCCATCCTCGCCCATCTCGATGGCATCAACCATGTCTATGTCGATGCCTCCGCCGATCCGGAAAAGGCCATGGCCATCGCGGTCAATTCGAAGCTGCGCCGCACGTCCGTCTGCGGCGCCATGGAAACGCTGCTGATCGATCGCGCCGCACCGCCGGCGCTCGCCCGCGCCGTTGTCGCGGCGCTCGCCGATGCCGGCTGCGAACTGCGCGCCGATGCCGCCGCACAGGCGCTCGATCCCCGCGCCACCGCCGCCTCCCCGGCCGACTTCGACACCGAATATCTCGATGCCATCGCGTCCGTCGCCATGGTCGATGGGGTGGAAGGCGCCATCGCCCATATCGCCGCCCATGGCTCCGCCCATACCGACGCCATCGTCGCCGAAGACACCGCCACCGCCGAACGCTTCCTCGCCGCCGTCGACAGCGCCATCACGGTATGGAACGCCTCCACCCAATATGCCGATGGCGGCGAATTCGGCTTTGGCGCCGAAATCG
Source organism: Sphingomonadales bacterium (assembly GCA_038217075.1). Classification (GTDB taxonomy): domain Bacteria; phylum Pseudomonadota; class Alphaproteobacteria; order Sphingomonadales; family Sphingomonadaceae; genus Sandarakinorhabdus. The sequence continues at coordinate 10,333 of JBBQPR010000093.1, forward strand.
GCATCGCCACCGGCCGGTTGCACGCCCGCGGCCCGGTCGCGCTGGAAGGGCTGACTACCTATAAAACGCTGGTCCGCGGCAATGGTCAGGTCCGGCCCTGAAACGCATCGGCCTCCTTGGCGGCTCGTTCAACCCGGCCCATGCCGGGCACCGGCACATCAGCCTTGAAGCGATGCGCCGGCTGGCGCTCGATGAAGTCTGGTGGCTGGTCA
>JBBQPR010000094.1:0-10196 GCA_038217075.1 Sphingomonadales bacterium
GCACCGAAATGGCGCAGGCCTGTTTCGATTTCCTGCCCACCCGCGCCGATCTCGATCTCGCCGGCTGGGATGAAACCGACATTTTCGCCCATATGTAAGGCGGATGCCGACAACCAGCCTCACCCGGCGCCAGCGCGCCGCTTTGCCAGGCAGCAGCCGCGATCAACTGTTCGGCGTGCTGAAATGGGTGTTGCCGGCGCTGGCGGTATCGGTGCTGGCGGCCATCGTCATCTGGCCGCTGGCCAAGGTGCAGGAATTCAGCTTCCTTCTGGCCAAGGACAAGGTGGCGATGGCCCGCGAACGGCTGCGGCTGGACCGCGCCGTCTATCGCGGCGAAACCGCCAAGGGCGAAGCCTTCACCATCAGCGCCAACAGCGCCGTACAGCGCAGCAGCGCCGTGCAGATCGTCGAACTGCGTCAATTGACCGCCCGGCTTGATATGGCGGATGGCCCGGCGACGGTAGTGGCGCCCGCCGGCCGTTATTTCCTGCAAACCGACAAATTGCAGGTTACCGGCCCGGTCACGCTTGATTCGACCAATGGCTACAGCCTCGATTCGTCCACCGTCGATATCGATCTGAACAGCCGCCAGGTCAGCACCGATGCACCGGTGTCCGGCAAAATTCCCATGGGCAGCTTCCGCGCCGACCGTCTGCGGGGGGATATCCAGGGCCGTCGGCTGATACTGGATGGCGGTGTCCACTTGCGCACCAACGGCCGCCGAGGCAGAGCAGCGCCATGAAATCGCTTCTGTCCACCGCGCTGCTGCTGTCTGCTGTCCCGGTGCTGTTGACGGCTGCCGTCCCGGTGGGCGCACAGGTGTCGTCATTGAAGGGCCTTGATTCCGGCGCCCCCATCGATTTCGACGCGGCGCATCTTGAAGTTCTGGACGACCAGAACCAGGCGTTGTTGTCCGGTGCCGTCGTCATCCGCCAGGGCCGGCTGACGCTCAACGCCGACCGGGTAAAGCTGCTCTATGTCAAAAAGCCCAATGGCGATCCGGAGATCGACAGGCTCGATGCGCGCGGCAACGTCCGGCTGGTGTCGCCATCCGAAAAGGCCAGCGGCAACACCGGCATCTATGATGTCAATTCGCGCATCATCACGCTGATCGGCAATGTGACGCTGGATCGTGGCGGCTCGGTGCTCAAGGGCGAGCGGCTGGTGCTCAACCTGAATTCGGGGCTGACCAGCTTCGATGGCGGCAACAGCATCACCGCGCCGGCGGGCACCACCGGTGGCCGCGTCTCCGGCCGGCTGCTGGTCCCCGAACGGAAGGCCGATCCAAAGGCCGATCCTAAACCACCGGCTGCACCAAAGCCCTGATCCGCCACACCGACGTCGATCGCGCCCCCCTCTTCCGCCTGCGGGAGAGGCGACTCGCCCCCTTTGGCGAGCGGGTGAGGGTGTTCTTCCGCGCTGGCCCCGCGCCTACCCCGCCACCGCCCGCAACCGCACCATGGCGCGCAACGCCAGCGACCCCGCCAGCAACGCGGCGCCACGCGGCCGCAGCCCGATAGCGCGCAGCAGCATCCTGACCGCGCTGTCGATATGCACCCGCCGGTATAGCCGCGCCACCCGGGCGTTATAGGCGCGTGCCGCGGCGCGGGGCCGGCAGGGCGGCGCACCATCGCCGGCCAGATTGGCCGCATACCAGGCCCAGCCAAGCTCATCATCGCCAGTTTCGGCCATGCGCGCCGCCACCACCCGCAACGCCGCGCCCCGGCCCAGCCGCCGGTGCCGTTCGGCGTGTTCGGCGAACAGCCGGAAGTGGCGGAACTCATCGGCGGCGATGCGCCCGGCGATGGCGCGCAGCACCGGTTCGCGCGCAGCATCACGCAAGGCTGAATAAAAACTCGATGTGCCGGTTTCCACCACCTGCCGTGCCACCAGTTCACCGCCGCGCGATCCGCGTACCGATCCGGCATCCCCCGGCGGCAGCTGGTAACCGGCGCGGAACACCGCCATCGCCCGGTCCATGTCGAATGCCGGATCGGCCAGCGTTGCCCAGGCGGCAAGCGCCGCACCATGCTGGCGTTCCTCGCAGCCCCAGCTTTCGATGGCCGCCATGAACGCGGCATCGCCGGCAAACACGGCGCGCAGATAGGCGACATAATCGGCGGCATTGGCCTCAACCAGTGCCGCGGTCTTCACCACCGCCAGCAAATCCGCATCGACAGCGGCGGCATCAAAGGCCGCCCAATCGATATCATCCAGTGTCCAATGCGCCATCATGGTCCCCAACGGACCCCTGCCTTAACCTTTTCGCCACCCGGCCCCGAATGAATTGCGTGACAGCCGCCGTCCCGCCGCAATCAATAAAACGCCTGAATCCCGGTCTGTGCGCGGCCCAGGATCAGGGCGTGCACGTCATGGGTGCCTTCGTACGTGTTGACCGCTTCCAGGTTCATGACGTGGCGGATGACATGATATTCATCGGAAATGCCGTTGCCGCCATGCATGTCGCGGGCCTCGCGCGCAATCGCCAGCGCCTTGCCGCAATTGTTGCGCTTCAACAGCGAAATCGCCTCGGGCGCGAGATTATGCGCGTCCATCAACCGCCCTGCCGCCATCGCCGTGCACAGGCCCAGCGTGATCTCGGTCTGCATGTCGGCGAGCTTTTTCTGGATCAACTGCGTCGCCGCCAATGGCCGGCCGAACTGCTTGCGGTCCAGCGTATATTGCCGCGCCGCGTGCCAGCAGAATTCCGCCGCGCCCATGGCGCCCCAACCGATGCCATAACGGGCATTGTTGAGGCAGCCGAACGGCCCCGCCAGACCTTCAACGCCGCCCAGCAGCCGCTCGGCGGGCAGATGCACATCGGCCAGCACGATTTCGCCCGTCACACCGGCGCGCAGGCTGAACTTGCCCTCGATCTTGGGGGTGGTGAAGCCGACATCGCCGCGTTCGACGACAAAGCCCCGGATCCGGCCATCCTCGCACTTGGCCCAGATCACCGCGACATCGGCGAGCGGTGAATTGGTGATCCACATCTTGGCGCCGTTCAGCACATAACCGCCCGGCACTTCGCGGGCCCGGGTCTTCATGCCGCCGGGGTCGGAACCGGCATCGGGTTCGGTCAGGCCGAAACAGCCGATCAATTCGCCCGAGGCGAGACCGGGCAGATACTTCTGCCGCTGCGCTTCGGAGCCATAGGCCCAGATCGGATACATGACGAGGCTCGACTGCACGCTCATCGCCGAACGATAGGCCGAATCGACCCGCTCGACCTCGCGCGCCACCAGACCATAGGCGACATAGGAGGCGCCGGCACAGCCATAGCCCTCGATCGTCGGCCCCAGCAGCCCGGCCGCGCCGAACTTTCGCATCAGCATCGGATCGAACTTTTCGTGGCGATTGGCTTCCTTCACCACCGGCATCAGTTCGGCATCGCAGAATCCCCGCGCCGAATCGCGGATCAACCGCTCCTCATCGGTCAGCTGCGCATCGAGCAGCATCGGGTCCTGCCAATCGAACGACGGCCATTTCGGCGCCATATGCTGGGTATCGGGGGTGATTGGGCTTTGTACGTTCATCATCTGGCTCCGTTCCAGCGTTCCAAATACGCCCGCTGCGCCCATACGTCACCCCCGGAGTCGCCCCCTGCGGCATCGACCGCCCGGGGTGTTCCGCATCAGAAGGTGCGCGCCTTCACCCGCCAGATCACATTGCCGACATCATCGGCGACCAGCAACGCGCCGGCCTTGTCGAACGTCACGCCAACCGGCCGACCATGCGCCTCGCCCTTCACGCTCAAGAATCCGGTCAGCACATCCATCGGCAGCCCCGTCGGCTTGCCCTCTGGATCGAAATGCACGAACGCTACCTTGTAGCCCGATGGCGGGTTGCGGTTCCACGAACCATGCTGGCCGACAAAGGCGCCGCTGGCATACATTGGTCCCAAGGCTTCGTTGGGCGCGGCGAAGCTCAACCCCAGGCTCGCGGTGTGCGGGCCCATGGCATAATCCGGCGCGATCGCCTTGGCCACCATCGTCGGGTTGGCGGGTTTGACGCGGGTATCGACATGCTGGCCATACCAGCTCCATGGCCAGCCATAATGGGCGCCGGCCTTCACGCTGGTGATGTAATCCGGCACCAGGTCCGAACCCAGCTCGTCACGCTCGTTCACAGCGGTCCACAAGTCGCCGGTGACGGGGTTCCAGGCCAGCCCGACGGGGTTGCGCAGCCCGGTGGCGAACACCGTCGCAGCGCCGGTCGTCGGGTCGATCTTCAATATGTCGGCGCGGTTCTTTTCCACCGCCAGCCCGTTTTCGGCGACGTTGGAATTGGAACCGACCGTCACATACAAAGCGCTGCCGTCCGCCGATGCGGTGACATTCTTCGTCCAATGGTGGTTGCGCGGGCCGCCGGGCAGATCGGCGACCTTTACCCCCGGCGCCGCAATCACCGTCTCGCCCTCGACATAAGGAAAGCGAGTCAATTTATCGGTTTCGGCGACATAGAGAGTGTCGCCGACCAAAACCATGCCGAACGGCGAATTCAGCCCGGAAAGGAACACGCTGCGGGTTTCGGCAACGCCGTCGCCATTGCTGTCACGCAGCAGGGTGATGCGGTTGGCCGATGGCGCATTGGCCCCGGCGCGTGCCATGATCATGGAGGCGATCTTGCCCATCAGGCCCTTTTCATCGTCCGGGCGCGGCGGGCCATTGGTTTCGGCCACCAGCACATCGCCATTGGGCAGCGTGTACAGCCAGCGCGGATGGTCCAGCCCGGCGGCGAACGGTGCAACGGTCAGGCCCTCGGCGGCTTGCGGCATCTCGCCCTTGGCCCAGCCAACCACCTTTGCAATCTTCACCGTCGGCAACAGCGAGCTTTTCGGCGCGGGCAGGGTGGGGTTGGCGCCTTGCCCGGCGCGGACCGGCAGATCGGCGGTATCACCACAGGCGGCGAGCAGCATCAGGGGCGCGAGCAGGGTCGTGCAAAAAAGGGCGGAACGGCGCATCGGATTCTTCTTTCGTTATTTATGTAAAATTGCCTTGGGGCATTGCCTTAACGCCTTTGGCGCCAAAAGGTATCACGCAACGCGGCTTTTTCCCGCCGCGGCGACCTGTTCGACCGCCGCACGCACCGCGTCACCGCGCTCCAGCGGCAGGAAATGTGTCGTGTCCGGCAACCGTTCGGCGGCAACGCATAGCGGGTGCGCGGCGATCAGCTTGAATTCCGCCGCGTGCACCGTCGATCCATGCGCGCCGGCCAGCAACGCGAACGGCCGCCGCAACGCCGCCAGCGCTGCTTCGAAATGCAGGGTCACGCCGCGAAACGTCGCTGCCTCCCATGCCGGTGCACAGGCCAGTGTCACGCCATCCGCCGTCGCCCGCATGCCATCCGCCAGATAGGCATCCAGATCCGCGTCGGACCATGTCGAAAACACGCCGCGCCCGTGCCAGGCCGCTCGCGCCGTTGCCACATCGGGGAAATCCGCCCGCCGCCGCGCCGCCTTGTCGGCCATCGGGTTCGGCCCGACATCGCCCGCCGACCGCAACGCGCGCGCCACTGCAAAGGGGATGAACGGCGGATCGAGCAGCACCAGCCCGGCAACGCGTTCGGTATGCGCCGCCGCTGCCAACAGGCTGGTGGAGCCACCCATCGAATGGCCGGCCAGCAGCCAGGGCGCATGGGGCGCAACAGCGTCCGCGACCGCTAGAATATCGGCGGCGAACACTTCCCATTCCACCCGATCACCCACGGCGCCGCCGGGGCTATGGCCATGGCCGCGTGCGTCGCTTGCCACAATGCGAAACCGGTCGGCCAATGGCGCCAGCAAGCGTGCATACAGCCCGGCGTGCATCCCCGTCGCATGGGCGAAATGCAGCCATGGCGCCCCGGCCCCGGCCGTATCCCAGATCAACGCCGATCGCGGCCCGGCGCTGGTTTCAATCTCGATCCGCTGCATTCGCGCTCCCTGTTCGCCGCGTTCATACGAAGCCGGCCGGCAGGCGGCTAGGCCCCCAAAGCAACAGGGGCGGCCGGCTTGTGCCGCCAATGCCCGCCTGTTACCTCCCATGCCGGAACCGGGTGAGGGATGCGATGATCATGAAGCGCCTGACGCTATTGGCCGCAGCCGCGATGCTGGGCGCCGCTCCGGCGGCCGCAAAACCCGCCGCAAAACCCGCCGACACCACAGCCTTCCGCGCGCTGTACAAGCAACTTGTCGAAACCAACACCAGCTTCCCCGGCGGCAGTTGCACCACCGCCGCCGAACAGCTCGCAGCGCGCATGGAGGCCGCCGGTTTCCCCGCATCGGGCCTGCAATTGATCGTGCCGCCCGATCACCCAAAGGACGGCAATCTCGTCGCCATCCTGCCGGGCCGCGACCCGGCGGCAAAGGCGGTGCTGCTGCTCGCCCATATCGATGTCGTCGTTGCAAAGCGCGAAGACTGGACCCGCGACCCCTATACGCTCGTCGAGGAGGGCGGCTATTTCTACGGACGCGGCGCGTCGGATGACAAAGCCCAGGCGGCAATCTGGGCCGATACGCTGATCCGCTATGCCCAGGCCGGCTACAAACCCCGCCGCACCATCAAGATGGCGCTGACCTGCGGCGAAGACGGTGCGGCAACCAACGGCGCCCAATATCTCACCGCCAATTTCCGCTCGCTGATCGACGCCGGCATCGCGCTCAACGAAGGCGGCGGCGGCGCGCTCGATGCCGCCGGCAAGCGCGTCGTCCACACCGTGCTCGCCGCCCAGAAAACCCCGGCCAGCTATGTTTTCGAAGTCACCAACCCCGGCGGCCACAGCTCGCGCCCGGTGCCGGACAATGCCATCTACCACCTCGCCCGCGCCATCGATCGTGTCGCCGACCATGAATTCCCGGTGCAGTTCAACGATGCCAATCGCGGCTATTTCACCCGTATGGCCGATGTCGTCGGCGGCGAAACCGGTGCCGCGATGCGCACGCTGGTCGCCAACCCCGCCGATGCCGCCGCCGCCGCGCTGCTCAGCCGGGATGCCGGCTATCATGCCATGCTGCGCACCACTTGCGTTGCCACCATGCTCGACGCTGGCCATGCCGAAAACGCCCTGCCGCAACGCGCCCGTGCCACCATCAATTGCCGCATCTTCCCCGGCGTTTCCCCCGATGCGGTGCGCGCCACGCTCACCGAAATCGTCGACGATCCGGCGGTAAAGGTCTCGCCGCCCTCCCTGCATTTCCCGCCGGCGCCGTCGCCGCCGCTCACCGCCGCCGTGCTCGGCCCGGTCGAACAGGTTTCGGCACAGCTCTGGCCCGGTGTTCCGGTGGTCCCGGCGCTGGAGGCTGGCGCCACCGATGCGACATGGCTGAACGCCGCCGGCATCCCGACCTTCGGCATTACCGGCATTTTCGAAGAACCCGATCTCGGCCATATCCACGGCCTCAACGAACGCCTGCGCGTCACCTCGCTCTATGAAGGCCGCGAATTCCTCTACCGCCTCGTCAAGCTGTACGCCGATCGCAAATAGCGGCCCTGTGCCGCCGGTCCGCGATTGGCCCTATGGCGCGACATAGACGTGGAAATCGCCGTTCGGCATTACCTTTGCCGCCAAAATCGACCCATCACTGGCCGGCGGTATCGCCTCGACCACATGCGGTACGCCAACCAGCGAATCGAGCCGCGCCTTCAATCCGCAGTCGATGCCATTGGGTTGCCGGCCCCAATCGGCCCGCCATGGCACATGGGTCGGGATGCCCCACTGGCTGACGGTGATGGTTATAGCCGACCGCGCCCGGTCCAGTTCGATGCGGACGTTGATCTTCAGATCGCAATCGGCATTGGTCAGCGCCGCTGAATCATTGCGGGTGCGCACGAACAAGACATATTGCCGGCCGTGGATGACGTTACCGCCGTCATAGCGAAAATCGCTGATCGAAACGATGCGCGGCCCGTCCTCCAGATGCACGCCCCAGCCGGCAAGCTGTGGCAGTTGCCCTGCAAGCTTCATCATCATCGTCTGCATTTCGGCCCGCGTTCGCCGCACGGCGGGCATCAGTTCGGTCGCCTGCTGGGTCGAATGCCGCCAATAGACCACGCCGTTTTCAAACTCGGCATGGCTGTCCTCGCCATGCGGCAGCACGCCCGATACCGGATATCCTAGCGCCTGATTGGCTTCCCACCCGGCCGCCGCCCAATGCTGGCGGATGCCGCCATCCACCGCATGCGCCCCGGTCGCCGGCTTCCAATAGATCGATCCTGATTCGAAATGCTGGTACTGGCCGGCTTGGTCCGCCGTCCGCGCCACATCGCCCAGCGGAAAGCCCAGCCGGCCCGCCCAGAACCCGCAATGCTGCCAACGCGCCAGCACCGGCCCATGGCTGGCAAAGGCCGCATCCGCCCCCGCCCGCCAGAGGATCACGCCATTCTGGAACGGGGCGCAGCGGCCGCCGTCACCACTGCCGCCGTCAACGCCGTCCAACGCCAGCTCATCGCCGGTTGGATAGCCCATCACGCCGGCCTCGCTGCCCAGCGCCGCATATTTGGCCAGAATCGCGCCCTGCACGACATGCGCGCCGGTTGCCGCAGACCAGAATATCGCGCCGTGCTGATATTGCCGGTACAGGCCGGCGCCGTCGCTGCTGGCCAGTTCGCCGCTCACCGGCCGGCCCAACCAGCCGGCGGAGCCGCCAAGCGATGCATATTTGTCGCTGATGACAGTCACGCAAAAGGTCTCCGATGATCGCGGCGCCTGCATGACGCCCCGCTCCCTCCGACCTTGGAAAATTCACTGATTTGGCATCAGTCTCGCTTCGGCCTTGCGACAGCCTGTGGATAACCTAACCATTTTCCGTCCGAAATGCATTGGAAATTTACGACAAATAAACTTTTTCAGACACCTGCTCCCGCTGACGCCAGCACCCGCCCAACAATCGCATCCAGTTTTGCCAGCATCGCCGGGTCGCGGGCGTCCGTCGCCGTGATCAAGGCCGTGTCCAATATGGTGTCGATCGGCGATGGCGGCCGCACCGCCGGCAGGGACCGCACCAGCGCCACCACGGCAGCCCGGGCAATGGCGGCATTGGCGTGCATCACCCGGATGATCTCGGCGACATCGACATCGCCATTTTCATGCCAGCAATCATAGTCCGTCACCATCGCCAGCAGCGCATAGGGCAGCTCCGCCTCCCGCGCGAGCTTGGCCTCCGGGCAGCCGGTCATGCCGATGACGCCGCAACCCCATCTCTGGTACAACCGGCTTTCGGCGCGCGTCGAAAATTGCGGGCCCTCCATGGCCAGATAGGTGGCGCCTTCGTGCACCACGGCGCCCGCCGTCCGCGTCGCCGCCACCGCCAGCCCGGTCAACCGCGGGCACACCGGGTCGGCCATCGGCACATGGGCGACCATGCCGGTTTCAAAAAATGTCGATGGCCGTCCCTTGGTGCGATCGATGAACTGGTCGACCGCCACGAATTCACCCGGCGCATAGGCCTGTTGCAAGGATCCCACCGCCGATACCGCCAGCACATCGGTGCAGCCCAGGCATTTGAGCGCATCAATATTGGCGCGCACATTCAATTGATGCGGCGGTATCCGGTGCCCGCGCCCGTGGCGGGGCAGAAAACACACCTCTACCCCGGCAATGCGCCCGGTGAGGATCTCGTCAGACGGTACGCCCCACGGCGTTGCCACGCTCACCCAACGCGCATCGGCCATCCCGTCGATGGCATACAGGCCGGAACCGCCGATGATGCCAATCTTGAAGGTCACGCACGCGCCCGGCGCGCATCGATGGCCCAGCGTTCCAGCACGCCATCCTCATCCGCCACGAAAAACACATCGTGCAATGCCACGGTGGGATCGACATGGCCGGGCTGCAGCCAGACCAGATCGCCTTCATGCGCACCGCCCGGCGGCAGGATCGCGCCATGTTCATCGCCGGCCGGGCGATAGGCGCTGCCCGCCGGCACCACCACGCGCTGGCCCGGCCCATTGGGGTGCAGCGCCTTGTGCCCGGCATCGCACGTCACATGGCTGGCGTGATTGGCCGAAACCACCGATGCGGCCAGATACAGCGCCGGCGCAAACGGCAGATCGCCCAGATCGCCATATTCCACGTCCATCAACGCGTAACTGCCGGCCTGCAATTCGGTATAGACGCCCGCCGCCAGATCCATGTGCGCAGTGCCGGTGCCGCCGCCGGTAATCTGCGCCGGTGCCAACCCCGCCGCCGTCAATTCATCCACCAGCAGCCGCAGCCGC
>JBBQPR010000095.1:0-9988 GCA_038217075.1 Sphingomonadales bacterium
ATAGCTCGCGTCGTTGAAATTATCCTTCACGAACTGCGAATTGGTGATCGTCGGCCGCACCGCGTTCGGCGAATTCCCCAGCCCGTTGAACTGGTTGATCTGCATCTGGAAGGTGCCGGGGACATTGTCGATATAACCGCCGCGGCTGTCGTTATACATGACGACGCGAACCGCCAGCTTGTCCTTGATGACGGGGATGTTGATGAAACCTTCGGCCGAATTGCTCATGCTGCCGTTGCGCGTAAACGCCAGGCCGCCCTTCAATCCGGCGTGCAGTTCATGGGTATCCGGCTTGTTGGTGATGTACCGCACCGCGCCGCCCATGGCGCTGGCACCGAACAACGTACCCTGCGGCCCGCCCAGCACTTCGACACGGTTGAGATCGGCGGCATAAACATCAAGGTTGCGGGCCGGAATCGAAACCGAAGCATCGTCGATATAAAGCGCGACGTTGGGGTTCACGCCCGCCGAACCGGCAACCAGGATCGACTGGGTATCGGTCGAAAGGCCGCGAATATAGATCTGCGACTGGCCGGGTCCACGGCCACCGGTGCGCACATTGGGCAGGAATTCGATCAGCTTGTCGAAATTGATGACACCCAGCTTGGCCAGCGTCGCACCGCCCAGCGCCTGCACCGAAATCGGCACATCCTGCAGGTTTTCTTCGCGCCGCGTTGCGGTCACGACGATATCGGGCACCGCATTGTCGCGCGCCGCCGCCGTCTGCTTCGCCGTCTGCTGTGCCATCAGCGGGCTTTCGCCGGCACCGAGACCAGCGCCGAACATCGCGATCACCGCGAAAGCCGTCGAGCTTTTCCAACCCGTTTTCGTGCCCGTTATCATGTACGTCCCCCCCGGTTCCGTCGCAGCGCCGATTGCATGAAGGAACCGCAACCAGGACCATGGACGATAGCCAAACCTGTTCGCAAGATTTCAATGCGGCAATTGAGCGTTTTTGCGGAACCGATAAGAAAAATCTTCGCCCGCCCCTGCCAACACCCCAGGCAATGCCGCCGCAGCGTGGCACCAACTACAACCGTAGCACGCTGAGTTAACGAAAGAATCTGTCAAAAAACCGCCGCTCGGCGCAATGTCTTCTCGGCTCGATACCCGCTCAAACGACCGGATTCGCCCCGGTTGACAAGCGTTCATCAGATGCACCAAGCAACAGCCACTTCGCGAAAAACACCGCTCTCCAGGGGGAGTAATCATGGGCAGTGATTATTATATCTTGACCTTTTCCTGCAAGGATGTGGCAGGAATCGTTGCCAGGGTTGCAAGCCATATATTTGATTGCGGCGGTAATATTCTTGAATCGAACCAGTATAACGATCTCGAGAATGATCTTTTCTTCATGCGGACAGCGTTCGCGATAGCCGACGATAGCGGCCACGCCAAATTCAACACGGGTTTTTCAGCCATCGCCGATCATTACGCCATGGATTGGAACCTGCACGCCCATAATGATCGAAAAAAGGTGCTGATCCTCGCCTCCAAAAGCGATCATTGCCTTGTCGATCTGCTCTACCGCCGCCGCATCGGGGAACTGCGCATGGACATCAGCGGCATCATCTCCAACCACCCCCGCGAAAACTTCTCCAGCAGCGATCTGGCCGACATCCCCTTCCACTATTTGCCCGTCGATCGCGACGACAAGGCGGCGCAGGAAGACCGAATCTGGAACATTTTCAACGAAACCGGCTCCGATCTCGTGGTCCTTGCCCGCTATATGCAGATCCTTTCCGCCGACATGGTCGACCGCTTGCGTGGCCGCTGCATCAACATCCACCACAGCTTCCTGCCCGGCTTCAAGGGCGCCAAACCCTATCACCAGGCCCATCATCGCGGCGTCAAGCTGATCGGCGCCACGGCGCATTATGTCACCGGCGATCTCGACGAAGGCCCGATCATCGAACAGGATGTCGAACGCATCAGCCATTCGGACACGCCGGAAGATCTGGTGCGCAAGGGCCGCGACATCGAACGCCGGGTGCTGGCCCGCGCCGTTGGCCTGCACATTGCCGGCCGGGTGTTGCCAAATGGCACCAAGACAATCGTGTTCCGGGATTGATCGGAGGGGAAAAAGCTATGGCTATGCAGAGTCGGCCGGCACTGGCAACAACAGTCGCTCTTGCGATCGCGCTGTCCGCCAACCCCACGGCGGCTGCACCATCCCCTGCACCAGCCCTGTCCGCCTCCGCCCCGCCCAGCATCCCCGGCGCCGATGCCCCGGAACTTGCGGCGCTAGGCCCGTTTGGCGTCGGCGTGCGCACCATCACGCTCATCGACCGCGACCAGCCCGACCTGCTCGCCGCCAATCTGGAAACCGGCGTCGTACCCCGCCATGATCGCACCCTGGTCGTCGATATCTGGTATCCGGCAACCGTCGCGCCATCGGCAAAGCGCGCCACCTACACCGCCGCCTTCTGGGGCGAACCACCCCACCCCGCCGTCGCCTTCACCGTGCCCGGCATCGCCGTCCACAATGCGCCCGCCACCGGCACATCGCTGCCGCTCGTCATCCTGTCGCACGGCTACAGCAACGCGCCTGCCGCGATGACCTGGCTCACCGAAAACCTCGCGTCTAAGGGCTATGTCGTCGCCGGCATCCACCATGAAGACGCCAATCCCTATGTCGCCCGCCCGGCAGACCGCGCCGCGCCCAGCCTGTTCCGCCCGGTCGATATCGCCTTTGTCGCCAGCGAATTGAAATCCCGGCTCGGCGTCCAGGTCGACCCCACCCGCATCGCGCTGATCGGCTATTCGATGGGCGGCTATGGCGTCGTCACCGCCGGCGGCGCCACGCTCGATCCGGCTGGTCCGGCCATGGACATCATGCCCGGCGGTGCGCTGAAACGCTTTGCCCGCGGCGCCGCCGATGCCGGCCAGATCGCCGTCCCCGGCGTGCGCGCCATCGTCGCCATGGCGCCTGCGGGCGGCGGCAACCCCGCCGATCCGCGCAGCGCCTGGGGCAAGGTGGGCCTTGCCGCCATCACCGCGCCGCTGCTGCTCATCGCCGGCACCAGCGATCCGGTCGTAAATTACCGCATGGGCGCAAAAACCATCTTCACCGATGCGATCAATTCGGATCGCTACCTGCTCACCTATCGAGAGGCCGGCCACGCCGTCGGGCTCAACCCGGCACCGCCCCAGATGCGCGGCAGCGTCTGGGACATGGACTGGTTCGAAGACCCGGTATGGCGGCAGGACAGGATCAACGCGATCAATACGCATTTCATCACCGCGTTCCTCGATCGCTACCTGCGCGGCGATGCGGCGGCGGCACCCTGGCTCGACGTCCCGGTGGTCAATGGCGACGACGGCAAATGGGATGCGCCCGCCACCACAGGCTGGGGCGCCTTCAGCCCCGGCGGCCCCGGCGTCACGCTGTGGAAGGGCTTTCAACGCCGCCACGCGCGCGGCATCGAATTGCGCCACGCGGCCCCCGGCACCTCCCCCGCCGAACCGGCGCTGCCTTAACCCCGCGCCTGTTCGCGCGCCTGCGCCGCAAAGCGCGCGATCACCCAGGATCGCAACAGCCCGATCGCCGGATCACCCAGATCCTCGGCGTGCAGCTTCAGATAATAGCCGTATCCATCCTCGTGCACCGCATCATAGGGCGCCACCAACCGACCCGCCGCAATGTCCTCCGCAAACAGATCGACATCGGCCAGCGCCACGCCTTCGCCGGCCATCGCATATTGCATGGCGGCAATCGCGGTATCGAACGCCAACCCGCGGGACGTATCGGCAAACACCCCGCATTGCCGGCTGAACCCCGCCCATAACAGCCCGCGCGGCTGGCCCTCCAGCTTCACATGCAACAGTTCATTGGCCGCCAGGAACGCCGCAAGGTCCAACCCCTCGTATCGCGCCGCCAGCGATGGCGAGCACACCGGCGTCACCCGCACCTTCCACAACAGATCGGTCACCTGGTCATCGACGCTGGGCCGGTCGAACACGATTGCCATGTCGATATCGCCGTCCGGCAGCCCGGTGCCATGCGTGCTGAACACATCGACCAATATCTCCGGAATCTCGTGCCGGAATTCGCGCAGCACGGGCAACAACTGCTGCTGCAACAGCGATGGCGGCACATGGATGCGCAGCGTCCGGCCCTTGCCTTCGCCTGCCTGGATCTCGTTCATCACAGCTTCGATACGGTCGAACGACTTGCGCACCACCGGCATCAGCGCCGCCCCGGCGTCCGTCAACACCACACCATGCGGCCGCCGCTCCAGCAGCTTCTTGCCCAACAATGCCTCAAGGCTGCTGACATGGCGGCTCAGCGCGCTTTGCGAAACGTGCAGCGCCTGCGCGCCGGAAGTGAAGCTCAAATTTTTCGCCACCGCGTCGAATGCTCTGAGGGCATTCAACGGCAGCCATCGCCGATTGATCATGGCCGAACCTTCGCACAAGCCGGGCGGCTTGCAAGCACACAGTGCAACGCCGGCGCTCCGCAACCGCCAAAGCCCCGGATTTGCGATGGGGGTATGCGGAAATGCGATTGTCCGCACGCGCGGTAACCGTGCCAGAGTTTCACGCATGCACGAGGCCAGCACCGCCCACCATGATCGCATCCGGGCGCTGCTCGGCGAGCGCCGCGCCGGGCACAGCCTGCCGCAAGCCTTTTACAGCGATCCGACGATCTTCGATTTCGATCTCCACGCCATTTACGCCCGGTCCTGGCTGCTCGCCGGGTTTGAAATCGAACTGCCCAAACGCAATTCGACGCTGTCCCTGATGATCGGCCGCTGGCCGGTGCTGATCACCCGGGATCGCGACGGGCAATTGCGCGCCTTTCACAACAGCTGCCGGCACCGCGGCGCGCAAATCTGCCCGCCGGGTCGCGGCTCCGGGCTGCGGCTGGTCTGTCCCTATCACCAATGGACCTATGATCTGTCGGGCGGCCTTGTCCATGCCGGCCGCATGCCCGCCGATTTCGACACCGGCGCGCATGGCCTGGCGCCCATCCACCTCGAATCCATGGCCGGCGTCATCTACATCTGCATGGCCGAAACCCCGCCGGATTTTGCGCCCTTCCGCGCCGCTTTCGAGCCATTGCTGGCACCGCACGACCTGTTGAATGCCAAGCTTGCCCATGAAAGCGTGCTGGTTGAAAAGGCCAATTGGAAGCTGGTCATGGAAAACGGCCGTGAATGCTATCATTGCGCCATGAGCCACCCCGAACTCGCCCGCAGCTTCCCGGTCGAAGTCTCCAAACACTTTGATTATGGCGCCGATGCCGCCCGCGTCGCGGCCTTCGATACCCGCCTCGCCGGTGCCGGCCTTGGCGTCGGCCCGGTCGAAGGGCCATGGTGGCAGGCGGCGCGCTTCCCGCTCAATCCGGGCAATGTGTCGATGACGATGGACGGCCGCCACGCGGTCGCCAAACACATGTGCACGGCCGGCGATGGCGATATCGGCTCGCTGCGCTGGGCGCTGGAACCGCACAGCTTTGCCCATGCCACTGCCGATTTCACCTTCATGTTCAGCGCGCTGCCGGTGGGGCCGGAAGAAACCCATGTCACCGCGAAATGGCTGGTCCACAAGGATGCGGTCGAAGGCATCGATTACAGCCTCGATGCACTGACGGAATTGCTCACCCGCACCAACCTGCAGGACCGCGATCTCGCCGAAAACAACCAGCGCGGCATCGCCTCCCCTGGCTACCAACCCGGCCCTTATTCGCCCGATGCCGAGGCGCTGGTGCTGCGCTTTGTGGATTGGTATTGCGCCACCGCGCAGGATTATCTCGATGGCCGGTGACGGCAAGGGGCTCAGCCCCGAAACCCTCTCCGTCACCCTTGGCTATAATGCAACGACCGCTTTCGGCGCCGTAAAGCCGCCCGCGGTGATGACCACCACCTTCACCTATGTCTCGGCGCAACACGCCAAAAACGTGCACGAGGCGTTCTTCAATGGCACCGGCCCGGCGGTGGGCACGACCGACGCCTATATCTACACCCGCCTCGGCCACCCCAACCTCACCATGGTCGAAACCCGGCTGGCCGCGCTCGACCGCGCCCCGGCCGCCGCAATCTTCAGCAGCGGCATGGCGGCCATTTCGACCACCCTGCTCGCCTTCGCCCGCCCCGGCGATTCCATCGTCTGCAGCCGGCCCTGCTATGGCGGCACCGATGGCTATCTGACGACGATCCTGCCCGATTTCGGCATCACCAGCTTCGGTTTCAACGATGGCTGCGATGCCGCGTCCATCCAGGCCGCCGTCGATGCCGCCATGGCTCCCGGGCCGCTGCGGCTCATCCACCTTGAAAGTCCGGCCAACCCCACCGCCGCCATTGTCGATATCGCGCTGGTCCGCCGCATCGCCGATGCCGCCGCCGCGCATCAGGGTTTCCGCCCGCTGATCATGGTCGACAACACTTTCCTCGGCCCGCTGCTGCAAAGCCCGCTCGCCGAAGGTGCCGACCTGTGCATGACCTCGCTGACCAAATATTGCGGCGGCCACAGCGACCTGATGGCCGGCGGCGTCAGCGGTTCGGCGGAACTCATCGCCCGGTTGAAGGCGCTGCGCACCCTGTCGGGCAACCACCTCGATCCGTTCAGCGCCTGGCTGCTGCTGCGCTCCTTCGAAACGCTCGCGCTGCGCACCGCCCGCGCCTGTGACAGCGCCCGCAGCGTCGCCGAATTCCTGCGTGCCCACCCCAAAGTCGCCGGCGTCACCTGGCTCGGCTTTGTCACCGGCGCGGCCCGCACCACCTTCGATCGGCAATGCCGCGGCACCGGCTCCACCTTCTCCTTCCACCTGAACGGCGGCGAGGCCGAGGCCTTTCGCCTGCTCGACGCGCTGCGCCTGCTGCGCCTCGCCGTAAGCCTTGGTGGCTCCGAAACGCTCATCTGCAACCCGGCGACCACCACCCATTACCAGGTGCCGCGCGACCGCCGCGAGGCCGGCGGCATCTTCGACGGCACGCTGCGCGTTTCGGTCGGGCTCGAAGCCGCAACCGACCTCATCGCCGATCTCGCACAGGCGCTGGACCAGGTGTGACGATCCGCGACGCCTTTGCGATCGATGGCAAGCTGCCCCCACCGACGGCACGCTACGACACCGTCGTCGTCGGTGCCGGCGCCTCGGGAACCGCCGCCGCCATCGCCGCCGCGCGAGCCGGCCAATCCGTGCTGCTGGTCGATGAAAACCCCGTCGCGCCCGACCTGATGCGCAATGACGTGCCGCTGTTTTACGGCCTGCGCATGACCGGCGCCGTCGAAACCCCGGATCGCATGGTCGAAACCCTGCTGGCCACCAACCCGGCGCTGGAAACCGCGCTTGAACTCGGCGTCGAGGTCGCGCTCGGCACTTCGGCCTGGGGGCTCTACGCACCGCAACCCGGCCTCGCTGCCTTGCCCGCGCCGATGCTCGGCCTCGCCGATGCCACTCGTTCCTGGCTCGTCGGTTTCGATCGGCTCATCGTCGCCGCCGGCGCCCGCGATCTCGTGCTGGGCTTTCCCGGCTGGGACCAGCCCGGCGTCATGGGCGCCCTCGGCCTCGCCGCGCTGCTCGGTCGCTACAACGCCTTCGCCGGCCGCCGTATCGCCATTCTCGGCAGCGGCGATCTGGCGCTGGCAACGGCGGAAACAGCGCTCAGCCACGGCCTCGACATCGCCGCGCTCGTGGAAGTCCGCGCCACCCCACAGGGCGACCCCGCTCGCACCGCCACACTCACCGCCGCTGGCGTCCCCATCCTCACCAACGCCCGCATCCACCGCGCCGAAGGCGGCGCCAACGGCGTCGAACGCCTCATCCTCGCCGACCGCAACCTCGATTGCGACACCATCTGCCTCGCCATCGGCGAAATCCCCGCCATCGAACTGCTCGCCGCCGCCGGCGCCCGGCTCACCGTCGCGCCCGAACGCGGCGGCCATGTTCCCCTGCTCGACGCAGACGGCACCTCCAGCCTGCCCGGCGTCACCGCCATCGGCCGCTGCGCCGGCATCACGGGCAGCGCCGACACGCTCGCCTATCGCGCCGAATGGGCCGCCATGCTCGCCGCCGCCAGCCCCCCCGACACCATCGTCTGCCAATGCGAGGCGGTCACCCGCGATGATCTGATCGGCGTGCAACCACCGCGCTACCTCGGCCCCCGCCCGCCGGCCATCGCCTGCCGCACGCTCGCCACCCTGCTCGCCGACGGCCCGCCCGACCAGGATCAGATCAAGCGCCTCACCCGCGCCGGCATGGGCGTCTGCCAGGGCCGCCGCTGCCGCGAACAGGTGGCGGCCCTGCTCGCCGATGCCGCCGGCCTGCCGCCCGAATCCGCCCCCTTCACCGGCTATCGCGCGCCAGTCCGCCCCATCCCGCTCGCCGTCCTCGCCGATTGGGCCGAAGCCCCCGGCATGGCCGATGGCTGGGACGTATGGTTCGGCCTGCCGGCGCAATGGACGCCCTATCGCGACATCGACACCCCGCGTGAGGCCATGCACCGCGCCATCCTCGGCGGCGGCGGTCACTTGTGACAAACCATGTCGTCATCATCGGCGCCGGCGTCACCGGGCTCAGCACGGCCTGGTGGCTGGCCCGCGCCGGCCATGCCGTGACGGTGCTCGACAAGGGCATCGTCGGCTCTGAAGCCTCCAGCCGCAACGGCGGCGGCGCATCGCACTACCACAGCCCGTTGTTCGCCGAGGAACAACGGCTTTGGCCGCTGATGGACGATCTGCTCGGCTATCCCACCGAATATGTGCGCGGCCGGGTCATCGCCGCGCTCACCGAAAAACAGCTGATGCACTATCATTACATGGCCGATATGTTCCTCGAACTGGGCTATGCGACCGATCGTATCGACAGTGCCGAATGCCGGGCGCTGTCGCCATTGCTCAGCCCGGAAACGCTGGGCGGCATCCGCCTGCATTTCGGCGGCCACGCCAACCCGCAACGCACGGTGCAGGCCTATGCCTGGGCAACGCAGGACCATGGCGGCCGCATCCTGCAACACACGCCGGCGCTCGGCCTCACGACTGCCGGCGGCCGCGTCACCGGCGTCGAAACCGCGCAGGGAACTATCGGCTGCGACGCCGTCGTCATCGCCGCCGGCCCGCAGAGCGCCGCGCTGCTGGCGCCCCTGGGTATCGACCTGCCGCTCGCCGCCGCCCGCGCCGAAATGATCGTCACCGAACCGGCGCCACTGATGCCGGTCGGCGGCGTGGACGGCAACGGGCTGTATGGCCGCCAGACGCTGCGCGGCAACCTCGCCTATGGCGGCGGCCCGCACGAATGGCTGGCAACCGGCCCCGGATCCCCGCCGCGCCCGACTTCGCCGCTGGCCCGAAACCTTGCCCGCCGCGTTGCCGAACTGCTGCCGGCGGCGGCGCAACTGCGGGTCATTCGCAGCTGGGCGGGCGTGGTCGAAAACACCCCCGATGGCCGCCCGGTGCTGGACCGGGTGCACGACAATGTCACCATCGGCGTCATGTCGGGCGTCGGCTTCGGCCTGTCCCCGGCCAGCGGCCATGCGCTCGCCGATCTGGTCACCGATGGCCGCTGCACGTTCACCGATATCGACAAACTACGGCTCGCCCGCTTCGCCGGCCTCCCCGCCGATTGGCGCGAAGCCCGCGGCTGGTTCCCGGCGGCGGCATGAAGGGCTATTCCGCCTGGGCCCTGCTGCGCGGCGGCCTGACGGGCCACAAACACTGGTCGCCGGCCTGGCGCACCCCAGAACCCAAACCGCATTATGACGTGGTTATCATCGGCGGCGGCGGCCATGGCCTCGCCAGCGCCTATTATCTCGCCAAGCGCCATGGCGTCCGCGTCGCCGTGCTTGAAAAGGCCTGGCTCGGCGGCGGCAACACCGGCCGCAACACCACCATCGTGCGCTCCAACTACCGGCTGCCGGCGTTTCAGGGCCTGCTCGAACATTCGCTCAAACTGTGGGAAGGCCTGTCGGACGAGCTCAACTACAACGTCATGTTCAGCCAGCGCGGCGCGCTGTTCCTCGGCCATTCCGACAGCGACATGACCCGGCTC
>JBBQPR010000096.1:0-9551 GCA_038217075.1 Sphingomonadales bacterium
GGTCGCCCATGCCTATGGCAAGACCGCGACGTTCATGCCGAAGCCGATCAAGGACGACAACGGCAGCGGCATGCACACCCATTTGTCGATCTGGAACGGCAAGACGCCGCTGTTCGCCGGCGATGGCTATGCCGGGCTTTCGGAAATGGCGCTGTTCTTCATCGGCGGTATCATCAAGCACGCCAAGGCCTGCAACGCCTTCACCAACCCCAGCACCAACAGCTACAAGCGGCTGGTGCCGGGCTTTGAAGCGCCGGTGCTGCTCGCCTATTCGTCGCGCAACCGTTCGGCATCGTGCCGTATCCCATACGGCAGCGGCGGCAAGGCCAAGCGCGTGGAAGTCCGCTTCCCCGATGCCATGGCCAACCCGTATCTGTGCTACACCGCGCTGTTGATGGCCGGCCTCGATGGCATCGAAAACCGCATCCACCCTGGCCAGCCGATGGACAAGAACCTTTATGACCTGCCGCCCAAGGAATTGAAGAAGGTACCGACGGTTTGCGCCTCGTTGCGTGAAGCGCTGGGGGCTTTGGACAAGTCGCGGGCTATCTTCACCAAGGGTGGGGTGTTCACGGATGACCAGATCGATTCGTACATCGAATTGAAGATGGCCGATGTGATGCGGTGGGAAATGACCCCGGCGCCGGTTGAGTTTGATATGTATTACAGCGCGTAAGCGGCGAGTCCGGCCGGCGGGGCGGTTGGCAGTGCCAACCGAACCCGTCCGACGAAAGTCCCGGCTTTGCCGGGGCTTTTTTCTGCGCGAGCGGGATGGGGCCGGAGCAATCTCCGAATTTGGTATCAAACACCCCTCTCCTGACTGCGGGACAGGCGACTCGGCGAATTCACCGAGCGGGTGAGGGTGTTCTTCTGTTTCGAAGCAAGACAACACCCTCACCCGGCGCGCTGGCGCGCGTCTCGCCTCTCCCGCAGGCGGGAGAGGGGGTACCGTATTCGATGGCGCTCTCGTGGCTGCACGCGCCGCAGCACAAAAAAAGCCCCGGCAAAGCCGGGGCTCTCGTCGGACGGGTTCGGTCGGCGTGGCCGCCCGCCCCGCCGGCCGGGCGCTGCGGCGAGTCCCGGTGCAGCGTTGCTGCACCGGGCTGCCTTGACCTTAGAACGTAACCCCGAATTCGAACTTGCCGCGAACCTGCGACTTGTCGTTGCCGGCCAGGCCAAAAGCCGACCCTGGCGTGATGCCGCTCGCCGACACGACGCTGAGTTCGGCCCGTGCGAAGAATTGCTTCCACACATAGGTCGGCGTGATGGTGGCACTGAAGGCATTGCTGCCAGCGCCATAGAGCAGGTTGGGTGCGTTCACGTCCTTGGCCTTTGAATCGATGTATTCGAAACGGACCGGCAGGCTCCAATGCTCGTTGAAGGTATAGCGGGCCAGCACGGCGCCCGAGAAGGTTTCGGCGCGGCCCGAACCGATCAACGGCAACGCCGGAACAGTGGTGTATTGCAGGTAGGGCTGAATGAAGATCGGCCCGTTGGTGTAGGTGTAGATGATGTCGTAGATCGTCGAATTGTTGAACACCGGCGCCGTGGCGGCCGATGATTTGTACGTGGTATTGAACGGGCCACCAGCGACAAAGGCGATCGTGTTCGACCCGTCGATGGCATAGGAGGCTAGGCCCGACAGCCAGTTGAGCTTGCCCGAGAAGAAACCATCGGTGAGCGACAGCGACAGGCTGAGTTTACCGAGCGCGAGGTTGCCCTGGATACCGCGGGTCATGACATTTTCCTGGCCCCACAGAATACCGCGATCGATGTTCTGGTTCTGATGGGTAAAGCCGGCTTCGGCACCGATGATCGTGGGCAGGATGCCGCCCTGGATATTGAAATTATCGGTCGGCGCGAGCTTGATCCATGCCTGTGGCACCGGGCCATAGACGTTATCCGTATACGTGCCGGCGCGGGTGTAGGGCAGACCGAGCGTGCCCTGCGAATAAAGCCCCGCCTGGACGAGAAACTGGACCACACCTTCGGGCTTCTGGACGATGACCGAGGCGTTGGAGACATCGGCGAACGATTTGGCGGTGCCGGGCGTGGTGTGGGATTGCGTGCCCAAAAGGCCGGTGGCGACGCCGGTGACATAAAGCGTGCCCAGCACCGGCACGTCGAAATTGAACGGTTTCGGATTGGCGGTGAGCGCGCCACCCGGGCCGGCGGACAGCGCCGGCGGTGCGGCCTCGGCAGCATCTTGCGCCTGCGCCTGAGTCGTTGCCATGGCCAACAGCCCGATTCCAGCCAGATATTTGATCGGCAGCATATTCGTCCTCCCTTGTGCCGGCCCAATTTGCCGGCGGACAAATTGTGCGATGCAATATCCGTGCCAAGGCGCGATGCGGGATGTGACCAAGGTGTGACAGAGGCCGCACCCGTCGATCCGCCACGATTTGAGGCAAATATGCCCAAGAAAGCGGCAGAAACCTGCCTGATGTGGTTGTCAAACGCGATGGCCATTCGAAAAAGGCGGCGGTTTGCGATTTGAGTCCCGGATCACGTCGGAAAAAAACGGCCGGTAGCAAGCTACCGACCGTTGAGTAAATCCTTGGGGAGGATCGCCATATTGGCCCGATTATTGTGCATCGCAGCACGACGCATTGCAAGCCAAAAATGCTGCACTTGCGAAAAAAGTTTTCCGGTTGGTCGGGCTGTGGTGAGGACCCTCGTTCATCGCTTGTTCCGGGACGGGGTTGCGCCCTATAACCTCCCCCATGAGCGACCTGTTCGCCGCGACCGCGGCGCCTTCCGATTATGATGCCAGCCATATCGAGGTGCTGGAGGGGCTGGAGCCGGTCCGCCGTCGCCCCGGCATGTATATCGGCGGCGTTGACGAGCGGGCCTTTCACCACCTTGCCGCCGAAGTGCTGGACAACGCCATGGACGAGGCGGTGGCCGGCCATGCCAGCCGCATCGAAGTGACGCTGGAGGCCGATGGCAGCCTGTCCGTTACCGACAATGGCCGTGGCATCCCTATCGATCCGCACCCCAAGCACCCGGATAAATCCGCCCTGGAAGTCATCATGACCATGCTGCATTCGGGCGGCAAGTTCAGCGGCAAGGCCTATGCGACGTCGGGCGGCCTGCACGGCGTCGGCATTTCGGTGGTCAACGCGCTGTCGTCGGAAATGAGCGTGGAAGTGGCGCGCAACCGTGAATTGTTTCGCCAGACTTTTTCGCGCGGATTTCCGACATCGAAGCTGGAGAAACTGGGCGCGGTGCCGAACCGGCGCGGCACGACGATACGATTTTTGCCCGATACCCAGATTTTCGGGGAGGAAGCGAAGTTCCGCGCCTCCCGCCTGTACAAGCTGGCGCGATCAAAGGCCTATCTGTTCGGCGGCGTCGAAATCCGCTGGAAGGCCGCCCCTGCCCTGCTGGATGGCGACACGCCGGAAACCGCGGTGTTCCAGTTTCCCGGCGGACTTGCCGACCATTTGAAGGAACGGCTGGGCGACCGCGAGATGGTGACGCCCGAACTGTTTGCCGGCCGTGCCGACCTGGCCGATGGCAAGGGCGCGGTCGAATGGGCCTGTGCCTGGCCGCACTATGGCGAGGGCGCCGCGAGTTTTTATTGCAACACCATCCCGACGCCCGATGGTGGCACCCATGAAACAGGCCTGCGCACCGCGTTGACACGGGGGCTGCGCAATTTCGCCAGCCTGACCGGCAACAAGAAAGCCGGCGAGCTATCGGGCGAAGATGTGTTCACCGGCGCCGAGATCATGTGTTCGCTGTTCATCCGTGATCCGCAGTTCCAGAGCCAGACCAAGGACCGGTTGACCAGCCCCGAGGCGACGCGGCTGGTTGAGAACGCCGTGAAGGACCATTTCGACCATTGGCTGACTGGCTCCGGCGAGCGCGGCCGGGCGTTGCTGGCCTTTGTCGTCGAACGCATGGAAGACCGGTTGCGCCGCCGCGCGGAATTGCTGGTGAAGCGCAAGACCGCGACTTCGAAGCGCAATTTGCGGCTGCCCGGCAAGCTGACCGATTGCGCGCGCGGCGATGCGGCGGGCACCGAATTGTTCATCGTCGAAGGCGATTCGGCAGGTGGCTCCGCCAAACAGGCGCGGGACCGGATGACCCAGGCGATTTTGCCAATTCGCGGCAAGATCCTGAACGTTGCCTCCGCCAATGCCGCCAAGATCGGCGCCAATAGCGAGGTTGCCGATCTGATCCAGGCGCTGGGGTGTGGCACGCGCAGCCATTATGCGCCGGAAAACCTGCGCTATGAGCGGATCGTCATCATGACCGACGCCGATGTCGATGGTGCCCATATCGCGACGCTGTTGATGACGTTCTTCTTTCAGGAAATGCCGGGGCTGGTGCGCGATGGCCGGCTGTATGTCGCGCAGCCGCCGCTGTATCGGCTCGCGGCGGGCGGCACCATTGCCTATGCCCGCGACGATGCCCACCGCGAGGAGCTGATGAAAACCGTGTTCGCCGGCAAGACCAAGATCGAGGCGAGCCGCTTCAAGGGGCTGGGCGAAATGGCGCCGCAGCAGTTGAAGGAAACCACCATGGACCCGAAAAAGCGCACGCTGCTTCGGGTGACATTGCCCGAGGGCGCCGATGGCCGGGCCAGCGTGGCGGACCTTGTCGAACGGTTGATGGGCCGCAACCCCGAGCATCGATTTGCCTTTATCCAGGCCCACGCCGATGCGGTGGATGCCGAGGCGCTCGACGCCTGAGCGGTTGCGGAAAGGCTTGACGCGCGCGGCGGCCTTGTCACTGTCGGGCGATAGTCTCTGGGGAACGGGCCATGGCACATCTGCGGAATTTGATCGGCGCGCTGGCACTTGGTACGGCGCTGCCGGCGCTGGCGATCGGCTTGACAGCCCCGGCAAGGGCGGCGGCGACAGACCCGGCCGCGCTGGGCGATTTTTTCGGGCAATGGCGGGCGTTTGAACGGCCCGATGTAAAGGCCGGCGTGGCCGATTATGGCGCCGCCGCCATGGCCCGCAAACAGGCGGCGCTGCCGGCGTGGCAGGCGCGGCTGGCGGCGATCGACCGCAGCGGCTGGCCGGTTGGGGCGCGCATCGATTACCGGCTGATCGAGGCCGAGATGAACGGGCTGGATTTCGATTTTCGGGTACTGAAACCCTGGGCGCGCGACCCCGGATTCTACGCCAATATCTTCAACGACTGGAGCGATGTGCCGGCGCATGAAGGCCAGACAGCGTATCCCAACATCGATCTTTATGCCTTCAAATGGCCGTTGAATGCCGGTGATGCCAAGGCGTTGACGGCGATGCTGGCGGCGGTGCCGGCCAATCTGGCGGCGGCGAAGGTCAATCTGGCGGGCAGCAACGCCCGCGACCTGTGGGTCTATGGCGATCGCGCTTTCAAGGAACAGGCCGATCTGCTGGCGACGCTTGCGGCGGGCAAGCTGATGATGCGGACGCTGGATGGTGCTCGGCTCGCCGACATGACGGGCGCGCCCCCGGCGCTGCGCCGGGCGATTGCCGAAGCCGAAGCTGCGACGCGGGATTTTGCCGCCTGGGTTGCCGCCGAGGCCCCCAGGAAGACCGGGCCATCGGGTGTCGGCAAGGAAAACTACGACTGGCACGCGAAACATGTCGAGTTGAACCCCTATGATTGGGATGCGCAGCGGGTGCTGTTGCAGCGCGAGCTCGACCGGGCGCTGACCGGGCTGCGGCTGGAGGAGGCGCGCAACCGGGCGCTGCCGCCGATCATGCCGATTGCCGACCCGGCAGCCTTTGCGGCAGCGCTAAAGGTCAAACAGGCGAAATTCAGCGATTTCCTCGCCGCCACCGGGCTTGCCGAGAACAGCGATTGGGCACGCGCCGCGATTGCCAACCAGGGGATGGATTATACCCCGCCCGGCGAGCGCAATTTCTTCAGCCATGTCACGGCCGAGGACCAATGGCCGTTGATGAGCCATTTCACCCATTGGATCGACCTGGCCCGCATGCGCGAGGCGCCGCACGCCAGCCCGGTGCGCCGGGTGCCGCCGTTGTATAATATCTACGCCAACCGGTCCGAAGGCTTTGCGACCGCGTTCGAGGAGATCGTCATGCAGGCGGGCCTGTACGACGATCTGCCGCGTGGGCGGGAGCTGGTGTGGATCATGCTCGCCAACCGCGCGGCACGCGGGCTGGCGTCGCTGCACGTGCAGGCCAACGAGATGGACCTGGCCGCTGCGGGCAAGTTCCACGCCGGTTGGACACCGCGCGGCTGGTCCGATGCCGAAAGCCCGCTGGTCGGGTTCGAACAACTGCTTTACGCGCGCCAGCCGGGTTATGGGCCAAGCTATATCATCGGCAAATTGCAGCTGGAGCATCTGATCGCCGACGAATCCCACGCCGCCGATGTGGCCGGGCGGCCGTTCGTAATCGGCGATACGATGCGGCGGATCATGGCATCAGGCATCATCCCGGTGGCGTTGATCGGCGAGGAGATCGACGCAGCACGCTGAGGCTCGTCAGGGTTCGTCAGTGGCTTTTTCGGGCGGGGCTGTTGCCGCGGCGGCGCGCTCGTCATGGCCGCTGTTGGACGACAGGAAGCCCATCGCCATCAGCCCGCCACCAAGAATGATCGACACGGTGACGCCAAAAACGGTGGTTACGACCAGCGTTGGCGTAAGCGGGCCGTAGGTCGACAGGTACCAGATGGCGGCAGCAGCCATCAACACGCCGGCGACGACGAGACAGGCGATAAGGCGCCAGAAGCTGACCATCGCGGCATTCTGGTTCGTATGGTGGGATCGGACTGGGGGGATCGACTTCGGCATGTTCATGGCGTTTCGGGTTCGGCGGCGGCCAGCGGGCCGTCGATTGCGGGGGTTCCATCGTGGAAATCGACTTGCATTTGCATCGCACCGATGGGTTCTACGAAGTGCTTCTGTTCGGGCAGCACCAGGCCAGGGCAGTCCGGCGTCAGAATGGCGGTGCCGAGTGGTTCGAGCCAGGTCAATCGCAGGCGCCCATTGAGCACCCGGATCACGCCCCAAACCCCCGCCTTGGTGCTGTGTTCGCCGCGCAACGCCCTTGGCAGAGTCGTTTCGTCAAACACCGGCGTCGATCTATAGGGCCTGGCAGCCATATCAGGCCGCTGCGGCGCCCGGCGCCGGCCGATAATAAAGCGCGAGGCTTAGACTTTTGGCGATCCGGACTGCCTTGGCTTGCAAGGTGGTTGCGAGTGCCTGCGGCAGGCTTTGATTCGTAGTATCTGCCCATAACGCCAGCCAGCGATCGAACATTGGCGGTGTGATCGTCGCCAGATGTTTCATGTGCGCCATCATGGGGTTGCCCTTGTAGCGGCCTGTCGTCAACATCACCGACGACCAGAACGCCATCAGGTTTTCCAAGTGTGGCGCCCAATCATCGATGGCACCGGCGAACACCGGTCCTATGAGCGGATCGGCCCGCACACAATCGTAAAAGCGCGGGATCAGATCGGCGATCTGCGCTTCGGTGATCACGGCTTCGGTATTGCTGTGCGCGGCATCCATCGCCTGCTCCAAACCAGTATTTGAAATAGCCCTATGCTGCTTCGATTAAAGATGCAATCAATATGCATGATTTCGGATTTGATTGAGCAAGAGCCGCGCTCTAATTCTTTGTTTTCTCGCGCCTTCCCAAGCGTCAGACGAGGCCATCCGGCTCTGAAACGCTCTCCACCACGAGGCAGATGATCGCCATGCGCCTGACCAGTTATACCGATTATGCGCTGCGCGTGTTGCTCTACCTGGGGGCGCGGCCAGGCGAGACGTGTTCGATAGCCGAGATGGCACGCAGCTATGGCATTTCACAGAATCATCTGATGAAAGTGGTGCACCATCTCGGCAAATCCGGCCATGTCGCCAGTTTGCGCGGCCGCAATGGCGGTATCAGGCTGGCGTTGGCGCCGGATACGATAAACGTCGGCGCGCTGATCCGGCGGAGCGAGGGCCATGGCGGCCCAAATCCCAGCGGCCTGCTCGATTGCGGCGCCTGCGTCATTGGGCCGGCTTGCCGACTGACCAGCGTTATCGATGAAGCGCTGGCGGCTTTCTTCGGCGTGCTTGACCACTATACGCTTGCCGACCTGCTGGAGGGACGGGGGGCGTCACTACGACAGTTGCTATGCATCGAAGCTGCCACGGCCGACTGAAACCTCAAGCGTCGGCGGCCTCCAGCGCTTCGCTGGCGGACAGCCAACGGGCTTCGCTTGCGGCCAGATCGCGGTCGATTTCACCACGCAGGCGCATCAGTTCACCGGCAGTGCGCTTGGCGTCCGCGGCGCTGGCGGCCTTGGGATCAAACAGCGCCAGGTCGATTTCCTTTTGCCGCGCCGTCAGCCTCGCGGTTTCGACCTCGGCCTCCTTCACCGCCTTGCGCAGCCCGGCAGACGCTTCGCGGGCGGCGGCGGCGGCCTTGCGGTCGTTCTTCTTGTCGGCCTTTGATTTGCCGCCTTCCGGTCCCGCCGGGCTCTTGCCCAGGATGGTGTCGGTGTAATCGTCAAGGCTGCCGGCAAATTCGGTGGCGCGGCCGGCGTCGACGAGGATCAGGCGATCGGCGCTGGCCTCGATCATGTGGCGATCATGGCTGACGACCACGACGGCGCCTTCATAGTCATTGAGCGCCTGCACCAACGCCTCGCGCGTATCGACATCGAGGTGGTTGGTCGGTTCATCGAGGATGAGCAGATGCGGCGCATCGCGGGTGATCAGCGCCAGCGCCAGCCGGGCCTTTTCGCCGCCGGACATCTTGCCGACCTTTTGTTCGGCCATGCCGCCCGAAAAGCCGAAGCGGCCCAATTGGGCGCGCACCTGCGACGGGTTGGCGCCGCGCATCAGCCGGGACATATGTTCCAGCGGCGTGTCGTCGCTATCGAGTTCTTCCACCTGATATTGGGTGAAATAGCCGACGCGCAGCTTGCCGGGCGCGGCGACCGTGCCCTCCATCGCCTTCAACTGGCCCGAAAGCAGCCGCGCCAGCGTGGTCTTGCCATTGCCGTTGCGGCCGAGCAGCGCCAGCCGGTCATCCGGATCAAGCCGCAGATCGATCTGGCGCAGGATGGCGCGGCCATCATAACCGACGGCGGCATGGTCGATCTGCACCAGCGGCGGTTTCAAAGGCGGCGGCGACGGGAAATTGAACACCAGCGTCGGATCGGTGACGGCTTCGGCGATCGGCTGCATCCTGGCCAGCGCCTTTTGGCGGGATTGCGCCTGTTTGGCGGTGCTGGCGCGGGCGGAATTGCGGGCGACATAATCCTGCAGCTTGGCGCGCTGCGCCGCCTGCGCTTCACGCGCGCTGGCCAGTTGCGCCAATCGTTCGGCACGTTGGCGTTCGAAATCATCATAGCCGCCGGGGTATAGCGTGATCTTGCCGCCTTCCAGGTGCAGGATGGAATCGACGACATTGTTGAGCAGATCACGTTCATGGCTGATCACCACGATGGTGGCGCGATAGGTTTTGAGGAAGGATTCCAGCCACATCGTCGCTTCGAGATCGAGGTGGTTGGAGGGTTCATCGAGCAACAGCAGGTCGGGCTGCGAAAACAGCAGCGCCGCCAGCGCGACGCGCATGCGCCAG
>JBBQPR010000097.1:0-9532 GCA_038217075.1 Sphingomonadales bacterium
CGCCCAGGTGACAGGGCTGGCGCGCGTCGGATCAAACTCCGCCGCCTTGCGCCAAATCGTCACGAAAACTTCCTGCAAAACATCCTCGGCCTCGCCTCGTTCGACCAAGATACGCAGGATGATGCCAAATAGCTTCGCCGACGTGCGATCATAAAATTCTTTATAGGCCGCCTGGTCGCCACCGGCGGCACCCGACAGCAGCCGCGAAAGTTCGGCCGCACCCGCCGAAGGGCTGATCTCGCGGGGGTTCATGATCGTTTCAGCTTCATCCGGATCGGCCCTTCGGCGCGACCATGGACGAACTGATCGACATAGGGATTGTCGGCAGAATCAATACCATGGCGGGGACCGTGCCAGACGATTCGGCCCTCGTAAAGCATCGCCACGCTATCGGCGATCTTGCGCACGCTGCTCATGTCATGGGTGATGGTCAGCGCGGTGATCTTCATGTCGGTGACCAGCGTGCGGATCAGATCGTTGATGACATCGGCCATGATCGGATCGAGCCCGGTCGTCGGCTCATCGAAAAACAGGATCTCCGGCCCCGCCGCGATGGCACGGGCCAGCGCAACGCGCTTCTGCATGCCGCCCGAAAGCTCCGATGGCCGCAAATCGGCAACATCGGCGCCCAGCCCGACCCGGGCCAGCGTATCGATCGCCCGCGCCCGGCGTTCCCGCGCCGGCCCGGCCAACGCAAAGCTGACATTGCGCCAGATGCTGAGCGAATCGAACAGCGCGCCGCCCTGGAACAACATGCCGAACCGCGCTTGATAATCCGCCAGCGCCCGGCCGGTCAGCCTGGTGACATCCCTGCCATCAACCAGGATTCGCCCTTCCTCGGGGTGCATCAGCCCCAGGATGCACTTGATCATCACCGATTTGCCGCTGCCGGAACCACCAATGATGACCATCGATTCGCCCGGCATCACATCCAGGTCGACGCCGTTCAGCACGGTCTTGCGGCCAAAACGCTTCACCACGCCGCGCAGGCTGATCCGGGGCACGACGTCGGTCATGATCCGAACACGATCACGGTGATGATCAGGTTGGACAAAAGGATCAGAATGAACGCTGACACCACTGCATTGGTCGTCGCGCGGCCGACACCCGCCGCGCCGCCCGATGAATGATAGCCATGGTAACAGCCCATCAATGCGATGAAAAAGCCGAACACCGCGGCCTTCACCATCGATGAAACCACGTCGTCCACCTTCAGATATTGCGCCGTCGTGTTCAGATAGGCTGCCGAATTGAACCCCAGCCGCTGCGTCGCCAGCAACCAGCCGCCGGCCACGCCCAGCGCATTCGATACCAGCACCAGCAACGGCATTACCAGCACCGCCGCCACCAGCCGCGGCGCCACCAGATAACGGAACGGATCGGTGCGCAGCGTCGCCAGCGCATCGATCTGTTCGGTTACCCGCATGGTGCCAAGCTCCGCCGCCATGGCGCTCGATACCCGCCCGGCGACCATCAACCCGCCCAGCACCGGGCCCAATTCGCGCACGATGCCGATAACCGTCACCGCCGGCACCGTGGAGGCGGCGTTGAAGCGACTGCCGCCGATATAGATCTGCTGCGCCAGCGCCGAGCCGGTGAACAACGCGGTCAGCCCGACCACCGGCAGCGAGAAATAGCCGATGACCAGCATCTGTTCGAACAATTGCATCGGATACCAGGGCGGCCGCACCAGGCGGGACAGCACCGTCATGGCAAAGCGCGCCAGCCGCCCGATCGACACGAACAGGCCGATAACGACGCTGCCCAGCGCCACAAAGGCATCATAGATGGTGACGACCAGGCTCATATATATCGCCGGGCATAGCGAGCACCGAGCGCCGTAAGCAACTCATATTCCGTCCGGCCAGCGGCGGCGGCGGTCGCAACCAGATCGAATTCGATCGCCAGCCAGCCGTCCTCTGCCAACCCCTGTGGCGCATCGGTGACGTCGAACGCCGTCAGGTCCATCGACACGCGCCCGGCCAACGGGCAGCGCATACCGCCGACCAGCGCCGCGCCCGAATTGGACAGCGATCGCGGATAGCCGTCGGCATAGCCCAGCGCCACCACCGCCAGCCGCGTCGGCCGCGCCGCCACGAACGTCGCGCCATAACCGACGCTCGCCCCCACCGGCACATCGCGCAACTGCAATATCCGCGCCGATATCCCGGCGACCGGCCGCAACCGCTCGCCATCCGGGCCGGGGCCACCACCGAACAGCCCGATCCCCGGCCGCGTCAGCCCGAAATGATAGCCGGGGCCAAGACCGATGCCGCCCGAATTGGCCAGTGCCAGCCGCTGCGCCGGAATCCGCGTCCCCAAATCGGCGAACAGCGCCCGCTGCCGCTCGTTCATCGGGTGTTCGGGTGTCTCGGCACAGGCAAGATGGCTGTGCAGCGTGTGGATCTTCAACCCGTCGAGCAGCCCCGACAACGCATCCTCGGGTGCGAGCCCCAGCCGGTTCAGGCCGGTATCGATCATCACGTCGCACGGCCGCCCGGTCTGTTTCCACGCCATCACCTGCGCCGGTGTCACCAGCACCGGCACCGCCCGTGACGATTGCGCCACCGGCAATTCGGCGGCACCGGCGCCATGCAGCACGGCGACGCGCACCCCATCCGCCAGCGGGCCCAGCGGCGGCACTTCGGCCCAATGCGCCACGAACAGGTCGCGACACCCCGCCGCCACCAGCACAGCTGCGGTAGCGCGCGCGCCCAGGCCATAGCCATCGGCCTTGATCGCCGCACCGCATGCCGCCGCATCGCCGGCCCGCGCAAACACCTGCCAATTGGCGGCAATCGCCGTCGTATCGACGGTCAGAACGGCGTTGGGCGGCGGCAAATGCATCTGCCATGCGGCTTAGCGGGCCATCGCCCGGCTGTCACGCCGGCGTCGATGCGCGCACGTCGATCGGCGCGTTTCCGGCGGTCAGCGGCTTTGGTGATTGATATTCATGTCCGCGACAGCCCATAGCCGCTAAACAGCTGCAAGGGCGGTTTGCCGCCCGGAAGGACGATTTGAACAATGACAATGACCAGACTGACCCTGATGGCGGCAACGGCGATTGCCGCGGCGGCACTCGCGGTGCCGGCGCTGGCCCAACCGCAGCGCCCGGATACGGAATTCTGCGCCAAGATTCGCGCCAAGGACCCCGGCGGCATCTGCACGCCCAAAGGTGAATATGTAACGCCGGACAAGGTCTATTTCCCCGACGGCCGCATCGTGAACCGCGACACCGGCAACTAGGGCAGGGCGCAGGCCCGGCCTAATCGAACAGCGAGCTGACCGAGCTTTCCTCGCTCGTCCGTCGCATCGCCTCGGCCAGCAATGGCGCGATGGTGATGCGGCGGACCTTTGTCGCGGATTTCACCGACGCCACGGCGGCAATCGAATCGGTGACCACCAATTCGGTCAGCGCCGATCCTTCGACCCGCGCCACCGCACCGCCCGACAGCACACCATGGGTTACATAGGCGGTGACGCCCAGCGCGCCCGCTTCCATCAACGCCGCCGCCGCGTTGCACAGCGTGCCCGCCGAATCGACGATATCATCGACCAGCACGCACATCCGGCCGCTGACATCGCCGATGATGTTCATCACTTCCGATTCGCCGGCGCGCTCGCGGCGCTTGTCGACAATCGCCAGCGGCGCATTGCCCAGCCGCTTGGCCAGCGCCCGCGCTCGCACCACGCCGCCGACATCGGGCGATACCACCATCAGATCGGCCTTGGGCAACCGCGCCTCGATGTCCGCCGCGATCACTGGCGCCGCGAACAGATTGTCGGTCGGGATATCGAAGAAACCCTGGATCTGCCCGGCATGCAGATCGATCGAAAGCACCCGGTCGGCGCCCGCCTTGGTGATCAGATTGGCGACCAGCTTGGCCGAAATCGGGGTGCGTGACCCGGATTTGCGATCCTGCCGGGCGTAACCGAAATACGGCACCACCGCCGTTATGCGCCGCGCCGATGCCCGTCGCAGTGCGTCGATGCAGATCAGCAATTCCATCAGATTGTCGTTTGCTGGGGCGGAAGTCGATTGCACGACGAACACATCCTCACCGCGGACGTTTTCGTTCACTTCGACGAAAATCTCCTCATCGGCAAAACGTCGCACCGATGCGCTGGTCAATTGCATGTCGAGATAGGCGGCAATGGCCTGGGCAAGTTCCGGGTTACCGTTACCGGCGAGAATTTTCATGTCGAAACCAGCCCCATCAGGATTCGCACCGCATAGCCGCACCGTCACCATACGGCAACAAAACTTGCCCCCGGCGGCGGTGCTTCACGCCATTATTGTTGCCAATGCCGCCAGCAACGGCACATCGGCGGGCGGCATCGGCAGCGACGCCAGCCCCGCCGCATCGCCCCAGCGCAACGCTTGCCCCTGCTGCCCCACCGGCACCCCCACCCAGTCGCGCACCGTGTACAGCAGCATCAACAGGTGAAAATCGGCATAGGCGTGGCTGACAAAGGTCAATGGCTGCAACGCCTCGGCCGCCACCGATATGCCCAGTTCCTCGGCCAGTTCGCGCACCAGCGCCGCTTCGGGCGTCTCGCCCGGCTCGATCTTGCCGCCCGGAAATTCCCACAGGCCGCCAAGCGAGCCGCCAGGCAACCGCTGCGCCACCAGCACCCGGCCATCGCCATCGATCAACGCCGCTGCGACAACATGAACGGTCCGCACCGGCGCGCCCGTCACCCCTGCAGCAACCGTCCCATTTCGATGAACTTGGTCCGTCGCGCCTTCCTCAGCGCCGGTGGCGCGATGCCCAGCAACGCCACCAGTTCGGCGGTGATCGCCATCGACAGCGCCGCAATCGCCGCCGCCGGATCGCGGTGTGCCCCGCCCAGCGGTTCCGAAACGATCAGGTCGATAACGCCCAGCTTCTTCAGATCGGCCGATGTCACCCGCATCGCCTCGGCGGCATCGGCGGCATGGTTGTTGGCCTTGTCGGCGGTGCGCCACAGGATGGAGGCACAGCCTTCGGGCGAAATCACCGCATAAACCGCATGTTCGAACATGATCACCTTGTCCGCCGCCGCCAATGCGATGGCGCCGCCCGACATGCCTTCGCCGGTGATCGCTGCGATGATCGGCACCGGCGCGCCGATGAAGGCCTCGGTCGCCCGCGCAATGGCTTCGGCCTGGCCGCGTTCCTCGCCATCGACCCCCGGATAGGCCCCAGCCGAATCGATCAGCGTGACGATCGGCACGTTGAACCGCCCGGCCAGTTCCACCAGCCGGATCGCCTTGCGATAGCCTTCGGGCCGGCCCATGCCGAAATTATGCTTCACCCTAGTCGCGGTATCATGGCCCTTTTCATGGCCGATCACCATGATGGGCGTGCCCTGCCCACGCAGTCGGCCCAGCCCGCCGATGATCGCCTCGTCCTCGCCAAAGGCGCGATCCCCGGCCAGCGGCATGAAATCTTCGACCAGCCCCTTGATCATGTCGCGGAAATGCGGCCGCTCCGGATGCCGGGCGACCTGGGTCTTCTGCCAGGGCGACAGCCGCGCATAGGTTTCGGCCAGCAATCGCCGCGCCGCGCCTTCGGCGTGCTTGGCGCCGGCTTCATCGCCGGAGGCGCGATAATCCGCCGCCCGCGCCTCGATGGTCGCCACCGGTTTTTCGAAATCGAGATAGGAGATATTCACCCGGCTAACGCCTAAAGCCATGCCGCGCGCCGGTCAATCAAGCCGCAGTCGCCAGCCGCAAGGCCAGCGCCATGTCCAGCCCCAGCCGCGCCGCCGCCGTCGCCCCGTCATGGCCGGCATGGCGCGCCGCCACCGCCGCCGCCGCGCCGCGTTCCGGCGCTGAATCCACGACCATATCATCCAGCGCCGCGCCGATCGATCCGGCCTCCCACGCCGTCGCCAGCCGCGCGATGCCATGGGACGCCAGCGCCAGCGCCAGCGTGCGCGATTCGACATCATCGGGCACCAGCAATTGCGGGCAGCCGGCGCGGATCGCCTCCAGCCCGGCGCCATGGCTGCCGCGCCCCACATACAGGCGCGCCGACGCCAGCACCGCCGTGATATCGACCGGTTCCGCCACATGCCGAATCGATCCGGGCAGCGCGAAATCCGGCGGCGTCGCGCACATCCAGATCACCGGCCAGCCGCGTTGCCCCAGCGCCGCCGCCAAAGGGGCCGCCGCCGCCCGATCGAACGGCATATAGACGAACACGCGCGGGCCGGATGACGGCGGCACATCCGGCCAATCGGGCGCTGCCCCGGCCACCCCGCCCAACGGCCCATACCAGGCCGAATCACGCCGCGCCGGGCCACAGTTCATCTCCGGCCAACTCGCCAGGAACGCCGGCGCCGTGCCGAGCAACTCGGCAAGCCCCGCCAGTACCGGCGCGCCGAACGCCCGGCAGACGCTGCGCACCACCCGGTCCGCCACCACATCCGCCCCCGTGCGCGCCGATTGCGGCACCGCCAGCCAAGGCATCAACCCCGGCAACGGCCGCATCGCCGGCGGGCAGGTGAACGGCGTTCCGAATCGCGCCGCCGGCAGCCCGGCAACATGCGCCGCCAGCAACGACGCCGGCGCATGATCGCCATAGATCGCCGCCGGCTGCACCAGTTCAAACATTGCCAGCCAAGCCCGCACCAGCGCCACCAGCCCGTCATCATCGCCAAACCCGCCATCGGCGAGCAACTGCCCATAGCCAAGCGTCGGGTTCGCCGCGCCGCGCCCCAGCCATTGCGGCGCCGCCAGCACCTTGGCAAAAGCCCCATCGTCCACCGCCGCAACCCGCGTCACATCCCGCGCCGCCAGCCAGGATTCATGGCCCAGCCCGGCCAGCGCCCGCGCCGCCGGGGCCAATTTGGCCAGATGCCCCAGCCCCAGACCCAATTCCCAACAAGCGAGCAGCCGCGCCACCGCTCAGCCCAGTCCCAATGCAGCGGCCAGATCGCGGCCCAGCCGCCCGGCCATCGCCGCCGGATCATAACCGGCATATCTCGCCGCCACCGCCGCCGCCGCCGCGCGTTCGGGCGCATCATCCCGCACCAGCGCATCCAGCAACGGCCCGATCGCCGCCGCCGTCCAGGCATCCGGCAACCGCCCCAGTTGCCGCGCCGCCAGCGCCACCGCCATCGTCCGCGTCTCGACATCATCGGGCAGCAACAATTGCGGCACCCCGGAGCGCAACGCCGCCAGGTTGATCGAATGGCTGGCCCGGCCGACCAGCAGCCGCGGCCCGTCTGTCCCGCCCCGAATCGCCACCAATTCGCTCTCGTGGCGAATATTGGCAGGCAATTTGAACGGCGGCGGCGACGGGCACATCCACACCACCGGCCAGCCGCGCAGCCCCAGCGCCTCCGCAAGCGGTGCCGCCGCGGCGCGCCCGAACGGCAGGAACACCAGCACCTGCGGGCCATCGACCACCGGCCAATCCGGCGCAGCCGCCGCGCCCAGCCCGGTCACCGGCCCATACCAGGCCGAATCATCGCGATCCTGCCCATCGGTTTCCGGCCAGCTGATCAAGAACGGCCGCGCCGTCGCCAGCAATTCGGCCAGCCCGGCCAGCACCGGCGCACCAAAACCCCGGCACACGTCCTGCACCACCCGGTCGGCAACCACATCCGCCGCCGCCCGCGCGTCCGCCGATACCGACAGCCAGGGCATCAACGCCGGCATCGGCCGCGCCGCCGGCGGGCAGGTAAAGGGCGTGCCCAGCCGCGCCGCGGGCAATCCCGCCACATGCGCCGCCAGCAGCGACGCCGGGGCATGGTCGCCATAAATCGCCGCTGGCGCCACCAGATCGAACAAGTCCAGCCATGCCCGCACCAGCGCCGCCAGCCCCCCGGCGTCGGCAAAGCCGCCATCGGCGATCACCTGCCCGAACGACAGTGTCGGAAATGTCGCCGACCGGTGCGGCCACAACGGCGCGGGCAAAACCCGCTGAAACGGCCATCGCCCCGGCGGCTCTGCCACCGCCACATCAAGCGCCGCCAGCCAGCTTTCATGCCCCAGTGCCGCCAGCGCCGCCGCAGCCGGGGCCAGCCCGGCGATATGGCCCATGCCACCGCCCAATTCCCAACAGGCGAGCAGCCGCGCCATCAGACCCTGCGGTAACGAAAATACCAGACCTCGTGCCCCAGCCGCCGCGCCTTGGCCTCGTACCGCGTCTGTGGCCAGTCATCGGGCCGCACCTGCCAATCCACCGGCCCGGTTGCCAGCCATTCGAAATCCGTGCGCTTGGCCATCTGCATCAACGCCCATCGGCAATAGACCGGGTGATCAGTGCCGATGCGGAATTCGCCGCCCGGTTTCAGGGCGCGCGCCACCAGGTCGATGGGCCCCGGGTTGGCAAAGCGCCGCTTGGCATGGCGCGCCTTGGGCCAGGGGTCGGGGTGCAGCAGAAGCACCCGCTCCACCGATGCCGGTGCCAGCCTGTCGAGCACATCCAGCGCATCGCCATTGTGCAGGCGGATATTGGTCAGGCTACGGTCCTGCACCTCGATCAACGCGCCCACAACGCCATCCAGAAACGGTTCGGCACCGATGATGCCCACCCCGGGATTCGCCGCCGCCTGCGCCGCCATATGCTCGCCGCGGCCAAAACCGATCTCCAGCCACAATGGCCGGTCATCGCCGAACAGCCCGGCGGCAGTGATGGCGCCCGTCGCCGGCAAAGCCAGGCGCGGCAGCATCTCCTCCACCAGCGCTGCCTGCCCGGTGCGCAACTTGTGGCCGGTGCGGCGGCCATACAGGCGGCGGATGGTGGCGGGATCGGTCATCCGCCGCCCTTGCAACAGCCTGATGGATTTGGGAAGGTTCGTCGGGCGGATATTGCCGCTAAGGTGCCATTGCCACGGCCCAGTGGCGCAGCCCGGGATTAACGCGATGAACGACACAGCAACGCTTGCCAAACGCCCGTCAGGCGCCGAATCCGGCATCGAACATTTCGACGTGCTCGTTGTCGGCGCCGGCATTTCCGGCATTGGTGCGGCGTGGCACCTCACCCATGAAATGCCGGATACCAGCTTCACCGTCCTGGAAACCCAGGGCAGCTATGGCGGCACCTGGCTCAGCCATAATTTCCCCGGCATCCGGTCCGACAGCGATCTTTACACCTTTGGCTACAAGTTCAAGCCATGGGTCGGGCCCCCCATCGCCACCGCCGCCGAAATCCAGGCCTATCTGGGCGCGGTCATCGATGAAAATGATCTGGGCCGCCACATCCGCTATGGCCACCGCATCGTATCGGCCAGCTGGTCCACCGCCGATTCGCGCTGGACTCTGGTTGCCGAACGCACCGACACCGGCGAACAAAAACGCTTTTCCGCCAATTTCCTGTGGATGTGCCAGGGCTATTACCGCCACCGTCAGGGCTATATGCCGGATTGGCCGGGCATGGCGGATTTCAAGGGCACCATCGCGCATTGCGAGGAATGGCCCAAGGATCTCGATCACACCGGCAAGCGCGTCGTCGTCATCGGTTCGGGCGCCACCGCCGCCACCGTGGTGCCGGCCATGGCGCAGACCGCGGCGCACGTCACCATGCTGCAACGCTCA
>JBBQPR010000098.1:0-9439 GCA_038217075.1 Sphingomonadales bacterium
GATGCGGCCATCGACATAGGCCAGTTGCGGCATTTTGGCGCTTTCGTTCGGGCGGCTTATGCCGCGACAGGCGCGGGCTTTAGCCGGTAATGGAGGTGGATGTCAGCACCACATCTCATCTGGTTTCGCAATGATCTTCGGCTGGCGGACCATGCCGCCGTTGCCGCAGCGGCGGCGGCCGGGCCGGTGGTGGCGTTGTTCGTGCTGGATGATGATGCGCCCGGCCATTGGCGGATGGGCGGGGCGCAGCGGTGGTGGTTGCACTACAGCCTCGCGTCGCTGGCGGGGACATTGGCGGAACGGGGCGGCCGGTTGCTGTTGCGGCGGGGGGCGGCGGGCGCGGTGGTGCCCGAGGTCGCGGCGGCCATCGGCGCGGCGGCGGTGCATACGCTGACCCATTATGAGCCCTGGGCCAAGGCGCAGGACGCGGCGGTGGGCAAGGCGCTGGCGGGGACGTCGATCAAGTTCAATCGCTACCACGGCGTGCTGCTGGCGGTGCCGAAATCGGTGCTGGCCGGGGGTGGTGGCCGCTATCGCATTTTCACGCCGTGGTGGCGCAAGTTGCAGGAACAGATGCCGCCACCGCGGCCGCTGCCGGCGCCGGAAGCGATGGCGTTTGCTGACGCCCCGGGGGGCGATGATCTGGGTGCGTGGGCGTTATTGCCGAGTAAGCCCGATTGGTCGGGCGGGTTCGGTGTGTGGCAGCCGGGGGAGGCCGGGGCGGCGGCGCGGCTGGCGGCGTTTCTGGACCATGCGCGGGATTATGACCGGGCGCGCAACATGCCGTCCGTGGCGGGATCATCGCGCCTGTCCCCGCATCTGGCGCTGGGCGAGATTTCGGTGCGGGCCGTGTGGCACGCGGTGGCCGATGCGGTGCCGGCGGCGGCCGAACCCTATTTGCGGGAGCTTGGCTGGCGGGATTTTGCCGCCAATATCCTCGATCAATTCCCCGATCACGGCGATGTGCCGGGGCGGGCGCAGTTCGACGATATCGGGTTCCGGCAGGCGCCCGATGATCTGGAGGCCTGGCAGCGCGGCCGCACCGGCTATCCCATTGTCGATGCCGGGATGCGGCAATTATGGGCGACCGGCTGGATGCACAACCGGGTGCGGATGATCGCCGCGTCATTCCTGGTGAAGCATCTGCTGATCGATTGGCGGCTGGGGGAGCGCTGGTTCTGGGATTGCCTCGTGGATGCCGATCTGGGCGCCAATTCGCTGGGCTGGCAGTGGGTGATGGGGTCGGGGGTCGATTCATCGCCGTTCAACCGGATTTTCGCGCCGGTATCGCAAAGCGCCAAGTTCGATGCCGCCGCCTATATTCGCGAATTCGTGCCGGAGCTCGCCGGGCTGGGCGACAAGGACATCCATGCGCCATGGGAGGCGGAACCGATGCTGTTGCAGGCCGCCGGTGTGAAGCTGGGTCGGGACTACCCGTTGCCCATCGTCGATCATGCGGCGGCGCGGGCGCGGGCGCTGGCGGCCTATGCCGAG
Source organism: Sphingomonadales bacterium (assembly GCA_038217075.1). Classification (GTDB taxonomy): domain Bacteria; phylum Pseudomonadota; class Alphaproteobacteria; order Sphingomonadales; family Sphingomonadaceae; genus Sandarakinorhabdus. The sequence continues at coordinate 1,495 of JBBQPR010000098.1, forward strand.
GCGAAAGCCTGAGCCGCGCGGCGGGTGAAGCGGTCAGGCCGGGCGGGGTTGCGGGGCGCGGCGACGGAAGACGAAGATGAGGCTGGCCAGGGCGGTGTAGAGCGCGATGCCGATCGCCTCCGCCCCGGTCGATTGCGTGGCCACCCAGACCATGGTCAGCACGCCGGCGGCCGCCACCAGCCGCAGCGCCGGGATGCGCACCGGTGGCCCGGCGAGTGCAATGTCATCGGCGCGCAGTTTCAGCGCCGCCGCACAGCCGGCCATGTAGATGCAGACCGACAGCAACGACGAGATGATGACCAGGCTGAGAAAACTGCCGGTGACGGCGAGGCCGGCGGCGATGGTGGCATGGGTGAGGCAGGCGACCCAGGGCGCGTGGCTGCGCGCGTGCAGCCGGCCGAGCGCCGCCGGCAGCGTGCCGTCCCGCGCCATGGCGAACAGCATGCGGGGCGTCGCCAGCGCATCGCCCGCGGTGAAGCCGAGCATCGAGACAGCGGCGCCGGCGACCAGCAACAGGCCGAGCGAGGGCGAAATGCGCGCCATGGCATCACCGAGTGGGGCGACCGAACTGCCCAGCGCATCGCCAAGGATGCCCTGCACCACCAGCTGCACGGTGATGCACATGATGGCATAGCCGACCAGCGAGGCGATGATGGCGCGCGGGATGGTGCGCGCCGGTTCGCGCACCTCGCCGGACACCGCCAGCGATGTTTCGATGCCCATGAACATGAAGACGCCGGTGATGGCGGCGCGGCCGATGTCGGTATGGCCGCTGGCGAGGGGCAGCACGAGGTTGGCGGGCGCGATGAACCACAGTCCGATGGCGATGAGGATGAGGATGGGGACGAGCTTGATGCTCGTCGCGATCGCCACCAGCCGGGACGCAAAGCCGACGCCGTTGATGTTGATCGCCGCCAGCAGGAACAGCCAGGCGATGATGGCGATGGCGCGCACCGGCCCTGCGGCCATGGCAGGCACCACCGACCCGATGGCATCGGCGGCGGCGGCGCTGATGCCGGCCACCGCCAGCACCTGGCTGCCCCAGCCAAAGGCGCCGGTCAGGAACCCGGCATAGGGGCCAAAGGCGGCGCCGACAAAGCTTTGGACGCCGCCGGCGGTGGGCACCCGGCTGCTGGCTTCGGCAAAGCACAGCATGACGCAGCCGACGGCGAGCGCGCAGGCGAGATAGGCGAGCGGCGCCCAGCTGCCGACGGCGGCGGCCATATAGGCCGGTATGGTGAAGATGGCGCTGCCGACGAGCATGCCGACGAACACCCCGGTCAATGCCAGCGGACCAACGGCGCGGACGAGCCCGGCATCGCGGGCGGCTTCCGTCGAGGCGATGGCGGCGGGGTCGGTCACTGGTGCGAAGGCTAGGGGGCGTGGCGGGCCGTGTCCACTGGCGCGGTGTCAGGCGGGGATACGGGTTCCCTGCCAGTCGAGCAGCTGGCCGCTTTGTGCCGGGGTGGCGGCATCGATGACGCCGAGCAGATGGGCGGCGGATTCGGCCGGGGTGAACAGCCGGGGCACGCCGCGCTGAAAGGGCAATGACAGGCCGGTATCGACCGTGCCGGGGTGGAGGCCGAGGATGATGCCATCGGGATTGGTGCGCGCCTGTTCGATGGCGATGGTGCGCAGGATCTGGTTGAGCGCGGCCTTTGACGCCCGATAGGCGTGCCAGCCGCCAAGCCGGTTGTCGGTGATGGAGCCGACGCGGGCAGACAGCGCGGCGAACAGGGTCTTGCGGCCCTTGGGCATCAGCGGCAGGAATGCTTGGGCGACGAGCGCCGGGCCGGTGGCGTTGATGGCAAAGGCGCGGGCAAAGGCGGCGGCGGAGAGCATTTTCAGCGCGCGTTCCGGGGCGAGGCCGGGGGCATCGTTGCCGCCTGGGGCGTGGAGGATGCCGGTGGCGCAGATGACGAGATCGGGCGGCACGGGCAGCGCGGCGGCGGCGGCGGTGATGCTGGCGGGGTTTTCGAGATCGAGACCGGTCGAGCGCGACAGGCGGGTGACGCGGGCAAAGCCGGGCGCGGCGTCAAGCTGATCGGCGAGGGCGGCGCCGATGCCGCCGGTGGCGCCGATGATGACCGCATGGGCATTGGGGGCAAAGCTGTGCATCTGCTCTTCTCCCCTGCCGTTTGCGGGCGGGGTTGGTGTGGGTGAAATGGCGGCGGGGTTGGTTGGCGGGGTGGCGGACCTTCCAGCGACCCCTGGCGCGGGCGGCCGGGGAGAAGAGGATCAGTCCTTTTCCATCGTGCATTGCAGCGGGTGCTGGTGCTCTCGGGCGAAATCGATGACCTGGTTGACCTTGGTTTCGGCGACTTCATAGGTGAAGATGCCGCAAACGCCGACGCCGCGCTGGTGGACGTGCAGCATGACGCGGGTGGCGTCCTCGATGGTCATCTTGAAAAACCGTTGCAGGGTCAGCACGACGAATTCCATCGGCGTGTAATCGTCGTTGAGCATCAGCACCTTGTACAGCGCCGGCTTGGCGGTTTTCGTCCGGGTCTTGGTGGCGACGCCGACGCCGGTATCGCCGGGGCCGGTGTTGCCGCCGGATCCGCCGCCGCCGGGCTTGTCGGTATCGCTTGCTGTCGGGTCAAGGGTCATGAATCGGGGGCCTGCTCCGGGCGTAGGGCGATGGGCGAACGTCTAATATATGGTGGATTGGCGGAATCGAAAAGGGCGGGCACGTCGCCGCACCCGCCCTTTCGCGTTTCGGGGCCGCAAGCGGCCGCAAATCAGCTTACTTGTTGAAGGTCGTCTTGACCTTGTCGGTAGCGATCGCAACGCGGTTCTGCACCGGTTCGAACACTTCGCCGGCCAGCTTGACCATCATTTCGGAAAGCTTCGAGAATTCCGAAACGGCGCTGTCGAACTGCTTCTTGGCGAAATCGCTCTGCAGCTGCATCATTTCGTTCGGCGTCTTGGCAGCGGCGATGGCCTTGGCGATCGTCGAGGCTTCTTCAAAGCTCTTCTTCGACACTTCGCTCACATGCGAAGCGATCGATTCGATGCCGGCAGTGGCGGCGCGAGCCGATGCCAGCAGGGCTTCGACGTTGCCACGGGCCATTTCGGTCATTTCGTCGAGCGACTTCATGCTGTGCTCGACCGCTTCCTTCGACTTGGCGGTGATCTGCTCCATGGCAGCCTTGCCGCTGGTCATTGCGGCTTCGGCGCTGGTGTTGAGCTTTTCAACGGTCGACTTGACGGTCTTCTGGGTGGTTTCAAATGCAGTAGCCATGGTTTTTTCCTTGAAATTAGGGGTGAAGAATTCAGGTACGGACTTCAGCAGCGGCTTGGGCCTTGCAGCTTCGGCGCTGGGCGTTGGGGCAGGGGACGTTGGGGCAGGGGACGTTGGGGTGGTGGGTGTTGGCGTGACGGCGGCCAGCGAAACCACAGGCTTTTCTGGTGTCGGCGCGGCCGCAACAGAGGTCGGCGCGGCCGCAACGGGGGTTGTCGCGACGGGCCTGGATGCTGCGACCTTTTCCGTAACGGTCTTGGGCGAAACAGTCTTTGCCACCGGTTTGCGTGCAACTTTACGTGTCACGGGCTTTTTGGCGACCTTCGTCGCCTTGGGCTTTGCAACAAGCGGCTTTGCAACAACCGGCGTTGCAGCAACGACTGGCTTCGCCGTGGTCGGCTTGGCTGCGCTGGTTGCCGCCGTCGGCGTTGCGCTCTTTGCCGCGACGGTCGGGGTGGTGACCGGTGCGGCCGCAGCATCAGCCGCAGCATCGGCGGCTTTTGTGGAGACGACAGCCGCGGGCGCAATCGGCTTGGCCGCGCCGGTGGCACGGGGCTTTTTGGATGCGGGGGTTGTCTTGGCTGCCATCTGACGCTCCATGTTCATGGTGCGGTGCAACATAGCAAGTATTGCGGCTGCATTCAAGTGGAAATGTTGCGGTGCAACATAGCGGTCACACGTACCGGTTTCCGCCTGCCCTGCCAAGGCGCGGCGGCCGGATTGGTCGTCTGCATTGGCCGCCTGCCAAGCCGGCTGGCGACGACGCGACCGATGCCGACTCCTATAGCATGAACATGGTGCGGAGGGGTTAACCGGGCCAGCGGATTGCGGCCGGTGGTTGCCGGCATTCGATCAACCGCCGATCACATGTCGATCAATGCCCGACCACCGTCGGTGCAACCCCCGATGCCGCCAGCGCCGCGTCCAGATCAGCCTGCAAACGCGCCAGTGCCGCCGTGTCGCGCGCCTCGACCCGGGCGACGAGCACATCCTGGGTGTTCGATGCGCGCAACAGCCACCAGCCATCGGGCGTGGTGACCCGGGCGCCATCGGTTTCATTGACGGTTGCGCCCGCTGCCTTCAGCCGGGCCAGCACTTCCTCGACGACGACGAACTTGCGGTCCTCGGAGGATTGGAAACGCAGTTCCGGCGTGTTGACCATGGCCGGCATGGCGTCCTTCAGCGCGGTAAGCGAGCCGCCCAGTTGCGATATGGCGCGGATCAGCCGGATGCCGGCGTAGATGCCATCGTCAAAGCCATACCATTGGTGTTTGAAGAAAATGTGCCCGCTCATTTCGCCGGCCAGCGGCGAATCGACTTCCTTCATCTTGGCCTTGATCAGACTGTGGCCGGTCTTCCACATCATCGGCGTGCCGCCCAGTTCGGCGATTCGATCATACAGCGCCTGGCTGGCCTTCACATCGGCAATGATGGTGGCGCCGGGCAAATCCTTCAGCACCGGTTCGGCGAGGATGCCGAGCAATTGATCGCCCCAGACGACGCGGCCCAGGCTGTCGATGGCGCCGAGCCGATCGGCATCGCCATCGAATGCCAGGCCGAAATCGCAGTGTTTTTCGGCGACGACGCGCTTCAGGTCCTCAAGGTTCTTTTCGTCGGTCGGGTCCGGGTGGTGGTTGGGAAAATTGCCATCGACTTCGGTGAACAGCAGATGGTGGGTGCCGGGCAGCCGCTTGACGAGTTTTTCGACGACCGGCCCGGCGACGCCATTGCCGCAATCCCAGGCGATGGTGAATGCGCCACCGTCGAAATCCTGCACCAGCCGATCTACATAGCGGTCCATCAGTTCGATGTTGCGGCTGCCGGCGGTCCCCGATACCCAATCCCCGGCGGCGGCCATGTCGCCCAGCGCGCGGATGTCGGCGCCAAAGAAAGGCCGGTCCTTCAGCATCATCTTGAAGCCGTTGTACGCCGGCGGGTTGTGGCTGCCGGTGATCATGATGCCGCCATCGCAGCCGAGTTCGTAAACGGCGAAATACAGCATCGGCGTCGGGCCGAGCCCGATGCGCAACGCCTCGATGCCGGCATCGTTGAGGCCGCGGACGATTTCGGCCTCGAACCCCGGGGAGGAGGTGCGGCCATCATAGCCGACCGCCGCCTTGCTGCCGCCGGCGCGGGCGAGGATAGTGCCGAAGCTGCGGCCGATGGCATAGGCATCGGCGTCGGTCAGCGTGTCACCGACAAGGCCCCGGATGTCATATTCGCGTAATGTCGTCGGGTGGAATTGGTGGGTCACGCTTGTCTCCATCGTCTGTGCGCTCGCGGCTCGGATTTCGCCGGGCAGGCCCGGTTGCCAGCGCCATGTTACGAGCGAAAGTCTAGCGCGAATCGCGGCTTAGCAACAGGTCGCGTGCGGCGGTGAGTGCTGCGGCGGCCTGATCGCTGCCGCCGGCGTCGGGGTGGGCCGTCTGCATGGCGCTGCGCCACGCCGATTGGATGGCATCGGCGCTGGCGCCCGGCGGCACCCGCAACAAGGCCCGGGCGGCGGCTTCGTCGGCGGGAAGTTTCGGTTTCGGCGCCTGTGTCCGCCACCAGCCATAGGCGACAGCAGCAGCGGTGAGGGCCAGCAGCGGCTTGCCGGTTTCCAGCATCCGAAGCCCGATCAGCCCGATGGTGGCCGTGCCGCCCCAGTGCAGCAAATTGGGCAAAAGTTCGCCGCGCTTGTGCAGCCACCAGGCAAGGCCGATTGCCAGCAGGAGCGCGATGAACATGGTTCAGCCCAGCTTTGCCGTGTCCCAGCCGGGCAGGTTCAGCCCGGCGAGGAGGGCGCGCAGTTCGGCGCGGGCACCGACATGGCTGAGGCTGAAATCTTCGAGCGCGTCCTTGTCGAGCAGGGTGAGGCCGCGCGGGAAGAATTCGCGGAAGATGACGCGTTCAGACAGCCCGCCGACGACTCGAAAGCCGACACGGCCCGAAAGCTGATCGAGCGCCGCGCCGACGCGTTTCATGTTGCGGGCTTCCAGCGTGGACAGCCGGTTGCGCAGGATCACCCAATCGACCGCGACGCCGCCGTTGCTGGCGCGGGCGCGGCGGGCGTCCCAGATCAGTTCGGCATAAAAGCTGGGGCGGCGGACCTTGAAGGTTTCGGGGTCGACCTGGCCGATCAGATCGAAATCAACGAACGAATCGTTGATCGGCGTGATGATGGTATCGGCGCGAGCCAGCGCCGCGCGGGCCAGATCCGAATCGCGGCCCGGCGTATCGATGACGATGAAATCCAGCACCGATGCCTGATCGAGCCGCAGCGTCAGTTCGGCGACGGCATCCGGGCCATCGGCGATGACGGCGAGATCGGGCGTGGGCAGGGCGATGCCGCGCTTTGTGGCGAATTCGGCGCGGTTCTCGATATAGCGGGCGCTGGTGCGTTGCCGCGAATCGAGATCGAGCATGGCGGTGCGGAACCCGGCATGGGCCAGCGCGACGCCGATATGCACGGCGGTGGTCGATTTGCCCGAACCGCCCTTTTCATTGCCGAGCACGATGACGTGCGCGGTCTTGCCAGCCAATTCCATTGTTGCCCCGAAACTTGCCAATCGCTGTGGTTTCGCACACAGCCGCTCGCCTGTGTCAACAGCCGCTGCAGACGGCTGACGGGTCAAAGAGGGCGGGTCATGCCGGCAGAGCTTCAAATCGTGCGCACGCCGCAGGCGTTTACCGATGTCATGGAGGCGTGGAAACGCGCCGGCAACAAGGTGGCGTTCGTGCCGACGATGGGTGCGCTGCATGCCGGCCATCTGGCGTTGATTTCGGTGGGGCTGGCCAATGCCGACAAGGTGGCGGCATCGATTTTCGTCAACCCGAAGCAGTTCGGCCCGACCGAGGATCTGGACAAATACCCGCGCGACGAGGCCGGCGATGCCGCCAAATTGCTGGCGGCGGGGTGCAGCCTTTTGTACGCGCCCGATGTGGCGACCATGTATCCGCCCGGCTTTGCCAGCTATGTGCGCGTCGATGGCCTGCCCGATGTGCTGTGCGGTGCGGCGCGGCCCGGGCATTTCGATGGCGTGGCGACGGTGGTGTCGAAGCTGTTGGCGGCAGCGCGCCCCGATGTCGCGGTGTTCGGGGAAAAGGATTGGCAGCAGCTGGCGATCATCAAGCGCATGGCGAGCGATCTTGATCTGGGCACCCGCATCATCGGCGGCGCCATCGTGCGCGACCATGATGGCGTCGCCCTGTCATCGCGCAACATGTACCTGACCGCCGATGAGCGCCGGCGCGCGGTGGCGCTGCCCGAGGCGTTGGCGACGGCGCGGGCGGCGTTGCTGGCCGGGCGCGGCGTGGCCCAGGTGCTGGCCGAGGCGCGGATTCACATGACCGACGCGGGCTTTGCCCGGGTGGATTATGTCGAACTGGTCGATGAGGAGCGGTTGTTTGCGTTGCCGGCGGTGGTGCCCGGTGCCCGATTGATGGCGGCAGCGGTGATGGGAACGACGCGGTTGATCGACAATCTGGCGGTTTAGGCGCTGTTAATAGGGGCGACCGAAGCCGCGATAGGGGTAGCCGAGGCCACCATAGCCAAAACCGCCGCCGTAACCGCCGTAACCATAGCCGCCATAGCCCAGGCCCTGGCCCTGCCCGTTCTGGAACGACAGGAACAGGCTGCCGTTCTGGCCGAGCGGGATCGCCGCGCTGCCGAAAAAGCCGCGGGTGCCGCCGGTGCCGACGAAGAACCCGGCCTCGCCA
>JBBQPR010000099.1:0-8858 GCA_038217075.1 Sphingomonadales bacterium
CGAGGATACCATCAAGATCCTGATGGGGCTGCGGCCGTCGTATGAGGAGCATCACAAGCTGAAATACACGCCCGAGGCGATCAAGGCCGCGGTGGAGCTTTCGGCGCGGTACATCAACGACCGCAAGCTGCCGGACAAGGCGATCGACGTGATCGACGAGACCGGCGCGTCGCAGATGCTGCTGCCGCTGTCGAAGCGCAAGAAGACCATCGGCGTCAAGGAAGTCGAGACGGTGATTGCCACCATGGCGCGAATTCCGCCGAAAAGCGTTTCGACCGACGACAAAAAGGCGCTCGGCACGCTGGAGGCCGATCTGAAGCGCGTGGTGTTCGGGCAGGACAAGGCGATCGAGCGGGTGGCAAGCGCCATCAAGCTGAGCCGCGCCGGCCTGCGCGAGCCCAACAAACCGATCGGGTCGTACCTGTTCAGCGGCCCGACTGGCGTCGGCAAGACCGAAGTCGCAAAGCAGCTGGCCGCCATCCTGGGCATCCCGCTGACGCGGTTCGACATGTCGGAATATATGGAGCGCCACAGCGTTTCGCGGTTGATCGGTGCGCCTCCCGGCTATGTCGGGTTCGACCAGGGCGGGTTGTTGACCGATGCCGTCGATCAGCAGCCGCATTCGGTGCTGTTGCTCGACGAGATCGAAAAGGCCCATCCGGACCTGTTCAACATCCTGTTGCAGGTGATGGACAACGGCAAATTGACCGACCACCACGGCAAGACGGTCGATTTCCGCAACACCATTCTGATCATGACGACCAATGCCGGCGCCGCCGACATGGCGCGTGAAGGGATCGGGTTCGGCGCGACGCAGCGCACCGGCGAGGACGAGGAAGCCATCAAGCGGATGTTCACGCCGGAATTCCGCAACCGGCTGGATGCCGTGGTGGCGTTCGATTACCTGCCGCCGGAGATCGTCGCGCGGGTGATCGACAAGTTCGTGCTGGAGCTTGAACTGCAACTCGCCGAGCGCGAGGTGCATATCGCGCTGACCGACGAGGCCAAGACCTGGCTGACCAAGCGTGGCTATGACAAGCTGTATGGCGCGCGGCCGATGGGGCGGTTGATCCAGGAAACCATCAAGCAGCCGTTGGCCGAGGAGCTGTTGTTCGGCAAACTGGTGCATGGCGGCGAGGTGCGCGTGCATCTGAAGGACGATGCGCTGGCGTTCGAAATCGTGCCGGCGCCGAAGAAGCCGCCGCGCGCCAAGAAGCCACGGGCGCCAAAGGCACTGCCGGCACCGCCGACGGTCAAGGCCTGAGGCGAGGCGTTCGGGCCGGGCCGGGTGGTCGGGGTGTAGGCTGGATGCCTTCCCCGGGCTGCACCGAGACGCGAGTCTCTCGGGCGAATAGAGCGGGATAGAATGCTGAAACGCCGAATCGCCGGCCCTGATGGGCCGGCGATTTGCGTTTGTCGAAGCCAGATGGTCGTTCGTCGAGGGCAACTGACGCTGGCCGATTGCGGCGGCCCGCCCGTCGAAGTGCGGGCGCATTCACCGTATTGCTCACGTAATACGCAGGGGCGGCCATGCCCCGGTCGTGTGTAATCTGGAGTAAGACGATGAAGACCAATCTGGCCGGCCCTGTTGCCGCACTTGCCCTCGCGCTCGGCGTTTGTGTCGCCGCCGCGCCAGCTGCGGCGCAGGCGCAAAAGGCCGTTCCCTATGCCGATCTCGACCTGACCCGGGCCGAAGGCGTTGCCCATCTCGACAAGCGGCTGGTGCGGGCCGTGAAGCAGGTCTGCGATCCCGGCAGCCGCGATCTGGCGGTTGTCAGCGCAGCGCGGCAATGCCGGCGCCGGGCGCTCGCCGACGCCCGAGCAGAGGCCAGTGAATTGCAGGCAGTAATGGTTGCGCAGCGGGCCGCAGCGGGCCGCGAGGTTGGCAGCTGATCGCGGAATTGATGCCGGTCGCGCGTGCGTGGACCGGCATCAATCGGCCGGCGTGGTTATGCCGGCGTGATCCAGGTTGTCAGCGGCCGATCATCTTGCGCACCGCGCCGGCATAGGTGCGGCCGACCGGCAGGGTGACATCGCTGGCCAGCATTACGCTGCCGGCGCCGCCGCCATCGCGGACGAGGCGGGTGACCATGTCGCGCCGCACGATGGTGGAGCGGTGGATGCGCAGGAATCGCTGCGGATCCAGCCGTTCTTCGAGTGCGGTGATGGTTTCGTGGATCAGGAACGAGCGGTTGCCGCAATGCAGCCGCATATAGTCGCGCTCGGCTTCGACATGGTCGATATCGCCGGCGGTGATGCGGATGACCTCGCCGCGATGCGGCACCCAGAATTCTTCGATCCAGGGGGATGGCAACGGCGCGCCATCGCCCCCCCGCTCGGCGTTGCGTTCGGCGATGCGATCCCGCGCCCTTTGAATGGCGCGGCCCAGGCGCGCGGGGTCGATCGGTTTCATCAGATAATCCACGGCGGCGACATCAAAGGCCGCGATGGCAAATTTGTCATAAGCGGTGACAAAGATGACCAGCGGTGCCGGGGCGGGCAATATTTGGGCCAGTTCGAGGCCGGACATGCCCGGCATGGCGATGTCGAGCAGCAGCAGGTCCGGTTGCAACGCCGCGACCAGGCGCAACGCTGCGGCGCCATCATGCGCGGTGCCGACCAGTTGCAGGCCATCGATGGCGGCGCACAGGATTTGCAGGCGTTCGATGGCCAGCGGCTCATCATCGATGGCGAGCACCTTCAGCGGGGCGGTGGCGGCTGTCATGGCGGATCAGACCCGGCTGAGCGGCATGGCGAGGGAAACGCGGAAGCCGCCGCCGCTGCGTTGCCCGCTGGTGCAGCGCGCGCCTGTGCCAAAGCGGGCCAGCAGCCGGTCGCAGACATTTCGGACACCAACGCCCGCGCCAGCCGGGGCGCCGGCGCCGGCGCGGGCCTCGCCTTCGCCGTCATCCTCGACGCACAGTTCGAGGCGATCATCCTCGGCGCGGGCGGTTATCGTGACGGTAACCGGTCGGCGGCTGCGCGCGACGCCATGCTTTACGGCGTTTTCGATCAGCGGTTGCAGGATGAGGCCGGGGACGGCGGCATCGCGCAAATCGTCCGGGATGTCGAAGCGGGCTTGCAAGCGTTCGGGGAAGCGCACCTTTTCGATGTCGAGATAGAGCCGTTGCATGGCGATTTCATCGGCGAGCGGCACGTCGCCGGCGGGATCGCTGGAAAGCGTTGTGCGGAAGAAGGTGGACAGGTTGAGGATCATGCGTTCGGCATCGGCGTTGCGGCCGGCGAGCACCAGCGCCGACAGTGAATTCAGCGTGTTGAACAAGAAGTGCGGATTGACCTGATAACGCAGGGCGCGCAATTCCGCCGCCTGGGCAGCGGCGCGATAGCGGGCGGCGACGCGTTCGGCACCTTGCACCTGTGCTGCATAGGCCAGCGCGATCCACAGCACGCCCCAGGCGACGATGAAGGCGTACCAATCGACGGCCTGGCCGATGATCTGCAGGGCCGGCGCCAATTTTCCCGTTTCTTCGGCCATCATCGCGACCAGCATGGGGTGCGGGTTGATGACATAGAAAACCAGGCGGTTGAACGCGGAATAGGCCAGCGCCAGCGGTACGGCAGCGATGAACACCGCGGTGATAAGGACGCGGGTGCCGCGATATTCGAGCCGACGCAGCAGCAGGTAGAGCAGCCCGGACAGGCCCATGCCGAAGATGGTGACGATGGCGCGGCGACCGAGCATGTCGAATTGGGCCGGGGCATCGATGAACCAGTTTCGCAGCGTGTTGATGACGAAATAGAACAGCCAGAAGGCGAGAATCGATTGGATGGTGAGCCGGAGTGAGGCGCGGCCTTCTGTATCAAGGGGGGCGTTGATCATGGCCCTTGATAGCATTTTGGCCACGGTTGCGCCCCTGTTGACGCCGTTATCGGTCGAAACCGGGGTGCCGTTGGTCGAAGCCGCGCTGATTTTGGGCGGTTGTGTCGTTATCGGCGCCCGAGCAAGCTTTGGCGGAACGTCGGATGCTACGGTCGGCGGCGTGGTTCGCAACAGGTATGGCAACGCGATTCTGGCCAGGCGTCGTGATGCTGGCGCTGGTCCTGCTGCTGCTGGCCGGCGGGCCGCGCCTGCACCCTGCCTTTGACGATCGCGGCGATCCGCGGCCGCGCCAGTTTGCCTAGACCGCCGAAGCCGCCGCTCTGGGCATGGCGCTGGTGATTTCGTGGAGCAAACGGACGCCGCTGCGCTGGGGTTGGCCTATTCGCCGGTCAGCGCCATCGCGGCCGCTTCGTCCGGCGCGTCGAGAACATGGCGGGCGATATCGAAATCATGGCCGGCGCGCGCCATCGCGGCGAGTTCACGGCGTTGTCGGGCGGGGTCGGCGGCGGTTTTCTCGCGCGCGAACGGCCCGAAGCGGCGGCGGCGGGCAAAGGTGATGGCGCTGGCATAGGCGGCGGCGCGGGGGTTGCTGTCCCGGTCGCCGTCCGGATCCCCGTCTGCTGTGATGTCGAGCGTGGCAGCGACGTCATCGCGGCTTACCCCGGCCGCAGACAGGGCGGCGCGGACACGGCGGCTGCCGAACCCCCGCGCGGCGAGATCGCGGCTGCGGGCGGCAGCGAACGCCCGATCATCGACATAGCCAAGCGCGGTGATGCGGGCGACGAGCGCGTCCGTGTCGGGCAGCGCATCCCCGGACCAGCCGCGTTCGCGCAGTTTGCGGGTGAGGTAGGTGCGCAGGCGCGCCGCGGTGGTGGCATAGCGTGCGGCATAGCCCAGCGCCATTTCCTGCAATTGGGCGGCGTCGATGGGGCGCGGGGCGCGCGGTTCACGGGGCTGGCGTTCGCGGGGTTGGCGCTCGCGATTCCGCCCGCGTTGGTTGCGCCCGCCCCGGCGCGCGCGTCGGGCCCCGCCATCGGAATCGACATCACCGCCGGGATCAGTATCGGGAATATCGTTGCGCATGCCTTGTTCCTGCCATGATCGGGCCGGAATTTGAACTCCCGCTTCTGACACAGACAAAGGCCTGATCATGGTCCTGCCCGCGACAGATGCCGAAAAACGGTGCTGATGCAGGTCGTTAAGGGAGATAAGGGCTTGCACACGAGCCTGACTGAACTGGCGCCGACTCCGACATTCGATGGTCTTTCGCGTCGCCGCGCCGATTTTGCCACGCTGGGCGAGGCGCTCGATTATGCGGCGCTGGGCGACAAGGGCATGAATTTTCATGATGCCCGTGCCGATCTGGTGCGCGCCTATCCCTATGCCGAGCTGGCCGCCGATGCCCGATCGCGGGCCTGCCGGCTGGTCGCCGATGGCGTGCGACCCGGCGACCGCGTGGCGCTGATCGCCGAAACCGGTGCCGATTTTGCGGCGGCGTTCTTTGCCGCGATCTACGCCGGCGCGCTGCCGGTGCCGCTGCCGCTGCCGACCAGTTTTGGCGGGCGCGATGCCTATGTCGAACAGATTGCGACGCAATTGCGCAGTTGCGATCCAAAGTTGGTGCTGTCGTCCGAAGGGCTGTTCCCGATGGTGGCGCAGGCGGCCGAGGGGCTGTGCGCGGCGCATGACTGGGCCGAATATTTTGCCATTCCCGCCGTTGCGGCGTTGCCACAGGCGCAGCGTACCGACATCGCCTATCTGCAATATTCCAGCGGCAGCACGCGGTTTCCGCACGGTGTCGCGGTGACGCATGAGGCGTTGCTCGCCAATCTGGCCGGCCATGCCCATTGCATGGAGGCGGGCGATGGCGACCGGGTGGTTTCCTGGCTGCCCTGGTATCATGACATGGGGCTGGTCGGTTGCATGCTGGCACCGCTCGCCAACCAGATTTCGGTCGATTATCTCGCCACCGAGGATTTCGCGCGGCGGCCGCTGTCGTGGCTGACGCTGATCAGCCGCAACAAGGACAAAACCCTCAGTTACTCGCCGACATTCGGCTATGATATTTGCGCGCGGCGGATTTCGCCTTCGATCGATGTGAAGGCGCGCTTCGACCTGTCGCGCTGGCGGGTGGCCGGCAATGGCGCGGACATGATCCGCCCCGAAGTCATGCAGGCCTTCGTCGATGTGTTTGCCGCGGCCGGTTTTCAGGCCAGCGCGTTTCTGCCGAGCTATGGCCTTGCCGAGGCGACTCTGGCGGTCAGCATCATGCCGGTGGGCGAAGGCATTGTGTCCGACCTGATCGATGAACGCACCTTGTCGGGCAGCAGCGGCGGCCGGGTCGATGCACGCCAGCCGACGCGGTATCGCGCCATCGTCAATTGCGGCAAGGCGGTGCCCGGCCTGACCATCGAAATCCGCGACGAAAATGGCGCCGTGTTGCCGGATCGCAAGATCGGCCGGGTGTTCGTGCGCGGGCTGGGCGTGATGGCGGGTTATTTCCGTGACGAGGAAGCGACGCGCGCCGCGCTGTCGCCCGATGGCTGGCTGGACACCGGCGACATGGGCTATCTGTCGAAGGAATCGATCTTCATTGTTGGCCGTGCCAAGGACATGATCATCATCAATGGCAAGAACCATTGGCCGCAGGATATAGAATGGGCGATCGAACAATTGCCCGGGTTCAAGGCGGGCGACATCGCAGCGTTCTCGATCACCACATCATCGGGTGAGGAAGCGCCGGCGGTGCTGGTGCAGTGCCGGACCAGCGACAATGATGAACGGACCAAGCTGCGCGATGCGATCCGTAACAAGGTGCGCGCCATCACCGGCATGACCTGTGTGGTGGAACTGGTGCCGCCGCGCACTTTGCCGCGGACGTCTTCGGGCAAGCTGAGCCGGTCGAAGGCGCGCAGTCAGTATTTGTCGGGCGAGATCCAGCCGTTTGATGTTGCGGCCTGAGGCGGCGGCCAGCATCTGTGCCACTGGATCCCGGGTAAAGCCCTGGATGACGGTCTTTCACGCATGACCATCGCTATAACTGGCGCGACGGGCTTTGTCGGTGGCAGCGTCCTGGCGCTCGGGCAGCGGCCGATCCGGGCGTTGGCGCGTCGTGACCAGCCGACACGGGCCGGGGTTGCATGGGTATCGGGCGACCTTGCCGATCCCGGCGCGCTTTGTGATGGCGCCGATGCGGTCGTTCATATCGCCGGGGTGGTCAATGCGCCCGATCGGGCCGGGTTTGATGCCGGCAATGTGGCGGGCACGGCGGCGGTGCTGGCGGCGGCGAAGCGGGCCGGGGTGGCGCGGTTTGTGCACGTGTCGAGCCTGGCGGCGCGGGAGCCGCAGCTTTCCATGTATGGCGCCTCCAAGGCCGAGGCCGAGCGGCTGGTGATGGCTTCGGGGCTTGATTGGGTGATCGTGCGGCCGCCGGGGGTTTATGGGCCGGGGGATCGGGAGATGCTCGATATCTACCGGCTGGCGGCGCGGGGCTTCGCGGTTGCGCCGCCGGGGCGGATTTCGCTTTTGCACGTCGATGATCTGGCGCGGGCGCTGCTGGCGTTGGCAGGCGGCGGGCCATCCGGGGTGGTAACGGAAATCGATGATGGCGGCGGCGATGCGTCGCATGGCTACTCCCACGCCGAGTTTGCTCGCGCCATCGGTGCGGCGCTGGGCAAGCCGCCGCTGGTGATCCCTTTGCCGCTGTCGATGTTACAGATGGGCGCACGGCTGGGGGTGTCGGCCAAGCTGACGCGCGATCGCGCCGGTTATATCGCCCACCCCGATTGGGTGGCGCGCGGCGGCAATGCGGCGCTGGCCGGGCTTTGGGCGCCGCAATTCGATCTGGCGGCGGGGGTTGCCGACACGATTGCGGGATACACGGCGCGGGGCTGGCTTCAGCCCAGCAAATAATGCCCGACAAATGTGATGAAGCTGGCGGCTAGCCCGACCATGAAGACGCGATAGCCATAGCCCAGGAATCGGTATTTCTTGTGGCGCAGGATCAGGCCCAATTGGTACATGTCGCGGATCATGGCGCGGCGCATGGCCTCGTCATCGGCCATGACGTCGTGCATGCGGTGCTGGAATTCGTCTTCGCTCCAGTTGGTGAAGACGCCGAAGAACAGCAGATTCGGGTTGAGCGGCGTATGCGACACCTTGCGCCCGCCGAACATCGGCACCACCGCCAGCATGCACAGCAGCGCCGCCAGCGATGACGCGCCGGCCAGCACCAGCATGGGCAGCGACATGGCGCTGGGTTCCCGCACGACCAGCGCGAACACCACCGAATTGACGCCGATCAGGATGCTGGCCTTTTGATCGGCCATGGAGGACAGTTGGACATGGTGTTGCTGCGCAGTGCGCAGCATGTTGACCACGTCGGCGCGGCCCGGTGCGATTGGGGGCGCTACTGCTGGCGTAATTGCCGGCGCTGCGGCCTGTGGCGTTTCGGTTACCGCTGGCGTTAGGTGCTGGTTTTCCATCGGCTCTCCCGCCGGCCCCCCGCCGGTGCGCATGAGTTGACACGCGCAAGGCCGCCCCCGCAAGTGCCCTATTCGGCCCCGCTTTGGCCATGATGTGCTGCCAAACGCCCCGCAATGGTGCCATGGCGCCGCCGATATCGCCTGCAGGAGCAGAAATGACCGACCGCGCCGCCATCTATGCTCGAATTATCGAATTGATCGAGCCGTTGAACCCCAAGGGTGTGGCCCTGTCGGAAGGCACCAGCTTTGCCGGTGACATGGAGATGGATTCGCTGACCGTGATGGACCTTGTTGCCAGCATGGAGGATGAATGGGATATCGTTATCCCGTTGAACATGCTGCCCGATCTTGAAACAATCGGCCAGGTGGCCGATGCCGTGACGAAGCTGGTGAACAAATGAGCGACCTGTTTTCCAAGTTCGACCCGTTGATCAACGAGCGCGCCAATTTGCTGGCGACCGGCGTGCGTGATCCGTTTGCCATTGTCATGCAGCAGGTGAAATCGCCGACTGTCGCGGTGATCGACGGGCGCG
>JBBQPR010000100.1:0-8583 GCA_038217075.1 Sphingomonadales bacterium
CCGTGATCGGCCAGGCTTACAAGGTGGCGTTCTACCTTTCCGGCAATCCCGACGGCGGATTGGGCCAGAAAATGGCCACCGTAGCCGCAACCGGCTACGCACCGGGATCGTTCATTTACACCGTCGGCGGCGCCAACAGCCCCGCCAATATGTTGTGGGAACGCTACTTCTACACGTTCCGCGCGTCTGCAACCACGACGCAATTGTCGTTTACCAGCGCGACGCCGACCCCGTTTGGTCCGGCACTCGATAATGTGTCGATCTCGGCGGTGCCAGAGCCGGCGATGTGGGCAACCATGATCGCGGGCATGGCACTTGTGGGGGCTGCGGCGCGCAAACGGCGACGCAACATGGCCGTCGCCGCCTGAAAACTATCGCCTGAAAACCCCGCATCGGCAGGCGCATTGCGCCCGCCGATGTTCGTTGTGCGCTGCCGAACCCGCCGGCGCAGCTTCCGCCGCCCGCCTGCCGGGAACGGAGGATCAGTCCCGGCACAGACAAATGGAAAATCATATAAAGATATCTTTATGCTTGCCCCGAAGGGCTGTCGCATCTATGTCCCAACCATTCCCCCAAATACAGGATCAGCCCCATGGCCACCCAGATGAAATCCGGTTTGAACGATTATGCCATCGCCGATATCGGTCTTGCCGGCTTTGGCCGCCGCGAAATCCAGATCGCCGAAACCGAAATGCCCGGCCTGATGGCGCTGCGCCGTGAATTCGGCGCGTCAAAGCCGTTGAAGGGTGCCCGCATTGTCGGTTCGCTGCACATGACCATCCAGACCGCGGTGCTCATCGAAACGCTCGCCGAGCTGGGCGCCGAATTGCGCTGGGCGACCTGCAACATCTTTTCAACGCAGGACCATGCCGCCGCCGCCATCGCCGCGCGGGGCATCCCTGTCTATGCCATAAAGGGCGAAAGCCTGGCCGATTATTGGGACTATGTCGGCCGCATTTTCGATTGGGGCGACACGACGTCCAACATCATCCTGGACGATGGCGGCGATGCCACGATGTTTGCGCTATGGGGTGCCAAACTGGAAGCCGGCGAAAGCTTTGGCGAGCCTGAGAATGAGGAAGAAGTCGAATTCCAGCGCGCGCTGAAGGCGTTCGTGAAGGCCCGCCCCGGTTACCTGACCGAGACCGTGAAGAACTTGAAAGGCGTTTCGGAAGAAACCACCACGGGCGTCCACCGCCTGTATGAAATCGCCAAAAAGGGCCAGCTGCCGTTCCCGGCGATCAACGTCAACGACAGCGTCACCAAGTCGAAGTTCGACAATCTGTACGGCTGCAAGGAATCGCTGGTCGATGCCATCCGCCGCGCCACCGATGTGATGCTGGCCGGCAAGGTCGCCTGCGTCGCCGGTTTCGGCGATGTGGGGAAGGGCAGCGCCCAGTCGCTGCGCAACGGCGGCGCGCGCGTCATGGTGACCGAAATCGATCCGATCTGCGCGCTGCAGGCGGCGATGGAAGGCTTTGAAGTCGTGACGATGGAAGAAGCCGTCACCCGTGCCGACATCTTCTGCACCGCCACCGGCAACGCCGATGTCATCACCGCCGAACATATGAAGGCGATGAAGCCGAACGCCATCGTCTGCAACATCGGGCACTTCGATAGCGAGATCCAGATTTCGGCGCTGTCCAACTATAAATGGACCGAAGTGAAGCCGGGCACCGACATCGTGGAGTTTCCCGACGGTAACCAGATCATCGTTCTGGCCAAGGGCCGGCTCGTCAACCTGGGCTGCGCCACCGGCCACCCGTCGTTCGTCATGTCGGCCAGCTTCACCAACCAGGTGCTGGCGCAGATCGAGCTTTGGAACAACGCCGGCACCTATGAAAACAAGGTCTATGTGCTGCCCAAGCATCTCGATGAAAAGGTTGCCATGCTGCACCTTGAAAAGCTGGGCGTGAAGCTGACCAAGCTCAGCGACAAGCAGGCCGGCTATATCGGCGTGCCGACCAGCGGCCCGTTCAAGCCAGACCATTACCGCTACTGATCTTGCATCGCATCTGTCTCCTGACGCTGCTGGTCGCCGCATCGCCACTGGCAGCGCAGGAGGCAATTGGACCGGAAACATTCCCGCCGCCAGTCGATGCTGCGGTCGCGCCGCCGACTGCTGATGCGGCGACCATCGCGTCGCCGGGCTCCGATCCCGCGGCGGTCGCGGTTACAGGCAATCGATCGGGCGAAAATGCCGTGCGCCAGGCCGGCGACGCCTTTGGCACCAGCATCGGCCGCGAAACCATCGGGCTTTACAACAAGGATTCAGTGCGCGGTTTTTCGCCGGTCATCGCCGGCAATGTCCGTATCGACGGCCTGTATTTCGATCCCATCGTCCAGCCGAGCAGCCGCACCACCCGCACCACCACCGTGCGTATCGGGCTGAGTGCATTGGGCAGCCCGTTTCCGGCGCCAACCGGCGTCGTCGATTACAAATTCCGCCGGCCCGGCGACAAGGCCGCCGCCAGCGCCATCCTCAACGCCAACAGCTGGAACACCATCGGCATCGAATTCGACGCCGTCGTGCCGGTCGCCGATCATTTCAGCCTCGGCCTGGGCGGTTCCGCCAACCATGAGGATTATTTCAATTCAACGATCGCCGACAAGATCGAGGGCACCGTCATCGGCCGCTGGCGACCGTCCGCCGCCGTCGATATCCTGCCCTTTGCCAGCGTCGCCTACACCACGCTCGATGATGACGGCCCGGTCTATCTGCCGGCCGGCGATGTGCTGCCGCCGCGTCTGCCGCGCCGCGTGCCCATCGGGCCGCAATGGGCGCGGCGGCGTGGTATCGATGTGTTCGGCGGGCTGCTTGCCGATTGGAACATTGCCAGCGACTGGACCCTGCGCGGTGGACTGTTCCGGTCGTCGCAGGCGACGGATCGCAGTTATACCAACCTCATCCGCAACATCCAGCCGGATGGCAGCGCCAGCCATCGCATCATCGCCGATCCGCGGCTGTCCTTTGCCTCCACCAGTGGTGAAGTCCGGCTGACGCATGGCATCGAGGATGGACCGCGCCACCACCAGTTTCACGCTGCGGTGCGCGGCCGTATCGCCAACCGGCGTTTTGGCGGGTCGCAGGTGGTTGAACTCGGCCCGACGACCCTGGGCAGTTTTTCGACCGTGCCGCGCCCCGATTTCACATTCGGCCCGCAGCAACGCGACAAGGTGCGGCAATGGACAGTCGGGCTTGCCTATGAAGGCCGCTGGGATGGCGTTGGCGAACTGTCCGCCGGCCTCCAGAAAACCAGCTACAGCAAAAGCGTCGGCCTGCCCGGTGCCGCGCCGCAGGTCACCAAATCCAATCCCCTGCTCTACAACATCACCGCCGCGGCCTATGTGGGCCGCCGCCTGGTCGTCTATGCCGGCGCGGTTTCGGGGCTGGAGGAAAGCGGCATCGCGCCGGGCAACGCCACCAACCGCAACGCCGCCCTGCCGGCGATCAGCACGCGGCAGTTCGATATCGGCCTGCGCTACAGCATCACCCCCGCGGTCAAGCTGATCGCCGGGGCGTTCGATATCCGCAAACCCTATCTCAACCTGGATGCCAACAACCGCTATGGCGAATTGGGTGAGGTGCGCAATCGCGGGATCGAATTGTCGGTCGCCGGGCCGTTGACGCCGACGTTGAGCGTTGTCGGCGGTGCCGTGCTGCTGTGGCCGAAGGTGACCGGCGAGGCCGTGGCGCTGGGCCGTGTTGGTGATCGCCCGGTCGGCGCCATCAGCCGGCGGCTGGAGGCCAGCGCCGACTGGCGCCCCGCCTTTGCCCCCGGCGTTTCGTTCGACATGCGCGTGTCGCATCGCAGCCCGGAAACATCGAGCGTCAGCAGCCTGGTCGCCATCCCGACGCGTACCATCGTCGATATCGGCGGGCGTTACGCCTTTCGGCTGGCGGGGCATGGCACCACACTGCGCCTCCAGATCGCCAATCTGTTCGATCTGCAGGGCTTTGAACTCGCCAATGCCAGTGTTTACCGCCAGATTCAGGGCCGTGTTTTGAAGGCCTATCTGACGGTCGATATCTAGCTGGCATGGCATTGACCCTCGCCAGCGAAGCCGACACCGCAAGCCTTGGCGCGGCGATTGCGGCGGTGTTGCGTGCGGGCGACATCATCGCACTGTCCGGCGATCTCGGCGCGGGCAAGACCAGCCTTGCCCGCGCCATCATCGCGGCGCTTGGCTGGCCGGGTGATGTGCCGTCGCCGACCTTCACGCTGGTCCAGAGCTATGATCCGCCCGATGTCCGCGTGCCGGTCTGGCACATCGATCTGTACCGTATCGAGCACCCGGACGAAGCCGATGCGCTCGGGCTGTTCGAAACCGATGCGGCGCTGATCATCGAATGGCCGGAACGGCTGGGTGGGCGTTTGCCGCCCGAAACGCTGAAATTACGGCTGGAAGGCAGCGGCGATGCACCTCGGCGCTTGACTTGGGAGGCCGCCCCGGCTTGGGAAGGCCGGTGGCCACCGCTCCCCCAACCATGATTCCGCCCGCTGCGGCGCCCGCCTTTCTGACCCGGCACGGCTGGGGCGGGGCGCGCATCGCGCCGCTGGCCGGGGATGCCTCGTTTCGCCGCTATTTCCGCGTGCATCAGGGCGATGCCACCGCCGTTCTGATGGATGCGCCGCCGGACAAGGAAGATTCGCGGCCCTTCCTCGCCATCGGCAAGCAATTGCACGATCTGGGCTTTTCGGCGCCGCAGCCGATGGCGACGGATTTCGGGGAAGGCCTGTTCCTGCTCGAAGATTTCGGCGATGACCGCGTTGGCCCGGTGCTGGCGCGCGATCCGGGTCGCGAACGCGCCGTGTATGAAGCCGCCGTCGATATTCTGGCGGCGCTGCACGACCATCCGGCTGAGGGTGTCGCGCCCTATGCCGAGCCCGAATTGCTGCGCGAGGCGCGGCTGTTCCCCGATTGGTATCTGCCCGCCGTCGGCACAGCCGAGGCCGCCGGTTACGATGCCGCCTGGCGGCCATTATGGGCGCCGGTGCTGGCCGGGCCGCCGGTGCTGGTGCTGCGCGATTATCACGCCGACAATCTGATGATCCTGAACCGCCCCGGCCTGCAGGGGCTGGGCCTGCTGGATTATCAGGATGCGCTCGCCGGCCACCCGGCCTATGATCTGGTGTCGTTGCTGCAGGATGTGCGGCGCGTGGTGTCGCCCGATCTCGAAGCGGCGATGCTCGATCGCTATATCGCGGCGCGGCAGGCACGACCGGGGGGTATCGATGCCGCCGCGTTTCGAACTGCCTATGACATTCTGGGCGCGCAGCGGAACATCAAGATCCTGGGCGTTTTCACCCGGCTGTATGTGCGCGATGGCAAGGCGAGTTACCCGGCCTTTCACCCGCGACTGTGGGAACTGGTCGCCCGCAATCTGGAACGCCCGGCGCTGGCCCCGGTGGCCGATTGGTTTGCGGCGCATGTTCCGGCGTCGGCCCGCCACGGTGTAAAGGTGCCTGCATGAACGCCCGGCCACAGCTTGCCATTCGCCCGCATGTCGCTGTCGAGGTGCCGGCCGCGGCCATGGTGCTGGCGGCGGGGCTGGGCAAGCGCATGCGGCCGCTGACGGCGACGCGGCCCAAGCCGCTGATCGAGGTTGCCGGCCGCACATTGCTGGACCGCGCGCTGGATAGGGTGGAGGCTGCGGGCGTCACCACCGCCGTCGTCAATGCGCATTATTTCGCCGACCAGATCGATGCGGCGATCAAGGCGCGGCGCGGCGGCATGACGCTGAAAGTCTCGGACGAGCGCGCCCAACTGCTCGAAACCGGCGGCGGCGTCACCAAGGCGCTGCCGTTGATCGATGCCGATCCGTTTTATGTCGTCAATTCCGACAATATGTGGATCGATGGGTCCGCCGACACGCTGCGGCTGCTGGCGCAACGCTGGAACCCGGCGCAGATGGATGCGCTGTTGCTGCTGGTGCCGCTGGCCCGCGCCAATGGGTATGAAGGCCGTGGTGATTTCCACATGGACGCCATGGGGCTGGTGCGGCCGCGCGGCGATGTGCGGGTGGCGCCGTTCGTCTATTCGGGGTTGCAGATCATCAGCCGGCATTTGTTCGATGGCGAACCCGTCGAGCCATTTTCGATGTGGCGGGCCTGGAACAAGGCGCTGGCCAATGATCGACTATATGGCGCGGTGCATCAGGGGCTGTGGTTCCATGTCGGCACGCCGGCCAGTGTCGGCGAAACCGAGGATCTGCTTGCCAACGCCTGAACCCCGGTTGCAAAAGGGCTTTCGCCCCGCAACATCCGGAAACCGATGACGCTTTTTTCGATCCCGGCCCATGTCGCCTTTGTCGATGCGCTGGCACAGGGGCTGATCGACCGCACCGCTGGCGACAAGCTGGCGCTGGCCCGGGCGCTGGTGCTGCTGCCCAATCGCCGCGCCGTCCGCGCGCTTACCGATGCCTTTGTGCGCCGTGCCGATGGCGGGCTGTTGCTGCCCCGCATGATGCCGGTCGGCGATCTGGATGACGACAGTTTCGATCGCCTGGCCGGGGGCGACACCACGCTGCCGCTCGCCGTGCCGGTGTTGCTGCGCCGGCTGGAACTGGCGCGGCTGGTGCGGGCGATGCCCGGCGGCCGCGAGGCCGGGCGCAGCGCGGTGGAGGCGTTGCGGCTGGGCGACGCGCTGGGGTCGACGCTCGATACGCTGCTGGCCGAGGAAATCGATCCGGAACGCCTGCGCAGTGCCGTGGAAAACGCCGAGCTTGCCGAACATTGGCAGGCGACATTGGCCTTTCTGGATGTCGTCATCACCGCCTGGCCGCCGGCCCGCGCCGCGATGGGCGGCAGCGATCGCGGCACGCGGGTGGCGGCGATGATCGATGCGCTGGTGGCGCGTTGGGCCAAGGTGCCGCCGCCCGGCCTGATCGTTGCCGCAGGGATCACTGGCAGCTCGCCGCCGCTGGTCCGCCTGCTTGCCGCCATTCGCGGCTTGCCCGCCGGGCTTTTGGTGCTGCCCGGCCTTGATACCAATGCCAGCCCTGCCGGCGCGGCGCGCTGGGACGCCATCCGATGTGCCGCCGCGGACCCGGAACCCGCTGAATCTGCCGGCCGCGATTCCGAATCGCACCCGCAATATGCGCTGAAGGCACTGCTCGCCCGACTGGGGGCCACCCGCGCCGAGGTTGCCGATTGGGGCGTCGCCACCGCGCAGGATGGCCCCGCCGCGCGCACCGCTGCGGTGATGGCTGCAATGGCGCCCGCCGCCGCTGCCGCCGATTGGCACCGCGCGACCGTGCCGGCCGAAGCCTTTGCCGGGGTCACCGCTGTCGAAGCCGCCACGCCGGCAGAGGAGGCGCAGGTGGTTGCCCTCGCGCTGCGGCGGGCGCTCGCCGAACCGGGGCGCAGCGCGGCGCTGGTCACGCCGGATCGGGCGCTGGCTCGCCGCGTCGCCGCGCATTGCCGCCGCTGGGGGCTGCTGGTCGATGATACCGCCGGCGTGCCGCTGCGCCTGACCCCGCCCGGCGCGCTGGCGCTGGCGCTGGTGGAGGCGCTGGCGCAGGGTTTTTCCCCGGTGGCGCTGCTGGCCGTGTTGAAGCACCCGCTGGTCGCCGCCGGTGATGACCGGGTCGCCTGGCTCGGCAATGTCCGCCGGCTCGATCTGGCGCTGCGCGGTGTGCGGCCGCCGCCGGGGCTTGAATCGATCGCCGAACAGCTCGAACGCTGGCACATCGAGGCTGCCGATCGCCGCCGCAAATCCAGCATGACGCAGGACCGGGTGGTGGCGCTGGCGGCGCGCGACAAGGCGCTGGCGGCCTGGTGGGAAACCGCCGCCGCGATGCTGGAGCCGGTGGCCCGTATCGCCGACCGACCCGACACCGATCTTGCAAGGCTTGCCGCCGCGCTGCGCACCACCGGAAATGCGCTGTGCGGTGATACGCTGTGGCGTGGCCCCGATGGCCGGGCGCTGGCGGCGCTGCTCGACAGTCTTGAGGCGGATGGCAGCGTGTTTGGCGGCTTTGCGCTCGATGATGCGCCGGCGCTTGCTGCCGCGCTGTTGTCCGATATCGCGGTGCGGCCGGGGCAGGGTGGCCACCCGCGCCTGCGCATTTTGGGGCCGCTGGAATCGCAGTTGCAACGCGCCGACCTGATGATCCTGTCGGGCCTGAACGAGGGCATCTGGCCTGGCCGCCCGGCGCCCGACCCCTGGGCGGCGCCCGCCATTCGCGCGGCGCTTGGCCTGCCCGGCCTGGCCCGCGCCACCGGGCTTGCGGCGCATGATCTGGTCGGCGGCATGGGCGCGCCGCGCGTGCTCATCACCCGCGCCCGCCGCGATGCCTCGGCGCCGCTGGTGCCGTCGCGGTTCTGGCTGCGATTGCAGGCGTACAGCGGCGGCATCGCGCCCGATGACGGGTTGCTGGCGCTGGCCCGCGCCATCGATGGCCGCGGGCAACCGCAACCGGCTGCGCCGCCGATGCCGACGCCGCCGGTCGATCGCCGCCCCAAATCGGTGCGGCTGACGTCCATCGACACGCTGGTCAGCGACCCGTTCGCCTTTTACGCCCGCGAAATCCTGCGGCTGGAACCGCTCGATCCGCTCGATCAGGACCCGACGCCGGCG
>JBBQPR010000101.1:0-8260 GCA_038217075.1 Sphingomonadales bacterium
GTGACCCACCCGATCCCATCTCGAACTCGGCCGTGAAACCAGGCAGCGCCGATGGTACTATCGCTCAAGCGATGGAAGAGTAGGACGCCGCCAGGCCTTGCAGCCGACGCAGCACCGATCGGTAAAACCCATTCATATGTCGCAGCTTTTCGAGGCGTAAGCCACAAGCCAGCCTTGCGGACGCCGCCTCAAGCCAGTTAGCGGCACATAGCCGTTGGCGCGGGGTGGAGCAGCCCGGTAGCTCGTCAGGCTCATAACCTGAAGGTCACAGGTTCAAATCCTGTCCCCGCAACCAGATTTATCAAATATCCCCCGCGGGTTTCCTGCGGGGGCTATTTGCGTTTGGGGTTGGCGCATGCTGTCCTATACCGGCACGGTTGAACAAGGGGCCCCTGATTAATGCGATATCTGTTGCTACCTGCCTGCCTGATTGCGGCGCCGGTTTTTGCCGCGCCCGTACCTGCCGAAATCGTCGTGACCGCGCTGGCACCGGCGCGGGGTGATGCGGCCTATGACATTGTCACCATTCCGGCCGAGCGGTTGCAGGCCAGCGCGTCGGGTCGCATCGAGGATGTGCTGCGCGATGTCGCCGGGTTCCAGCAGTTTCGTCGGACCGACAGCCGCACCGCCAACCCGACCAGCCAGGGCGCCACCTTGCGGGCGCTGGGCGGCAATGCTTCATCGCGGGCGCTGGTGGTGCTGGATGGCGCACCGGTGGCCGATCCGTTTGCCGGCTATATCCCGTGGTTTGCGTTGGCGCCGGAGCGGTTCGGCGCGGTGCGGGTGACGCGGGGCGCCGGCGCGGGGGCGTTTGGCAGCGGCGCGTTGGCCGGGACGATCGAGCTGCAGAGTGCCGATGCGGCGACGCTGCCGGGGCTTCAGGCCGATCTCGGTTATGGCAGCCGCAACAGTTTTTCGGCGGGCGGGGTGGCGAGTGCGAATTTGGGCGTTGGCAGCGCATCGGTTTTCGGGCGGTTCGATCGCGGCGATGGCTATATCATCATCCCTGCGGGCCAACGCGGGCCAGCGGATATCCCCGCCCGCTATCGACAATTCAGCGCCGGGCTGCATGCCGCCATCAATGTTGCCGATGATACGCAATTGCTGGTGAACGCGCTGGGTTTCAACGATGCGCGGGTGCGGGGAATCGACGGCAATTCTACCGATGTGACCGGGGCCAACGCCAGCGTGCGGTTGCTGGGCCGCGGCAAGTGGCAGTGGGAGGCGCTGGCCTATCTGCAGGCGATGACATTTGCCAACCGGGTGGTTTCGCTGGATGCGACGCGGACCGTCGCGACGCCGGCGCTGGACCAGTATAACACGCCGGCGACCGGGATCGGCGGCAAGATCGAGGTTCGACCGCCGGTGGGTGGGGGAGTCGAGTTGAGGCTGGGCATCGATGTGCGCGACGATACCGGCCAAACCAATGAACGATCACGCTATATGGCCGGGCGTTACACCCGGCTGCGGCAGGGTGGCGGTCATAACAATGTCGTCGGCGGCTATGCCGAACTGTCCTTTGTGCCGGTCGATGGCGTTACGATCACCGGCGGCGGGCGGATCGATCATTGGCGCATCGCTGGTGGTTTTCTGACCGAAGTGGATGCCCAGACCCAGGCGCCGACCATTACCGAGCGTCCGGCCGACCGCAGCAAATGGGAGCCGACGGGGCGGGGTGGCATCGCCTGGGATATTGGCAGCGTGCGGCTGCGCGGTGCCGGCTATCTGGGTTATCGCCTGCCGACGTTGAACGAGCTTTACCGGCCGTTCCGGGTGGGCGCCGATGCCACTGGCAGCAATTCGGCGCTGGCGCCGGAGCGTTTGAAGGGCGTGGAAATCGGGGTGGATTTCCGGCCATTGCCGACGGTGCGGCTTGGCCTGACGGCGTTCTGGAATCGGTTGGACAATGCCATCGGCAATGTGACGGTCGGCACCGGGCCGGGGGTATTTCCGGGGGTGGGCTTTGTTGCCGCCGGGGCCAGCTATCGCCAGCGGCTGAATCTGGACGCCATTGTCGCCAAGGGTATCGAGGCCGAGGCCCATGCGGCGCTTGGTGCAGTGCGGATCGATGCCTCCTACGCCTATACGCATGCCCGGGTGCAGGCATCAGGCGTTGCCGCCGCGTTGAACGGGCTCGCCCCGGCGCAGACGCCGACGCATCAGGGCAGCGCGACGCTGGGCTGGACGCCGCAATGGGGCGGATTGTTTGCGGTGACGGGCCGCTATGTCAGCGGGCAGGCCGAGGATGATCTGGGCGTGCGGTTGCTTGGCGATGCGGCGACGGTTGATGCGGTGGTGGAGGTGCCGCTGGCCAGCGGTTTTGCGCTGACGTTGCGGGCAGAGAATCTGACCGATACGCTGATTCAGTCCGGCATTTCCGGTTCGGGCATTGTTGATCGTGGTACGCCGCGGACCTTTACCGTCGGGCTGCGCCTGCGCCGTTGAACCTTGCTGCGGCTGCATCCGTTACGATGTCCTGGCCGTAGCTGGGGACATGACAGCATGTTCACAAGCTGGCCCGGAAAGCGGAAATCTGATAGCCAGGGATAATCGTCAGGGGTGGGGCAGCACGATGAAAAGGATCGCAGCCTGGGTTGGCATAGGCGCGGCGGCGGTTGGCGGCATTTTTGTCGCCGGGCATCTGGCCATTGCGGCAGACCATCTCGATCCGCCCGCGCGAACGGATCCGGCGGTTGATTCGACGCCCGATCTGCCGGCTGACATTGCCGATGTCTATGCCTGGCATACCGATACAAAATTCGTCGTGGCGATCGATTTTGCCGGTCCGAGGCCGACCAACGAGCCGGCCTATTATGACCGCGATGTGCTTTATACGATCAACATCGCCAATGGCCCGGTGAAGAGCGAGGCGACATTTCCGATCAATATCCGGTTTGGCGCCGATACCAGCAACGGCACGACGCGTTATGGCGTGAAGGTGTCGGGCGTGCCAGGCGTGAATGGCGACATCATCGGACCGGTTGAGCAGAGGCTGGAAAAGGATGGGGTGATCGTCGAAGCCGGCCTGTTTGATGATCCGTTCTATTTCGATTCACTGGGTTTTCGCGAATCACGCAGCATGGGAACATTGCGGTTCAACAACAAACGCGATTTCTTTTCCAAACAGAATTTGACGGTGGTGATTATCGAAATCCCGCGCAGCCGGATCGAGAATGGCAGCAACAAGATCGGGGTCTGGTCGATTGCCAAAAGGTTGGGGGGGAATCTGTGATGTGCCCGTTGCGCATGGTCATGCTGCTGGGTGCCGGGGTTGCCATGCTGGCGGTCGCGGGCTGTGGCGGCGGATCGGGTGCGGCGCCATCGCAGGTGCCGGGCGGCGGGACTTCCGGGACGCCGACTCCGTCGCCAACGCCAACGCCCACACCGACGCCAGCAAGTTACGACGTGCTGCCGTGTTTTTACCAGACCATCCCCGGCACTGGCGGCCTGACGCTGGCCGGGCTGGTCGTGCCTGATGTACTGACCATCAACCTGGCAGCGCCGGCGGGATTTCCCAACGGGCGTCGCCTGGAGGACCCGGTGGTGGACATTACGCTCGCGGCGATTTTCCTCGACCTGACCAAGCACAGCCCCCTGGTGTTGGCGAATTTGCCGTTGAATCCCAATAGCAACGATGTGCCATTGCGCACGGCTTTCCCCTATTTTGCGCCCCCGCAGGGGGTTCCGGAACCGGTTAGCGTGGGTGGTTCCAATTTCAATTTCCGCACCGATCCCGAGAGTGCCTATACGCAGGTTGACCGGTTTGCGATGCCGGGCGTTTCGACCGTGCTGATCACGTCATCGCGCAAGAATGCCTATAATGACGGCACCCCCACCGATGATGCGCGTGGTGATTATGTGCAGGATCTGGCCAACGAACTGGAGCGGCTGACCAACGTGCTGGCGGATGATTTCATCGCCGCCGGGCTGACGCCATGCGCGAAACGCAAATAGCCGGGTTGAAGCTTGCGCCATTGGCGCTGTGGCGGCAGACGCCTGCCGCATTGTGGCGGATTGCGGCGTTTCTGATTGTCGCTGGTGCCATCGGGCTGGCGGTCGAAGGCGGTTGGCGTAGCGGGCCGGCGGCGATCGACGCGCCGGTTCAATATGGCTATGGGCCGCTCGATTTCGGCGAGGCCCTGGCGCGCGCCGACCGGGATGTGGCGGCGGGGCGTTCGCGGCTGGCGAACGCGCCGGGGGAATGGACCAGCCAGGAAGTGCTGGCGCGGGCGCTGTTGGGCAGGGCTCGGCTGACAGGGTCGTTCGATGATCTTGTGCAGGCCGATGCGGCGCTGACTCGCGCTGCGGCGCAATCGCCACCGGGGGCGGGCCCGTTGCTGAGTATTGCGACGGGCAATCTCGCGCTGCATCGACTGGGGCCGATCGGGCCGGCGTTGCAGGCTTTTGCCGGGGCGGCGGTGTTGCCGGGTGCCGATGAGCGCGCCGAAGCGGCGGCGACGGCCGGCGATGTGAAATTCTATTCGGGCGATTATGCCGGTGCGCGGGGCGATTATGCCCGATCGGCCGGTATTGCCGATGGTCCCGGCGTGGCGGTGCGGCTGGCGATATTGCAGAAGGCGATGGGGGAATTGGGGGCGGCGGATGCCACGCTCGATCATGCGCTGGCGGCGCGGCCGACGCGGCGAGCGCATGCGATGGTGTTGTTGCAGCGGGGCGGGATTGCGCTTGCGCGGGGTGATTGGGCCGCAGCCGGGCAGGCTTTTGCGACGGCGGACGCGGTGTTCCCCGGATATTGGCTGGTGCGGGCGCATCTGGCACAGATGCAGGCGCTGGCTGGCAATCTGGACGGCGCGGAGCAAGGTTATCGCCGGATATTGGCGGGGATGGCGGCGCCGGATCCGGTTGTAGTCGATGCGCTGGCGGCGCTGCGATTGGCGCGCGGCGATGTGGCCGGCGCACAGCGGTTGGCGCGGCAGGCGGGTGCGGTGTGGCAGATGCGCCTGCGGCAGTTGCCAGAGGCTGCCTATGCCCATGCGGTGGAGCATGAACTGGTGCTGGGTGATCCGGCGCGGGCGCTCGATCTGGCCCGGCGCAATTTTGCGGCGCGGCCCTATGGCGATGCGCTGCTGTTGCTGGCGATGGCGCAACTGGCCAACGCGCAACCGGCGGCGGCGGCGCGATCGATCGAGGCGTTGAACCGCAGCGGCTGGCGGACGGCGGCGCAATATGCGGTCTATGGCAATGCGCTGGCGTTGCTCGGTCGTACCCGGGAAAGCGATGCAGCGCGCACGACGGCGCAGGCCATCGACCCGCATGCGCTGGATGCCGCGAACACCTTGATCTGGTTCGGCAATCATTGATTTCAGGCAGGGCGCCTTGCCGCGCCTTGCAATGCATGAACATTTGTTCTGATTGACGGCCGCGCTGCGTCGCGCGTTATGCTCGCGCTATTGATTAACGTGGGCAGGACGCGAGATAATGGCAACGCTTTCCGGGGACATTCACGCCGCCGAAACGGCGCTGCTGCAGGAATTGCGGGGTGTCAGGCGGCGGTTGCGCAGCGGCGACCTGGCCGGGGTCGCGCCGCTGCCGGGGCCCGAACTGACGCGGGGCCAGCGCATTGCCGACAGTGTTGCGGCGACGATGGGATCGTGGCGATTCATCCTGATCCAGTCGACGATGCTGCTGACCTGGGTCGGGCTGAATATTACCGCCTGGATGCAGCATTGGGACCCGTACCCGTTCATCCTGTTGAACCTCGCGCTGTCGTTCCAGGCAGCCTATGCGGCGCCGTTCATCATGATGAGCCAGAACCGGCAACAGGATATCGACCGGCTGGCGGCGGAAACCGACCATCAGATCAATATCAAGGCGGAGCTGGAGATC
This sequence comes from Sphingomonadales bacterium, assembly GCA_038217075.1. Taxonomy (GTDB): domain Bacteria; phylum Pseudomonadota; class Alphaproteobacteria; order Sphingomonadales; family Sphingomonadaceae; genus Sandarakinorhabdus. The sequence continues at coordinate 5,848 of JBBQPR010000101.1, forward strand.
GAGCTGTTGCACCAGAAGCTGGACCAGTTGCGCGAAACCGAGGTCATGTATTTGACCCGGTCGGTGCAGGAACTGGCGGTGTTGTTGAACCGGACATTGCCGGCGGCGGTTGCGGCGGCCGATGCGCCGCCGCCATTGGCCGATGTGGAATCGCCAAAATCGACCGGTTAAAGCGATTTCCCGCAATTTATTGGGTATCATCAAGTTGTCATGCACAAGATATAGAGGCTGGGCATCCGAGGCAGACCAAAGGCCAGGGGCATGGCAAGTCTACCGCTCGTCGCATTCGACGACCGTCATATCGATCAGCCGGCGGGGATGCCACCGTGGCGAGGGTTGGCCGGCGCCGCGCATTGGCAGGATGACGATGAACTGACGCCGCGCGGCAAGTTGAAATTCCGCACGGTATGGATCAGCGATACGCATCTGGGCACGGCAGGGTGCAATGCCGAATTGCTGCACGACTTCCTGCAATCGATCAAGCCGGAGACGCTGTATCTGGTCGGCGATATCATCGACGGCTGGCGGTTGAAGCGCGGCTGGTATTGGCCGGCGCGGCACAATGACGTGATCCGGCGCATATTGAAGCTGGCCAACAAGGGCACGCGGGTCGTCTATATTCCCGGCAACCATGATGAGGCGTTGCGGGATTATACCGGGCTGGCCTTTGGCGGCGTGGAAGTGTTGCCCGAAGCCATTCACGTGACGGCGGACGGCAAGCGGTTTCTCGTGCTGCATGGCGACGAGTTCGACGGGGTGGTGCTGTATGCCCGCTGGCTGGCGTTCCTGGGCGACGTTGGTTATTCGGTGCTGCTGCGCATGAACGTCGGGTTCAACGCGGTGCGGCGGCGGCTGGGCCTGCCTTATTGGTCGCTGTCGGCCTATATCAAGCACCGGGTGAAGAACGCCGTCGCCTTTATCGGGCGGTTCGAGGAAGTTGTCGCCCATGCGGCGCGCGAACGCGGCGTCGATGGCGTGGTGTGCGGCCATATCCATTCGGCCGAAATCCGCGATTTTGGCGGCATCATCTATATGAACGACGGCGATTGGGTGGAAAGCTGCACCGCGCTTGTCGAGCACGCCGATGGCCGGATCGAGATCCTCGATTGGGCGGCACGGACGGCGGCGTTGCAACGGGCAAGTGCCGTGCCGGCTGGCGACGACGCCATGGCCGAAGCTGTGCCCGCCAGCGCCGAAGTGGAGCCGGTTTGATGCGCATCACATTGGTGTCGGACGCCTGGACGCCACAGGTGAATGGGGTGGTGCGGACGCTGGCCACGGTCGTCGACATGGTGACGGCGCGCGGCCATCGGGTGCAGACGATCACGCCGGACCGGTTTTTTTCGGTGCCGATGCCGAGCTATCCCGAAATCCGGCTGGCGCTGACGACGCGGCGGCGGGTTGCGGCGGCCATTGCCGGTTTCGATCCCGATGCCGTGCATATCGCCACCGAAGGCCCGCTGGGCTGGCTGGCGCGATCATGGTGCCGGCGGAATGGCGTGCCGTTCACGACATCGTTCCACACGCGCTTTCCCGACTATATCGCAGCGCGGACCGGGCTGTCGCCGGCGCCGGTGTGGCGGTTGCTGGAGCGATTTCACCGCCCGGCGCGGCATGTGCTGGTGGCGACGCCGCGGCTGGCGGCCGAACTCGCCGGGCACGGCATCACATCGACACGGCCATGGACGCGCGGTGTTGATCTGGGGTTGTTCGTGGCCGGCCGGGCGGCGCATCCGGCCTTTGCCGATCTGCCGCGGCCGATTGCGCTGCACGTCGGCCGGGTGGCGGTCGAAAAGAATATCGAGGCGTTTCTGGCCGCCGATTGGCACGGATCGAAGGTGGTGGTGGGCGATGGCCCGGCGCTCGATGACCTGATGGCGCGGTATCCTGAGGCGCATTTCCTGGGCAGCCTGCATGGCGAAGCACTGGCATCGACCTATGCCGGCGCCGATGTGCTGGTGTTTCCCAGCCGCACCGACACGTTCGGGCTGGTGATTATCGAGGCGCTGGCCTGTGGCACGCCGGTGGCGGGCTATCCGGTGCCGGGGCCGCTCGACATATTGGGTGTGGATGGCTGCGGTACGGAAGGGCCGGTGCGGGCGCGGGTTGGCGGGGTTGGTGATGATCTTGCGGCGGCGATGCGAGCGGCGTTGACGGCGGATCGCAGTGATTGCGCGGCCTATGGGGCGCTGTTCAGTTGGGAACGGTCGTGCGACCAGTTCATTGCGGCCCTTGCCGAGGTGGAGCAGCCGTTGGCCGATCTGGCTGCCTGATACCAAGACTCTCTGATCAGAACCGATGTGCCCATGTTCGGAGGCCGATCGACATGATGCGCCAAGGCTGCTCGGTGAGGCGGTTCCATGCGAAGCAGCAATGGTCGAGGATGTCTTCGTAGGATTTGAAGATGCGGTTC
>JBBQPR010000102.1:0-8249 GCA_038217075.1 Sphingomonadales bacterium
CGCCATCATCGCGCGCGGGTTGAAGGCTTATGCCGCGCAGCGCCCGGCGCGGGCCGAAAATGTCCAGCCGATCTTCATCACCGTCGATCCCGAACGCGATGATCCCAAGGCGCTGAAGGCCTTTGTCACCGCCTTTTCGCCAAGATTGATCGGCCTGACCGGCACGCCGGCCGAAATCGACGCGGTGCGCAAACAGTTCGCCATCTATGCCAAAAAGGTGCCGGGTGACGATCCCGCCAACTATCTCGTCGATCATTTCGCCGTCACCTATCTGTTCGGGCCGAACGGCGAACCGATCGCGTTCGTGCCGCACGGTGGCACCGACAAGGACGTGACCGCCATGCTGGAAACCTATGTCCGATAGGCCGTTCTGGGAGACGGTGCCGCTCAACCGCATGAGCCGGCAGCAATGGGAAAGCCTGTGCGACGGCTGCGGCAAATGTTGCGTGCACAAGCTGGAAGATGACGAAACCGGGGAGATTTTCCCAACCAACGTCGCCTGCCGGCTGCTCGATCCGCGCACCGCCCTGTGCAAGGATTACGCCAATCGCCGCGCCCATGTGCCCGAATGCGTGCGGTTGACCCCGGCCAAGCTGGAAACCATCGAATGGCTGCCGTCATCGTGCGCCTATCTGCGCGTGCATCGCGGCGAAGGGCTGGCGGACTGGCACCCGCTGGTATCGGGTGATCCCAATTCGGTGCACCGCGCCGGCATTTCGGTGCGCGGCAAGACGGTCAGCGAGGATGATGTCGGCGATCTGGAGAACCACATCATCGAAGGTGAGCTCTGAGCCTGTTCCGCCGCGCCGAATTGCCGGCGGCGGTCACCGTTGCCGGGCGGCTGCTGCCGGTGCTGGCGACGCGGCGGCGTGGCACCCGCGGCATCAAATTGCGCGCCGACAGCGTGCAGGGAGTCATTGCCATCAGCCTGCCCTGGCGTGGCGGTGTCCCCGAAGCGCTGGCGCTGCTGGAACGCCATGGGGACTGGCTGGCGGCGCAGGTCGAACGCTGGCCGCGACCAAGGCCGTTTGCGCCGGGTGCGCAGATTCCGTTCGATGGCGGCGAATTGCTGATCGACTGGCACCCCGGCCACCCGCGCATGGCGCAGCGGCATGGCGATGTGCTGCGTATCGGCGGGCCGCAGGCGACGCTGCCCGGCCGCACGCTGCGCTGGCTTAGGGCGGCGGCGCTGGCCGATGTGGCGGCGGCAACGCACCGGCTGGCGGGGGATATCGACCGACCGGTGGCGCAGGTGAGGGTCGGCGATCCGCGCGGCCGCTGGGGCAGTTGTGCCGGCGGCGTGCGCGGCGCCGGCGGGCGCATCGCCTATAGCTGGCGGCTGATCATGGCGCCGCCGCTGGTCCGCACCAATGTCGTGGCGCACGAGGTCGCGCATCTGGTCCACGCCAACCACGGCGCCGAATTCCATGCGTTGCTGGATCGGCTGGACGGCAATTCGGCGGCAAGCCGGCGCTGGCTGCTGCGCCACGGCGCTGCGCTGCACTGGGTCGGCCGGGTCGAATAACCGGTGCGGTCCCGTCAGCTGCCGGGGCGGCGCAGCCAGCTTTTGGTGGGCATGCCGAGCACCGAACCGGGCGATTGATCGGCGGTTTGCTCGATAACGGCGAGCACGGACTGCGGCTTGCCATTACCATCGCGGGCCAGGGTGACATGCAACAGCAACTGCGACAGGCCAACGGCAGCCGGCCGCATCGGCAAGGAAATGCTGCGCTCACCCAGGATCAGATGCTCGAAGGCGTGGGTCAGGCCAGTGCGATCGCCGATGTGGAAATGCGCGCTGAACGGCGTGCCGATAATATCCTCGATTGGTTGGCCCAGCATGCCCCTGACGCGCTCATTGGCCAGCAACACGATGCCCTGCAGCTCCATTTCCACGATGCCGACCGGCAGCTGCCGGAATATCGCATCGAGCCGTTGCTGGCTGGCGGTCGCCTGTTCGACAATCGCAGCGCGTTCCGCCGCGACCGTCTCGCTTTGCGCCAAAGCGATGCCGATGCGGTGTTGCAACGTCTCGATCTGCCCGAAAATAACGATGGTCGTGGCGCTGATGGCCAGAAACAGCCCGATCGACAGAGCGTTGGGCAGGTCCATCCGAAAACTGCCGACCGGTTCGACAAACAGATAGATCGCTGAAAAGGCAGCAAGGCCGGTGGCGATGATCGCCGGCCAGCGTCCGGCCACATAGGCGATCAGCATCACCATCGGGTAATAGGTGATGAACGGCAGGCCGGGCGGCAAAACCGGGTTCAGCAGGATCCGCAGCAGGGTCGCGACCGGAAAGGCGGCAACAGCAAATACCCAGCGCAACTGGCGGCGGCCTTGTGACCATGGAGGCTGTTCAGGGGTGCTCATTGCAGCGGCTATTGCGCCTTTGCCGGTCGGTCCGCAATGCGGCGACGGCCCCTGTCCGTCCCGATTGCGCAACCCGGCCGGATCGGTGAAAAGCTGCACCACGCACCGACGGAAACGCTTGCTGCTGGACTGGTGCGCAACAATCGGCTCACTTCGGCGCTGATAGGGATCGTGCCGGACCGGCATCGGGGACAGGATATCTTCACCATCGTTACAGCCTCATCTTCGACAGCCGGCGATTGGACTCCGGCCGACGCGATCGCCGCGCGGCGCATCGCAATCATCGTCAACACCCGTTCACGGCGCGGCGCTGCCCAGTTCAAGGCCGCCTGCGCCGGGTTGAAGGCGCGCGGCTTCACCATCACCGCGGCCCATGCCGTGCGCAATCCGGACCGGCTTGGCGCGATCCTGCGCGATACCATCGCCGCCGGGCATGATGTGATCGCGGTGGGCGGCGGCGATGGCACGCTGGCGGCGGCGGCGGCGATCTGCGCCGGCCGGCCGGTCGTCATGGCGATCCTGCCATTGGGCACCGCCAACAGCTTTGCCCGGTCGCTGGACATTGAACCGGAGATCGAGCCGGCGCTCGATGTGATCGCCGGCGGCCGTCTGGCCTATGCCGATGTGGTGCGCATCGGGGACAGACATTTTCTCAATACGGCGACCATCGGCGTGCCGGCGCGCATCGCCGAGGATATTCCGCACTTCCTGAAACGCTGGTTCGGCCGCTTCGGCTATCTTGGCTATGCGCTGGTCAAGCTGGCCAGGCTGCAGCCGTTCACCGCGCGGATCAGCATCGTCGGCCAGCCCGATATCGTTGAACAGGTGGTGGAGGTGCGCATTGCCAATGGCGCCTTTGTCGGCGGCGCCAGGGTCATCGAAAATGCCAGCCCGGAAAGCCGCGATGTCGTCATCCAGCTGGTGCGCGGCCGCTATGTTTCGGCGCTGGCCAGCGTCTGGGCCGCCAATCTGATCGGCTGGAAACCCGCACGCGGCAAGGTCCGCGAATTGCGGGCGACCGAATTCACCCTTGTCTGCAGCCCGGAACAGCCGATTTCGGTCGATGGCGAAACCGGCACTTCGACGCCGGTCACCGTGTCCGTCGCCGCCGGTGCGCTCAACCTGATCGCACCGGCGTTATCCTAAAGCCCTGCGGCGACCAGCATTGCAGAGGCGCCGCGCTCGGCCTCGTCCGATGTCTGGCGGAGCAGCGCGAACAGTTCGCGACCGGTGCCGACGGGTTGCGGCGGGGCGGTGGCCGGGCTGCGCTCGGCAAGCGCTGCGGTGGTTGAAAGCGTGCCGGTCTCGGCACAGACGCGAACGATGTCGCCATCGCGCAGCTGCGCCAACGGCCCGCCGCCCATGGCTTCGGGGCTGACATGGATGGCGGCCGGCACCTTGCCGCTCGCCCCCGACATGCGGCCATCGGTGACCAGCGCGACCTTGTGGCCGCGATCCTGCAACACGCCCAGCGCCGGGGTCAGCTTGTGCAATTCGGGCATGCCATTGGCGCGCGGGCCCTGGAAGCGCACGACGACGACGACATCGCGGTCGAGCTCGCCGGCCTTGAAAGCGGTCAGCACGTCGTTCTGATCGGCAAAGATCCGCGCCGGCGCCTCGATGGTCCAGCGTTCCGGGGCGACCGAGCTGCTTTTGAAGATGGCGCGGCCAAGGTTGCCGTGCACCAGCCGCATGCCGCCATCCGGCGAAAATGGCGCGGCGACCGGTGCCAGGATCGCGGGGTTGCCGCTTGCCGTCGGGGTCTCGCGCCAGGCCAGTGTTTCGCCGGCCTTTTCGGGCGTCTTGGTCCATTCGCCAAAGCCGCCGCTGTCGATGGTTTCGATATCGCCATGCGCCAGCCCGGCCGCCAGCAATTCGCGGATGACAAAGCCCATGCCGCCGGCGGCGTGAAAGCCGTTCACATCCGCCGAGCCATTGGGATAGATGTTGCAAATCAGCGGGATGACGCTGGAAAGCCGATCGAAATCCTGCCAATCGATGATGATGCCCGCCGCCCGCGCAATGGCCGGCAGATGGATGGCGTGGTTGGTCGATCCGCCCGTCGCCAACAGGCCGATGATGGCGTTGACGATGGCGCGTTCATCGACGATGCGGCCGAGCGGGCGCGGGTCGTCGCCCTTGTTGCCGATGGCCGCCAGCCGGTGGATGGCGGCGCGGGTCAATTGGTTACGCAAGGCACTGCCGGGGTTGACGAAGCTGCTGCCCGGCAATTGCAGGCCCATCATTTCCAGCAGCATCTGGTTGGAATTGGCGGTGCCGTAAAAGGTGCAGGTGCCGGCGCCGTGATAGGAGGCGGCTTCGGCATCGAGCAATTCCGCCTTGGTCGCCTTGCCTTCGGCATACAGCTGGCGAATCCGCTGCTTTTCCTTGTTGGCGAGCCCCGATGGCATTGGCCCCGCCGGCACGAACACCGCCGGCAGATGGCCGAAACGCAGCGCGCCGATCAACAGGCCGGGCACGATCTTGTCGCAAATGCCGAGCAGCGCGATGCCCTCGAACATGGCATGACTCAACGCGACGGCGGTACCCAGGGCGATGACATCGCGGCTGCCCAGCGAAAGATCCATGCCGGCCTGGCCTTGCGTGACGCCGTCGCACATCGCCGGCACGCCGCCTGCCACCTGCGCCGTGGCGCCGACTTCGCGGGCGAACAGCTTTATCTGTTCGGGGTAGCGGCCATAGGGCTGATGCGCCGAAAGCATGTCGTTATAGGCGGTGACGATGCCGATGTTCATGGCAGCACCGCCACGGATCGCCGGCTTGTCGTCACCCGATGCGGCAAAGCCGTGGGCAAGGTTGCCGCAGGAAAGATTGCCGCGCGCCGTGCCGGCCTCCCCCTCACGCGCGATGAAGTCCAGATAGGCGCGGCGGGTTTCGGCGGATCGGCGGATGATCCGGTCGGTAACCTCGGCGACCACCGGGTTCAGTTTTATCATCATGTCCTCCTCGGCCACTGCCTTTTAGCGCAGGTGGCGGCGGCGCGTCCAAGGCGCAAGCGGAATCGCGCTGTTGTCGTGGCTAACGCGCTTTTGTGCCTGTCATGCCAGCGCAGGCTGGCATCCAGCCCGGCCGGCAGGACAGTCGCCGGTCACCGCCGGGGACGCCCGGCACTACGATGGGATGCCAGCCTGCGCTGGCATGACAGCAACGCCGGGGGCGTGCCGCGCCCCCGGCCCCCGCCGCGCTCAATCCATCAGTTTTTCGGCCAGATAGGTCATCGTCAGCGCCTGTGTATGCGCCGCCTGTTTCAGGTCGGCACCGCTGCCATGGCCGCCTTCGGTGTTTTCATAGAACATGTATGGCAGGCCCATTTCCGCCATGCGCGCCGCAAATTTGCGGGCGTGTTGCGGCCCGACGCGATCATCCTTGGTCGTCGTGAAGATGAACGGTTCCGGATAGCGCACGCCTTTTTTCAGGGCGTTGTACGGCGACGTCTTCAGCCAGAATGCCCGCACCGCCGGATCGGCATTTACATCGCCATATTCGCCCTGCCAGGATGCACCGGCTGCGATCTTTGAAATGCGCAGCATGTCGAGCAGCGGCACATCGATGACCACGGCATTCCACAATTCGGGATGTTGGGTAAACTGCACCCCCATCAACAGCCCGCCGTTGGAGCCGCCCTGGATGCCGAGCCGGCGCGGCGTCGTCACCTTGGTGGCGATCAGGTCACGCGCCACGCTGGCGAAATCATCATAGATGATCTGGCGTTTGGTCAACAGCCCGGCCTCGTGCCATGCCGGGCCGAATTCACCGCCGCCGCGGATATTGGCGAGCACATAGGCACCGCCCTTTTCCAGCCACAGCTTGCCGGTCATCGGCGCATAATTCGGCGTCAGGCTGACTTGGAAACCGCCATAGGCATAAAGCAATGTGGGCGTCGAACCATCCAGCTTGATGTCCTTTTTGTGCACGATGAAATACGGGATTTTCGTGCCATCGGTGGAGGCCGCCTCGCGCTGTTCGACGACCAGCCCGTCTGTGTCGAACTTGGCCGGCAGCGCCTTCACTTGCGCCAGCGTGCCGGCATCGGCATCGGCGAGCATCAGCGTCGAAGGCGTCAGGAAGCCGCTGACATTGATGAAGGCGCGGTTGGAGTTATCGTCGGCCGAACCAAAGCTGACCGCCAGATTGTCGGACAGATCGAGCTTTGTCGTCGTCCAGCCGCCGTCCGCCGCCGGGCGCAACACCAGTGCGCGGCCACGCACATTATCGAGCGTCGAAAGCAGCAGCGCGTCCTTGCTGGCGACAACACCGTTGAGCGCATCGCGCGGCCCCGGTTGCCAGACCGGGCTTGGCTTCAGCGCACCGGGGGCAGCAAGTGTCGCGTCCAGATCGAGCGCCACCAGCGATCCGGCCTCGAAGGTCGCGCCGCCCGCCGTCATCGCTTCATCCAGGCTGACGATCACCCGGCCATCGACCATCGCGACAATATCGGCCCTGGACGGGATCGCCAGCTGTTCGACGCCGCGCGGGGTCAGCACCCAGGTTTCATGGTGGAACGTATCGATCGGCCGCACGAAAAAGAACAGGCTGCGGTCCTTGCCGTCGCGCACGCTGCCGGGGCTGACGCCATAACCGCCATCGCCCTTGCCGCCACGATAGAGTTCGGCCGCATCGGTCAGCGCCTGGCCGCGTGCCAGCCGCTTGACGATGTAGGGATAACCCGACGGCGTCAGGTCCCCCGGTGTCCATTCGCTGGCAACGAGCAGATGGTCCGCGTCCTGCCATTCGATGCGATGCTTGCCGCGTGGCAGGTTGAAGCCGCCGGTCACGAACTTGCCGGTATCGAGATCGAACTCGCGCACTGTCACCGCATCCTCGCCGCCATCCGACAGCGACACGAGGCAAAGTTTTTCGGCGGGCCGCAGGCAATCGACGCCCTTCAAAACCCAGCTCTTGCCCTCGGCCTTGCCCAGCGCATCCACGTCGAGAACCGTCGTCCAGTCGGGCGTTGTGGTGGCGTAGCTTTCCAGCGTCGTCTTGCGCCAGATGCCGCGCAGATGATCGGCGTCCTGCCAGAAATTATAGATGGCGCCGTTGAGGAAGCTGGGCTGCGGAATCCGGTCCTTGGCCCCGCCAAGCGCCAGCGCCTCATCGTACAGCGTCTGGTAGCGCGGATCGGCGGTCAGCCGTTTTTCGGTGACGGCATTTTCCTTGTTAACCCAGGCAAGGGCCTGCGGCGAGCTGAATTCCTCCAGCCAGATATAGGGATCGGCAGGCAGCGCCGCCATTTTGGCGGGCTTTTGCGCCCGGGCGGCAATCGGCATGGCCGCGGCAAGCAATGTAGTGGCGACAAGCAGGCTTTTGGTGAGCATGGAAACCCCTGGAAGTAACGAACGGCCAACCTAGCCGGGCCGGCGCAACGGCGACAAGCCCCGGGCATCATGCCCGGCGCATCATGATTGCCAACCCGTGGCAATTCGCCATGATGCCGGCAACGGCGCAGCAAGATCGCCGATTCTAACCTGTGGGAGGTTGCCATCGAACCGGGCATGGATTCTGGCATGGCGTCGGCGTTTGCGTTGGCGAGCGATGAAGAGGTCGGGCGCATCGTCGAGCCGGCCGCAACCCCGGCGGTGGCGCCGCCATCGCGGCCCGCGGCGCTGGCCTGGGCGTTCGCACAGGCCAGCCGCGATCCCTATGTCATCCTGATCTCGATCTATATCTTCGCGCCGTATTTCGTGACGCGGGTGGTGGGTGATCCGGTGGCCGGACAGACTCTGGTCGCCGGCGCCAACAAATGGGGCGGCTGGGTGGTGATGCTGGCGGCACCGCTGTGCGGGGCGGCGATCGACCGGCTCGGGCCGCGCAAACCGTTGCTCGCGGCTGTCACCATGGCGATGGCATTGTGC
>JBBQPR010000103.1:0-8034 GCA_038217075.1 Sphingomonadales bacterium
CCCTCGCCGCATGATGAACGCGCCCGCGCCCATGAATGGCCCGCGCTACGATGAATTCATCACCGTTCCCAAGGTCCGCGTCATCGACCAGGATGGGGAAAATCTTGGAGTCCTGTACACCAAGGAAGCCATCGCCACCGCCCACGAAGTGGGTCTGAACCTTGTCGAAGTATCGCCCGGCGCCGATCCGCCCGTGTGCAAGATCCTCGATGTCGGCAAGTTCAAATACGAGGCGCAGAAAAAGGCCGCTGCCGCCCGCAAGAATCAAAAGACGCAGGAGATCAAGGAGATCAAGATGCGTCCCAACATCGATGACCATGATTACGAAACCAAGATGAAGGCGGTCCACCGCTTCATCGAGGAAGGCGACAAGGTGAAACTCACCCTGCGCTTCCGTGGCCGCGAGCTGTCGCACGGCGAGCTCGGCCTCGCCTTGCTCGAACGCGTGCGCGACGATGCGGCGGATTACGCCAAGGTCGAACAACTGCCCAAGATGGAGGGAAGACAGATGCTTATGGTGATCGCCCCGCGCTGATAATCGAGAGGTTCAAGCTTTGAAGCGAGTAGCGGTCGATCAAGCGTTTGAAAGGCTCAATCGGGCGGAAGCGGCTTTTTCGGCGATGATTGAAAGCACCTGCTTTCCCACATTTATGCGTAGTTGGTCCGATTTTTTGCAGGCTGTTGGCGCAGTTTACACGAAATTGGAACGGGGCTCGAAATCTAACGGGGCCAATATTGCTTGGTACGGGAGCATTAAGCACATACGAAAAACTGATTCGTTGCTTCGCTACTTACATCATGCACGTGATGTTGACTTACACGGCCTCTCAGAAGTGGCGGAACATGATCCGGGGGGTTGGGGAATCAGAGGAGGCGGGCGCTATATCTTTAACGGGATTATTGGCCCCGGTGGTTCACTCACAGTTCGACATTTAAGTGGCCCTCCCCCCGAGGAGGTAACGGTTCTACCGCATCCAAAATTAATCGCCGTAGTTGATGATCGATTCGGCACGGCATTTCCTGTACCGTCATCTCACTTGGGCGAAACTCTTACGGACGCTTCGCCAAAGGCAGTTGCAGCTTTGGCTTTGGCGTACTTGAGGGCGGTATTGCTCGAGGCTCAGGATCGCGTAGTGGACGGTTGATTCCCCCCGCGCCAACATGCCCCTTCCCCCGGCGCGCGCGCGTGCTAAAAGCCACCCGCAATGCATCGCCTCGCCAACCCCGCGCGTTTCCTGCGCATCGCCCGCTGGGCGACACCGCTGACGCTGGTTCCGGGGCTGATCCTGACCATCATCGGCCTCTATATCGGCCTGTTCGATTCGCCGCCTGATTACCAGCAAGGCGAGAGCGTGCGCATCATGTACGTCCATGTCCCCGCTGCCTGGCTCGGCTCCGGCGGCTATATGGGCCTCGCTATCGCGTCAGCCACGGCGTTGATCTGGCGCCACCCGCTCGCCACCATCGCCGCCCGCGCCATCGCGCCGGCCGGCGCTGCCTTCACCGCCATCTGCCTGATGTCGGGGTCGCTGTGGGGCAAGCCGACCTGGGGCACCTATTGGGTGTGGGACGCACGGCTCACCTCGATGCTGGTGCTGCTGTTCCTCTATCTCGGCTATCTGGCGCTGTCGGCATCGGAAGGCGAACGCGGCGGTGAACGCAAGGGCGCTGCGATTCTGGCGCTGGTCGGTGCCATCAACCTGCCGATCATCAAATATTCGGTCGAATGGTGGAACACGCTGCACCAGGGGTCGAGCATCAACGTGCTCGCCGCCAAATCCAGCATCGCCCCTGAAATCCTGCAACCGCTGCTGCTCTCGCTCGCCGGCTTCACCCTGTTGTTCGCTGCCATCGTGTTGATGCGCATGCGCGCCCTGATCGCCGAACAACGCGTCGAGGCGCGGTCGCGGCGGCTGGCGGAGGCCGTCGCCTGATGAACGGTATCGTCCATTCGGCGCATTTGTGGGCGTCCTACATCTGGCCGGCCTATATCCTGACCATCGGCGGGCTGGCCGGGCTGTTGGTCTGGGCCTATATCAGCATGACACGCGCCGAAAAACGTGCCGAGGACATGAAACGCCGATGAAGATGAAAGCCAAGCACCAGCGCCTGTGGCTGGTCGTCGGCGCCATGACGGCGCTGGGCGGTGCCGGTGCGCTGGCGTTTTCGACGCTGGGCGACCGCGCGACATACTTCTATGCGCCATCGGACCTGGCCGGAAAACCGACGCCGACCGATGCCATCCGGCTGGGCGGCATGGTCGAAAAGGGATCGCTGGTGAAACAGGGCCAGACGGTGCACTTCATCGTCACCGACAATGCGCAGACATGGCCGGTCACCTATACCGGCATCCTGCCCGATCTGTTCCGCGAGGGGCAGGGCGTGATCGCCGAAGGCCGCATCGATCCGGCGAGCCATGTCTTCACCGCCGAAACCATCCTTGCCAAGCATGATGAAAAATACATGCCGCCCGAAGTCGCCGGCGCCATGCACAAGACCGAAGGCCCGGTCAGCAAAGGCAGCATCAGCTAGTTCCCGCACTGTCATGCCAGCGAAGGCTGGCATCCAGCCGCCGCGCCAAGCCACCCGGCGATACCCCCGCCCGGACGCACCCGCCTCCAACAGAAATTGTCATGCCAGCGAAGGCTGGCATCCAGTCGGCGCGCCAGGCCACCCCGCCGATACCCTCGGCACACCCCCGCCCAAACCCTTGCCGCGCCCGCACCACCCCGCCATGGTGGCCAAAATCCATCGGGGAGACCATGAAATGCACCGCCTCAACGGCAAGATCGCGCTCATCACCGGCGCAGCCCAGGGCCTTGGCGAGGCCATGGCCCGCAAGTTCGCCGCCGAAGGCGCCCGCGTCGTGCTGACCGACATCAACGCCAAAGGCGCCGCCGCCGTGGCTGCCGACATCGGCGAGGCGGCGGTCAGCATGGGGCATGACGTGACCAGCCCGGACCAATGGGAGGCGGCAATCGCCTTTGCCGAGGCGGAATTCGGCGGGCTGCACATCCTCGTCAACAACGCCGGCATCGCCGCCGGCACGACTGTCGAGGCGACCAGTTTCGAAACCTGGAAGCACGTCCACGCCGTCGATCTCGACAGCGTGTTCCTCGGCTGCAAACTCGCCCTGCCCTTGATGGCGCGCACCGTCGCCGCCACCGGCGTGCGCGGCTCGATCGTCAACATCTCGTCGATCGCCGGGGTCATCGCATCGGGCAATTCGGCGGCCTATAACAGCGCCAAGGCGGCGGTCCGCCACCTCACCAAATCCGTTGCGCTGCACTGTGCCAAGCAACGCTATGGCATCACCTGCAATTCCATCCACCCGGTTTTCATCGACACGCCGATCCTGTCCGCGCTGACCGGCGCGCTGGGCCGCGACGAGGGTCTGGCCAAACTCGGCCGGCAGATTCCGCTGGGCGTGGTGGGGGAGCCGGATGACGTGGCCTATGCGGCTTTGTACCTGGCTTCGGATGAGGCGAAGATGGTTACCGGGCATGGGTTGTATGTGGATGGCGGGATAAGTGCGATGTAGGTCGCAGCGCCGCGCGCGCGCTGCCAGCAGCGCGCCGACAGGCGCAAGACCGATCGGCGGGGCGGCCGGGTACCCCGGCCGAACCCGTCCGGCGCCAGCATGGGCTTTGCCCATGCCCTTGCTTCCTTGCTTCCTTGCTTCCTCGCTTCCTCCCTCCCCTCCCTCCCCTCCCTCCCCCAACTTGACAAAACCAGTTAACCAAATCATTAAATATCTCCATAAAGGAGAACCAAAATGCCCGACATCAGCAAGCGCCCCGCCGCCGTCTCCGCGCTCAGTTACAAGGACGCGATGGCCGCCTTCGAATGGCTGCAAAAGGCCTTCAACTTCGAACCCGCCATGCTCATCACCGATACCGACGGCAATCTCGTCCATTCCGAAATGACCTATGGCGATGGCTGGATCATGGTTGGCACCGAATGGACCGAAGATCACCGAAGCCCGGCCAGCCTGGGCGGCAAGAACACGCAAACCGTCCATATTCAGGTGGCAACCGACATCGATGCACATTGCGCCCATGCCCGCGCCAATGGTGCCGAGATCATGATGGAACCGGAAACACAATTTTATGGGGACCGTACCTATCGCGCCCGCGATCCCGAAGGCCATTACTGGACCTTTGGCCAAACGGTCGAAACCATCGCACCCGAGACCTGGGACAAGGACACCGGCCTGACGACGAAGATGTGGCCTTGAGCAGCGCCGCCAGCCAGATCGACCGCACCTTGTCGGCGCTCGCCGATCCCAGCCGCCGCCGCACCGTCGAACTGCTGCGCGAACGCCCGCACCGCGCCGGCGAACTCGCCGCAGCCGCCGGCCTGTCCCCCGCCGCGATGAGCCGCCACCTGCGCCTGTTGCGCCAATCGGGCCTGGTGTCAGAACGCCACGACGGCCTCGATGCACGGGTGCGCGTCTATCAACTAAGGCCCGAACCGATGGCCGGTCTCGCGCAATGGCTGCAGGAAACCGAAGCGATGTGGGCGGGCCAGCTTACCGCCTTCAAGGCGCATATGCAGGCGCTGGACGACGACAGCCCGGCATGACATCGCGCATCCTCGTCGCGGTGCGCGTGCCAGGGCCGCCCGACCGCGCCTTTCGCGCCTTTACCCGGAACATCGCCAGTTGGTGGCTGGACAACCCGCTGTTCCGCTTCACCCCGCGCAGCCCCGGCGTGATGGCGTTCGAGCCGCCCGCCGATGGCCAACCCGGCCGGCTCGTCGAACGACTGCCGAACGGCAAGACCTTCGTCATCGGCGCCATCACCATCTGGGAACCCGGCGCACGGCTCGGCTTCGGCTGGCGCCAGGCCAGCTTCGCCGCCGGCCAGCAGACAAATGTCGAGGTCCGCTTCGAAGCCGTGGGCGACGAAACCCGCGTCACCGTCCAGCATTTCGGCTGGGACAGCGTGCCCCAGGCCCATGTCGCCCGCCACGGCATGCCGCCCGTCTATTTCGACCGCCGCCACGGCGACTGGTGGCGCACAATGCTGGCCCACCTCGGGGCCGGGGCGAGTTGATCCCCGGCTATTTCAGCGTTTCGAGATAGGCGACCAGATCATCCAGCTGTTGCGGGCTGGTCTTGCCGGCATAGGTCATCTTGTTGCCCGGCACGACCGTGCGCGGCGCCGCGATATAGCTGCGCAATTGCCCGGGCGTCCACACCAGCGCCGCCGTCTGCATCGCCTTGCTATAGGCATAACCCGGCAGCGTGCCCGACGTGCGGCCGACAACGCCGAACAGGCTGGGCCCGATGCCCCGGCCATTTGCGGTGGCCTTGTGACACAAGGCGCAATGCGTCTGGAAAACCGCCACGCCCGGCAACCCGCCGGCAATGGCCGGCGCAGCGACGCCAAGCGCCATCATCAGGCCCAAAACCGTCGTGCGGACCGTCGTGCGGATCAGAATGCCAGCCATGTGAATACCCTCAACGTGTTGTTGTCCGATGCAAAATCGCTGGTCCCGTCGAACCGGGTATAGACGGTGTATTGCACCCCCATGCGCACGTTGAACCAAGAACCAAACGGCGATCCGTTGCCGAACGGCGTGCCATCCAGTTGCAGGATCACCCCCCTGCTGTCGGGCTTGCCATTCGGGCCGCCATAGCGGATCGGATCGGCCGAGCCATAGGTATCGAATACGCCCAGCGTCGCGCCAATGGCGTTGCGCCAGTAATAGGACGCATCCAGCCGCCAATCATTCAGCGACGCCTGGCTGCTGGCGGCATTGCCCAGCGCCTGTGACGCGCGCAGCAATTGCGCCTCGTGCATGTAACGGGCGTTGATGCTGAACACATCGCCATTGTCACGCGGCACCAGCCAGGACGCATCGACCCCCAGATCGGTATAGCGATCGGCGAGTCCGGTCGTCTGGTCACGCTCGGGATACAGGCTAGCGCGCAGGCCAAAGGCGCCGATTTCCAGGCTGCCATTGCCGATCTGTTTCTGCATGGCGATGCGGGCATAGGGGGCGACACCGCGGATATTGCCTGGCGCATAGGGGTCGGCCCCCAGCCAGCGCAGCGTGCCAACGGCCGGCGTGCGATAACCGCCCGCCTCGACATAAAAGGTCGAATTGATCCAGGCATAGGCCGTCAGGCCGATGGTGTTCTGCGCAAAACCGCCGTTGAGCAGCGGCGCTGCCGCAGGCGAGGGCACGATACCCGATCCGGTATAGGGAAAGCCCCAGGCCGACAGCGTGTTCCACGGGTCCTGCACGCCGGGCGAGTTGTTCAGGCTGGCACCGATAACCAATGGCGTGTTGCCGATCTGCGTCCGCGTGACGATGCGCAGATCGGCATTGTCCCAGGAAAATGCCTTGCCGACACCATCATAGGTAATCTGCACAAAGCCGCCGACATGGCTGCCGACGCCGCCCGCGATGAACCCCGAGATCTGATCCAGCGCGAGGTTGTCGTTGACATGAAAATTGGGTGCCGGCGGCGATGCCTGATCGGCCCTGGTATGGACATAGGATGCCACGACCATCGCCGACAGCGGCACGTTGAACTTGCCGGTGCGGCTGGTGTAGCCGCCAATCTTGAATTCGCGGCCGAACATTGTCAGCTGCGGGCCGAACCCACCGACATGGCAGGCGGAACACGGCTGCCCGGTCTGGACGGCAAAGCTGGGCACGGCAGCGGCAGGCGCGCCACCGCCAAGAATAGCCGTCAGGCACAGCAGCAGGCGCGGCAATATGGTTTTGGGTCGTGGCATTGTCGCGTCTCCGCCGTTGCCGAAAAATGCGCCGGCCTGACGGCGCGCCCGAAGCCGCACCGCAGCCACGAAGCAATATTGGTGTCAGACGAATCCTGGCCCCGCATCGTGATGGCAGGTCGAACGCGCCGATGGGTTGACTTGGATCAAATTCGGCGCGGCTGTCGGGTTAAGCTTCATCCATGTTCGCACGCACGGCCCCAGCCACTCGCCACCGAGCCGCCCGCCTTTCTTCTGCCGCTTGTCGCCCCTATATGGCGGCCATGCAGATTCCCGGCCTCGTCGACCCCAAAACCACCCCGCGCCGCGCCGCACCCGCGCGCGCCGATGGCAAGCGCGCCCTGCTCGGCCTGTCCAAACCGCAATTGAAGGCGGCGTTGATCGAGGCCGGCATCCCCGAAAAACAGGCCGGCATGCGCACCTCGCAGGTGTGGAACTGGATCTACCAGCGCGGCGCCACCGAGGTTTCGGCCTTTGCCAACATCAGCAAGGACACCCGCGAACTGCTCGATCGCCACTTCGTCGTCGGGCGACCCGAAGTCGTCACCGCGCAAGTCTCCACCGACGGCACCCGCAAATGGCTGCTGCGCTTCGATGATGGCGAGGAAGCCGAATGCGTGTTCATCCCCGACGCCTGGCGCGGCACTTTGTGCGTGTCATCGCAGGTCGGCTGCACGCTCAACTGCCGCTTCTGCTTTACCGGCACGATGAAGCTGGTGCGCAACCTGACCGCAGCCGAAATCGTCGGCCAGGTCATGCTGGCCCGCGATGCGCTCGGCGAATGGCCCAATGCAACGCCGGTGCCGATCGCCCGCCCCGCCGCATCCGACGCGGATGATGAGGATGACGACGACACCCCCTATATCCCCGGCCACAACATGCCCGGCAGCAATTACACGTCGGAAGGCCGCATGCTGACCAACATCGTCATGATGGGCATGGGCGAACCCTTGTACAATTTCGAAAATGTCCGCGATGCACTGGCCATCGTCATGGACGGCGATGGGCTCGGCCTGTCGAAACGCCGCATTACCCTGTCCACCTCGGGCGTCGTGCCGATGATGGCGCGGGCCGGCACCGAAATCGGCGTCAACCTCGCCGTCTCGCTGCACGCCGTCACCAAGGAAATCCGCGACGAAATCGTGCCGATCAACAAGAAATACGGCATCGAGGAACTGCTGTCCGCCTGCGCCGCCTATCCCGGCGCCAACAATGCCCGCCGCATCACCTTTGAATATGTCATGCTGAAGGACAAGAACGACAGCGACGAGGACGCCCGCGA
>JBBQPR010000104.1:0-8025 GCA_038217075.1 Sphingomonadales bacterium
ATGGACCACGTCATCGACGGTGATGACGCCGCACAACCGGCCTTCGCCATCGACGACGGCGGCGGAAATCAGCGCGTATTTCTGGAATTGCAGCGCGACTTCTTCCTGGTCCATATCGACCGGGATCAGCGTCTGTTCGCGCTGCATGACATCGACGACGGCGATTTCTGGCGGGGTGGTCAACAACCACGACAGGCGCATCGTGCCAACCGGGTGGCGATCGGCATTGATGACGAAGATTTCCCAGAAATCCGTTGCCGGATCGATGGTCAGGCGCACCTGTTCGATGACATCGCCGACGGTGCAATCGTCCGCGACGGCGACCAGTTCACGCTGCATGAGCCGGCCGGCAGATTCATCGGGATAGTTGAGCGCCGCCTCGATATCGGCGCGATCCGACGGGGCCAGCGCCGACAGCACCTGTTCCTGCTCGTCGTCGTCCAGATCCTCGATGACCGCGACGGCGTCATCGGTATCGAGCTGGGCGACGAAGCCGGCGACGGCGCCGACCGACATCGCCGCGAGCACGTCCTCGCGGACGTAATCGTTCATTTCGGCGATCGCATCGGCGTCCAGCGCGTCGCCGATCGCCAGCGCCAGCGGCCCGCGTTCGTCTTCCGCCACCATGGCGAACAATTCGGCGACATCGGCGGCGCGAAGTGGTGCGACCAGGCCGCGCAACATTTCGCCATCGCCGCTTTCCAGCGCGTCGTTCACCTGATCGACAAAACCGCGGCTGAGCCGGCCTTCGTCCATCACGTCGCGCACGGGGGCCTCCGCCGCATCGGCGGCGCGGTCCGTTTCGGGCGAGAGCTGCGGATCGACCATCACCGGCTTATAGCGCCAGAGGGGCCGATGGCCAGCCGTGACAATGGCCATGGTTCAATGACGGCCATGGTTCAATGACGATTGTGCCATGAACCATTATCACGTCGGGGATGGGGGTGATCAGATGAAGATGGCACCCCCGGTGCCGCTGAAGTCCCACGCCGGCAGCAGCGCCGCGCCGATGAAGGTCGAGGAGGCCAGCAAGGTTGCCAGGCCTGCGAAAAGGCGTTGCGGAGGCCGTATGACTGCCGTTGCCAAAGGCCGGACAGCCTGAGCAGCGCGATGCGCCAGCCGGGCGAAAATGGCAGCGACTTCCTTGTTGATCTCTTCGCGATGATCTGCCCAAAGCCGGGCCATCTGGTGATCGAGCGTAAGCATTTTTAGGCTCCTTTGCGGTGCGCATCCATGCGCTTGACCGATGTTTTGGGCCGACTACGGGATTGGCGCCAACCAAAGAATGGACTTGAGGCATAAGCATGGCTTATGATCCGGCTATGCGCCAATTGCCGCCACTTGCCGCTGTTCGGGTGTTTGAGGCCGCCGCCCGCCATGGCAATTTCACGCGCGCCGCCGAAGAATTGGGGATGACGCAAGCTGCTGTCAGCTACCAGATCCGGTTGCTGGAGGACAGGATGGGTGCCGCGCTGTTCCTGCGTGACAAGGGCCGTGTGACGTTGACCGAGGCCGGCCGGCGCGCCTCGCCGCTCATAAGCAGCGCCTTTGATGCTTTGGGAGATGCCTTTGCCGGATTGCGCAACGACACCGGCAATGTGCTGACCATCAGCTCGGCCAATACCTTTGCCGCAAATTGGCTGGCGCAACGACTTGGGGCGTTCCAGTTGCGCCACCCTGAATTGGCGGTGCGGCTGGATGCATCTGATCGCGTGGCGGATTTTGCCCGCGATCCCGTTGATGTGGCGGTCCGATCGGCGCGGGTAATCCCCGATGGCCTGTACGCCGATCGGTTGTTCCCCAGCCTGTTCACCCCGATGGCCAGCCCGGATTTTCTGGCGCGGTATCCACTCATAGAGCCTGCCGATTTGCTGACCGTGGTGCGGCTGACACCGGATGACGCCTGGTGGGCCTTGTGGTTTGCGGCGGCGGGCGTGTCGGCTGGGCCATCACAGGGCGGCGGATTGCAGCTTGATTCGCAAGTTGTCGAGGGTGCGGCGGCGATTGCCGGGCAGGGGGTAGCGTTGCTGAATGCCCGGATGTGGGAGGCCGAATTACGCGGCGGCCGGTTGGTGGCACCCTTTCCCCTTACGGCGACAACGGGCGCGCATTTCTGGCTGGTTTGCCCGGAGGGTCGGCGCAACCAGCCCAAGATTCGTCAGTTTCGCGACTGGCTGCGGGGCGAATTGGCAGCGGCAGAAGCTTCAGCCGTCGCGCCATAGGGTGGTCGGTTGCCAAAACGGGGTGTTTCGGCTTCGATACGAGCCGGGAACTGGATCGGCGGGAGGGGCAGGGATGAGCGTGTTGCCGGTGGTGTTGTTGCTGGGCGCCAATGTTTCGATCGGTGCGTTCATGGCCTGGCGCTACCTGCTTGGCCAACGGAACCCGCAATCGCTGGCGGCGCTGCATTTCCTGTTCGGCGCTGGTGGGGTGGAGGTGATGGCGCTGGTGTTGCGGGGTGCGCCCAATGGCAGCGCGACCGGCATGGGCGGGCTGGGGCCGGTGGCGGCGCTGGTGCTGGCCGGGGCGTTGCTGACCGGGCTGTTCGTGCCGATCATCGCCAAGCCCAAGCCGGCAATCATCGGCTGGTCGATTGCCGTGCATGGCACGATTGCGACCATCGGCTTCGGCCTGTTGCTGATCTGGGCCCTGCGTGCCTGAAACCGTGCGCGCCTGAAGCCCAGCCCGCTCGATCAAGGCAGCAGCAGGCTGCCGTCGCCGTAGCAGTAGAAACGATAGCCTTTGGTGAGGGCATGGGCATAGGCGGTCTGCATCGCAACCAAGCCTATTACAGCCCTGACCAGCATGAACAGCTAAATTCTGCACCGACAAATGGCGCAACTATCCGAGATACGAATCAGAATAGCGTCATCCTCGAATGGATCGTTGAGGGATGTCCGGCTTACAATTTGATCTTTGCGCGCGTCTAAGCGTGATTCATCAGATTCAAATGCTCTTGACGACGGTGCAAGAACTCGTATTAATGCAGCATGGCAAGATTAATCGCTGAACGATTCAGACAAGACGCTTGGATCTTCGGCGTAATAATTTTGTATTCGTTTGTTGTTTTCAGCTTTTCTCTGTATTTGCATAAGCCACAGAAATTAATAATCATTAGCTACATGATTCAGTGGGTCAGAATTACACTTTTTATTCTAAATTTTTTGGCGCTTCGAGCTCTAATTTTTAGCTGGAGATCTGAAAACACGATAAGCGATTTCCTAAAAAAACTTAAACAATGGATTTCACCTGGAAATGTTTGTGGTATCGGAGTTTATTTAGCGTTGGGCTTATTTCTAGGCGCTTTTACTGAAGCAAAAACACTGATGGAGGTCATTTCTCCTTTTTCCTGGGATAACAGTTTAGCGCAATTTGATGCGATTTTGCATGGTGGAGATACTTATAAATTAGTTCCAATGGTTCACAATCTTACCCGTATACTACAGTTTATTTATATTCCAATCTGGTTAATTTTTCTTATTTCTGTAAATTTCTATATTTCATTGTTTGCAAATGAAAAATTGAGACGGCAATATTTCATTACTTATTTCGTAAATTGGATATTTTTGGGGAATATTGTTGCATTATTATTTCTCTCAGGCGGTCCGATCTATAGTTTGGCGCTAACCGGGTCCCCGCGGTTCCAGCCGCTTGTTGATTATCTTCAATTCTCAAAAGGACTGCCTTTTTCAAGCGTTGATGTTGCAGACCTATTATGGGCAGCCCACATGACCGGAAACAGTGCCGAAGGAAGCGGAATTTCAGCATTTCCTAGCTTACACTTGGCCATGGCAACATTATGGGGACTGACTTTGACACGGATACTGCCATGGATTCGCTGGCCAATGGTTGCATTTGTCGCAATAATCGAGATCGGTTCGGTTCATCTGGGTTGGCATTACGCAATAGACGGCTATTTTTCGATAATCGTGACGCTTCTGATCTGGAAACTTGCTGGTGTGTCGTCGCCGGTCCGTAGCGCTGGATTGACAGCTTACTGACTGTTTGAGAAGCGGCACCTTTCGTCTAGTCACTGAGACGAGAGAAAATTTTCTGGAATTCGAATCTTCAAAATTAGACCGTCTCTTTTTTATTTTTCGCAAGAGACGAGATCACTGAGGCGATTGAAATACATGATCCATCGCTGCGTTCACTAGCTTTGATAGTATTAAACCGTGTTCGTGCCGCACGCTTTAGCCTTCAAGGCAGCAACAGGCTGCCGTCGCCGTAGCTGTAGAAACGATGACGTTACCCCCTGATTTCATCCAGCGGGGATTAGAGCCGGGTGGTTGTTTTTGCGCATGGGCGCTGCTGAAGCAATGGCCTGTGGAGCGGAGCCCGAAGGGCGCAGCGGAACAGGCCATTGCTTATTCAGTTCAGCGGCAAACGCCGCCGGTGTCTCGTATCCAAGTGATGAGTGTGGCCGCTCTTGGTTGTAGTCGTTGGTCCAGGCCGCGATGGCGACGCGCGCATGATCGAGGCTCATGAACAGGGTCTCGTTGAGCAGCTCGTCGCGCATGCGGCCGTTGAACGACTCTGCATAGCCATTCTGCATCGGCTTGCCGGGTGCGATGCAGTGCCAATTGATCCCGGCCTCGCCGCACCACGCGAGCACCGCATTGCAGGTCAGCTCAGTACCATTATCGCTGACGATCATGCCCGGCTTGCCCCGGTGCCTGATCAGCTCGGTAAGCTCCCGTACCACCCGGCGGCCCGAGATCGAAGTGTCGGGCACGGCAGCCAGGCACTCTCGCGTTACGTCATCGACGATGTTCAGCACGCGGAACCGGCGCCCGGATGCCATCTGGTCGTGCACGAAGTCCAGGCTCCAGCGCTCGTTGGGCAGCGCCATTACCGGCGGAGCCGCCCTGGCGCCCACAGCGCGCCTGCGCGATCGCCGCTTGCGTACCGTCAGCCCTTCCTCGGTGTAGAGCCGCTGGGTCTTCTTGCGGTTCACCAGCAGCCCGTCCCGGCGCAGCAGGATGTGCAGCCGGCGATAGCCGAACCGGCGGCGTTCGGCCGCAAGAACGAGCAGCCGTTCCCGCAGATCGGCATCATCAGGCCGTGTCGAGCGATAGCGGACGCTCTTGCGATCAGCCCCAACAATCCGGCACGCCCGCCGCTCACTCATCCCCAGGCTGGCCTGACGATGGGCAACCGCTTCCCGCATCGCGGCAGGCGCTACCATTTTTTTGAGAGAAGATCCTTTAACGCTGCGTTGTCGAGCATCGTGTCGGCCAACAGCCGCTTCAGCTTCCCGCTCTCCTCCTCCGGCGACCGTAGCCGCTTCGCCTCGGAGACCTCCAGACCGCCATACTTGGCCTTCCAGTTGTAGATCGTTGCTTCCGATATCCCGTGCCGCCGAGCCAGATCGGCGGTCTTCGCGCCAGCCTCCGCTTCCTTCAGCACGCCAATGATCTGCTCTTCCGTAAACCGTGTTCGCTTCATCGTCCGTCCTCTCCAAGGGCCGGACTCTAGTCGATCGTGGAGGAAAATCAGGGGGTCACGTCAGTATCTTCATGATTTTCAGAGACCAAGCTTGCGTGTCGTTCGGTTGGGTTCGCATCGACCCAACGTTACAGTGCATAAATAAGGCTGCAAAAGCAGTGAAGCACGAGAAACTCGAGTGACATGGGACATGCTTATCGACTTTAGGGCAGCAGCAGGCTGCCGTCGCCATAGCTGTAGAAGCGGTAGCCATCGGCAATGGCATGAGCATAGGCGGCCTGCATCACGTCCAGGCCCATCAGCGCGCTGACCAGCATGAACAGCGTGGATTTGGGCAGGTGAAAGTTTGTGACGAGGCCGTCGGTGGCACCGAAACGATAGCCCGGCGTGATGAAGATGGCGGTATCGCCAGTGAATGAACGGATTTCGCCGCCTTTAACCGCCGATTCCAGCAGGCGCAGCGATGTCGTGCCGACCGCGATGAGGCGGCCGCCGGCGGCGCGGGCGGCGTTCAGCCGGGCGGCGGTGGCGGCATCGATGCTGCCCCATTCGGCGTGCATGCGATGGTCGTCGGTATCTTCGGCCTTTACTGGCAAAAAGGTGCCGGCGCCGACATGCAGCGTGACGGTTTCGCGGCCGATGCCATTGGCGGCGAGGGCATCCCACAGGCCGGGCGTGAAGTGCAACCCGGCGGTGGGCGCGGCGACGGCGCCGTCCTTTGCGGCGTGCAGCGTCTGGTAATCAGCGGCGTCGCGGGCATCCGTGGGGCGTTTGGCAGCGATATAGGGGGGCAGCGGCATCTGGCCGGCGGCGGCCATGGCAGCTTCGACGGGGCCGTCGGCTTCGAACCGCCACAGGATGGCGCCTTCGTCGCCACGATCAAGCGCGACGCCCGACAGGCCGGCGCCGAAATCGACCCGGTCCCCGGTCTTGATGCGGCGGGCGTTCTTGACGAAACTCCACCAGCTGTCGGCGGCCTCGCGCTTGTGCAGCGTCACGCCGATGCGCGCGGCGCCCCTGGTGCCGTGCAATTGCGCCGGGATGACGCGCGTATCGTTGACGACGAGCACATCGCCCGCGCGCAGGCGTGTGGGCAGGTCTCGCATTGTGAAATCATGCATCACACTGCCGCGCACTTCGAGCATGCGCGCTGAATCGCGCGGGGATGCCGGCCGAAGGGCGATGCTTTCGGGTGGCAGGTCGAAATCGAAGTCAGACACGCGCATGGCGGCAGGTCGCCGTTATGATCAATTTTTGGGAGGTGGCGTGATTCCGGGGGTGGTGCCGGGCGTCAGGCCGGGCAGGCCGAGCGATTTCAGCGCGTCGCTGGTGGCTGTCATCGGGATCGGGGTCTGCGGAGCGGGCGGGGGGACGTGATCGGCGGCGATGGATGCCTTGATGATCTTTGAAGGGTTTTCAGGGGGTTCGCCGCGCGCGATGGCGTCTACATATTGCATGCCCTCGATCACCCGGCCAAAAACCGTGTAAAGCCGATCGATCTTCAGCACCGGCTGGAAGACGATGAAGAACTGGCTGTTGGCGCTGTTTTCGGCCTGGGCGCGCGCCATGGAGACGGCGCCGCGGACGTGCGGCAGATCGTTGAATTCGGGTTCGAGATTGGGGAGTTTCGATCCGCCCTGGCCGGTGCCGGTCGGATCACCGCCCTGCGCCATGAAGCCGTCGATGACGCGGTGAAAGATGGTGCCATCGTAAAAGCCCTGGCGGGTCAGGGTCTTTATGCGTTCGACGGTTTTCGGCGCGACGTCAGGGCGCAGAACGATCTTTACCCTGCCACCGGTCGACAGATCGAGCACCAGCACATTTTCATCGTCGATATTGGCCACGGTGCCGGCCACGGTTGGTGCAGGCGCCATTTTGGGCAGCACTGGCGGTGCCTTCAGATCTTCCTTTGACGGGCGCGGCGGCTGGGCCGCGGCGGGGGCGGCGAGCGCGAAACCAATGCCCAGAGTCAGCGCAACCGCCAGAAAAAATCGCAACATGATACGCATTATCAACTTTCAGGCTCCCCGCCGGCCGCTCTCGCCGACCCGCTCCACCACGTCGATGGCCACGCGCGGCGGCACGAATTTGCGGATATCGCCGCCGTACATGGCGATTTCCTTGACCAGTTTCGATGCAATCGGCTGCAACGAGACATCGGCCATCAGGAACACCTGTTCGATATCGTCGTTCAGCGCCCGGTTCATGCCCGTCATCTGGAATTCATATTCGAAATCGCCGGCGCCGCGCAGGCCGCGCACGATCACCGTGGCGCCCAGCCGCTGGGCAAAATCCATCAACAGCTCGTCGAATTCGACGACATCGACACCCGCAATATCCTCGCACTCGCGCTGCACATGCGCCTTGCGTTCGGCAAGGGTGAACATCGGCGATTTCGATGGATTGGTGGCAACGCCGATGACCAGCCGATCGACAAGCCGTGCGCCGCGCCGGATGATGTCCATATGGCCCAAAGTCACAGGGTCGAACGTGCCGGGATAGACGCCAACGCGCATGGACAAGACCCCTTTTTACCGGTCGCGTTCGATGGCGAAGCGGGCGATGGCGCGCAGCAGA
>JBBQPR010000105.1:0-7856 GCA_038217075.1 Sphingomonadales bacterium
GAGCGAAGCTTGCGATCGCTGTATTGCTGCTCGGACGACGTGCGTGGTCGTGGCGCTCCCGTGACGAACCTGTCCCATATTGCTTCCTTCCATTCCAACGAAAGGATCGCACCATCAAACCGTGGGATCAAACACCTAGCCATGTTTGTGAGGCGACCATGCCCGATGCGCTGGCCGTGAGCCGGTCGCCGGTGATCTTTTCGCATTCCTCGGCGCGGGCGCACAGCGACCACCCCAGAAACGTCAGTGACGACGTTCTGAAGCTGCTCGCCAAGAATGATGGCGTCGTCATGGTGAATTTCTACCCCGTCTACGTGACGGAAGCGCGGCGGTCGTGGGAGGCCAACAGGCTGGCAGAAGAGGCAAAAATCGCTCTGGACGCCATGGGGCAACCGGCGCGAGGCAACGCGCTAATGGCAAATTGGCTTGCCAAGTATCCAGCGCCTGACGTCGGCATCACCGATGTTGCCGACGCCATCGATCATGTCGCCGGTGTGGCCGGGCATAACCATGTCGGTATTGGTGCCGACTATGACGGTATCGAGGCCACGCCGACCGGGCTTGGCGGCGTCGATGGCTATCCTGCCTTGCTCGCGGAACTCATGCGCCGCGGCTGGAGCGACAAAGACATTGATGCACTTGCCGGAGAAAATGTCCTGCGTGTTTTGGCCGCTGCGGAAGCAAATGCTCGCAGGATCCAGACGAAAGCCCCCTGCCAGTGAAACATAATGCTCCGGCATTGGCTTTTCTGGATTGACGAATACCTTCGGTGCGGCTGGTTCGAGGGCATGGCGAAGCCCTTTCCGCCGATCTCGGTCTAGCCTGAGTTTGTGGATCAGCACCGAAGCAGGCCCCTCCTGGATCGAAGCCAAGGCATTGATCGACGTTGGCGGTCTGATGGACGGCAGGGTTCCAATCGGCGCCGATTGGAACATTCGCCCAACAGATAATCCCGTTCGACTACAAGGAAATGCGCCTATTATTCTAAGAGGTTCGCTTCAGTGCCGATCCATGGACGGCACGAAGCAATCAAGCGGAACCGATTCTGTTCCATATGCTCATCGTCCGATATAGGCTCGCCATCCGCCCAGAGCGGTAATGTCCTCGGCGTTTGTTGTGGCTCGAGGCTCTGCAACAAAGCCCTTCACAAGGCTGCCATCCTCCAGCGTGACCGTGCCGATGGCCAGCGGCGGCGGGACCTCGGCGACAAAGCTGCCAAACGCTGCCATGTCGAGTTCGTAGATTTCGACAGCAATCGACGCGCCGTCATTGGTATGGACCAAGGCTGGCTTGGGCGGCACGCTGTCGGCCATCGCGTAGAGGCGGTAGGTCGGCGCAGTCTTTGCTTCGCCGAGCGGGCGGGCGTTGCGCGATGTCAGTTGCCAGTGCAACGGCATGTCTTTTAGATGCGCCCCGACGACAGCCAGTTTCACGGTGTCCATGCGTCCCTCCAGGTCGAGCGGCGGCGGGGTTGCCGGCGCGGGAAATAGTGTGGCGGCGGCTGCGATCAGCGCGCGGTCGGTGGCCGCGGGGCCGATACGCGTGACGCCAAAGCCGGTGCCATTGCCGCGAACACCGGCGGGCACGGCAATCGCCGCCATGTCGAGCAAGTTGACGAAATTGGTATAGGCACCAAGGTTGGCGTTGAGCGCGACCGGCGCCGCCAGCATTTCGGCGACGCGGTAGCAGGTGGGCGCGGTGGGCAGCAGCAGCATGTCGATATCGGCCCACATGGTTTCGGCCATGCGCGCCAGTTCGGCGAGGCGATACATCGCGTTGAACGTGTCGACGGCGGTGTAGTCCAGACCCTTTTCGACGATGCCGCGCACCACCGGGTGGATGGCATCGGGGTCGCGTTGCAGCAGATCCTTGATGACTGTGGTGCGTTCGGCCACGAAGGGGCCGTCGTAGAGCAGGCGGGCGGCCTCGTTCAACGGGGCGATGTCGATCTCGATGAGGCCAGTATCGGGATTCGCATCGAGGCCAGCGAGCGCGGAATCGAACAGAAAGCCCGATTCCAGATCACCGAACCAGGGGCGTTGGTGGGGCAGCGGGATGCCGATGCGACGGGTGGCGCGTAGTGCATCGGTGAGCGGGCGGGACCAGGCATCGGCGGCGTCGAAGCCGGCCGCGGCGGCATCAACCATGGCGACGTCGGTGGTGTCGGAGGTGAAGACGGTGACGCAGTCGAGCGTGCGGCAGGCGGGGAGGACGCCCTGGTTGCTCCAGCGTCCGCGCGTTGGTTTGAGGCCGATGAGGTGGTTGAAGGCGGCGGGCACCCTGCCCGATCCTGCCGTATCGGTGCCAAGCGCGAAGGCGACCAGCCCGGCCGCCACCGCCGCTGCCGAGCCGGAGCTGGAGCCGCCGGTGACATAGGCGCGGTTATAGACGTTGCGGGGGATGCCATAGGGGCTGCGGGTACCGTTGAGGCCGGTGGCAAATTGATCGAGATTGGTCTTGCCAATGGGGATGGCGCCGGCGGCGACCAGCCGTTCGACAAGGGTGGCGGAACGGGTGGGGGCATAGGCAAAGGTCGGGCAGGCAGCGGTGGTGGCGAGCCCTGCGACGTCGATATTGTCCTTGACCGCGAAGGGCACGCCGGCGAGCGGCAGTGTTTCGCCTGCGGCGATACGGGCGTCGACCGCTGCGGCGGCAGCGCGCAGCAAGGCAGGATCGAAGCGCGAGATCCACACCGCGTCCTGCACCTTGTCGTATAGGGCGAGGCGTTCCAGCACATCCTCGATGACATCGGCGGCGCTGCGGGTGCGGGCCTGCACGGCGCTGGCGATGGCGGCGACGGAGAGGCGGGTGAGTGCCGTCATGCGCGGTGCAGCGCCAGCAGCGGCGCGCCGGGGTCGATCAACTGCCGTTCGGTGACGTATAGCGCGGCGATGGTGCCGGCGGCGGGGCTTTCGACGGGGAATTCGGTCTTCATGGCTTCGATGATGGCGATGGTTTCGCCGGCTGCCACCGTGTCGCCGATGCCCTTCAACAGCTTCCAGACGCTGCCGCCGAAGGGGGCTTCGACCAGTTCGGCACCATCGGGCAGGGCGATGGCATCGGTCGTGGCGCTGCCATCATCGGTTTCGGTGAGCGCGGCGACGCGGTCGAACTCGCCACGCCGTTGCCAGTCGGCGCGTTCGGCGGCGAAGGCGGCGTTGCGGCGGGCTTCGAATTCGGTGATCGAGGCAGCGTTTTCGGCGAGGAAAGCCCGGTAATCGGCGAGGCGGAACTCGGTTTCCTCGATCGTGATGGTGCGGCGGCCGAGCGGGAAATCGCGGCGCCACTCGGTCAATTCGTCGTGGCTGACCGGGAAAAAGCGGATCTGATCGAAGAATCGCAACAGCCATGGCTGGCCATCGGCGAAGGCGGCGGTGCGGCGATGGGTGTTCCAAACCTGTATGGTGCGGCCGAACAGCTGGTAACCGCCGGGGCCTTCCATGCCATAGATGCACATATAGGCGCCGCCGATGCCGACGACATTGGGCGGCGTCCAGGTGCGCGCCGGGTTGTATTTGGTGGTGACGAGGCGGTGGCGCGGGTCAACCGGGGTGGCCACCGGTGCGCCCAGATAGACATCGCCAAGGCCGTAGACGAGGTAGCTGGCGTCGAAAACCGTGCGTTTTACAGCGTCGGCATCGGCAAGGCCGTTGGCGCGGCGGATGAATTCGATGTTGTCCGGGCACCATGGCGCATCATCGCGGACCACATCCATGTAGCGCTGGATGGTCTGGTGGATGGCCGGATCGTCCCAGCTGAGCGGCAGATGCACGATCCGCGAGGGGATCGTGAAGTCGTTGAGGTCGCCGAGCGTCGCTTCGATGGCGATCAATTGGTCGAGAAGTGCGGTCTGGCGGAGGTGAATCCCGTCGAAATGCACCTGGAACGAGCGGATTCCGGGGACCACATCGATGATGCCGGGCAGGTTGAGTGACGCCAGAGCGGCGGTGGCGGCGTGGACGCGCAGGCGAAGTTCGAGGTCCAGCGTGATCGGGCCATATTCGACGAGCAGGTTGCGGTCACCCTGGCGGCGGTAGAGCACGCGTGGGCGGCGGCCTTCGGCGGGCAAATCGGCGAGGATGGGTTTGTCGGCGTCATCTGGGCCGGCGTCATCCGGGCCGGCGGCGAGGGCGGCGGGTGGGCTGCCGTCGATGAGGGCTTCTTCGGCGGCGCTGGCTGCTTCGGCTTGGGCAAGGCTGACGGCGGTGAAGCGGATGCGGTCGCCCGGTGCCAATTGCCCGACCTTCCACAGATCGGCGGCGATGACGACGAACGGGCAGACGAAACCGCCGAGCGATGGACCATCCGGGCCGAGGATGATCGGCATGTCGCCGGTGAAATCGACGGCGCCGATGGCATAGGGATTGTCGTGGATGTTGGAGGGGTGCAGCCCTGCCTCCCCACCATCCTTGCGCGCCCAATGCGGTTTCGGGCCAACCAGCCGGACGCCGGTGCGGTTGCTGTTGTAATGGACGCGCCAATCGGCGGCGAGGAAGGTTTCGATATCGCCGGGCGTGAAGAAATCGGGGGCGCCGTGCGGGCCGTAGAGCAGCCGGATCGACCAGTCGGGACCGAGTTGTGGCGCTTCGATGGCGCGGCAGGCCGGGGTGGCGGTGGCTGTGTCCGAAAGGTGCAGCGTGTCACCGGCAAGCAGGCGACGCCCGCCATGGCCGCCGAATTCGCCCAGATCGAAGGTGGCGCCGCTGCCCAGATAGGCCGGCACGTCGAGCCCGCCGGCGAAGGCGATATAGCCGCGCATGCCGCCGCCGCTGACGCGGCCGAGCGCCAGCACCTGCCCGGCGGTGATGTCGATCGGTTGGTTGCGGGGCACCGGGGTGCCATCGATAGTGGCGGCGAAATCGGCGCCGGTCAGGCAGATTTGTGTGGCGGTGTTGAAGTGCAGTGTCGGCCCGGTGGCGGTGACCTCCAGCCCGGCGGCATCGGGGGCATTGCCGATGAGCGCATTGCCGAGCCGGAACGAGCGCGCGTCCATGGCGCCCGATGGCGGCACGCCGACATGCCACAGGCCGATGCGGCCGGGATAATCCTGCACGGTGGTGGCGGCGCCGCCGGATCGCACGCTGATGCTGCGCGGCTGGTGGGTGACGCTTTCCAGTGATCGGGTGGAGACATCGCCCGTAACGAAATCACTGCTGCGCACCACATCGCGCAGCCAGCGCAAATTGGTTTCGATGCCGGCGAGCCTTGTCTCGTCGAGCGCCGCCTGCATGGCGGTAACGGCGGCGGCGCGGCTGTCGGCGCGGACGATCAGCTTGGCCAGCATCGGGTCGTAAAAGGTCGAGACCGTGGCGCCGCGTTCGACCCAGGTTTCGACACGGGCGTCGGCGGGGAAATCGACCGCGGTCAGGGCGCCGGCAGCGGGGCGGAAATCCAGCGCCGGGTCTTCGGCGTAGAGCCGCGCCTGGATCGACCAGCCCTTTGGCGTGGGCGGCGCCGCATCGAGAAAGCCATGGTCGCCGGCGCCGCCGCGCACCATCCATTCGACCAGATCGATGCCGGTTATTTCCTCGGTGACGCCATGTTCGACCTGCAGGCGGGTGTTCACTTCGAGGAAGAACCAGTCCTGCCGGGCCGGATCGTAGAGGAATTCGACGGTGCCGGCCGAGCGGTAGCGCGCTGCCGTGCCGAGGCGCACCGCCGCGTCGATGAGTTCGGCGCGGATATGGGGCGGCAGATTGGGGGCGGGGGCTTCCTCGATGACCTTTTGGTTGCGGCGCTGCAGCGAGCAATCGCGTTCGCCGAGCGCCATGACGCGGCCCTCGCCATCGCCGAAGATCTGCACCTCGACGTGGCGGGCGCGGGGGACATAGCGTTCGAGGAACAGGCCGGCATCGCCGAAATTGCTGGTGCCCAGTCGTGTCACGGCTTCGAAACCGGCGCGCACGGCTGCCGCATCCGTGCAGACTCGCATGCCGATGCCGCCGCCGCCGGCGGTTGCCTTGAGCATGACCGGATAGCCGATGCGCGCCGCCGCGGTGACGGCGGCCTCGGCATCCGCCAGCAGGCCGGTGCCAGGCGCGAGTGCGATGCCGTTGGCTTCGGCCAGCGCGCGGGCGCTGTGTTTCAGGCCAAAGGCGCGGATGTTTTCGGGTGTAGGGCCGATAAAGGCGATGCCGGCACCGGCGCAGGCAGCGGCGAAATCGGCGTTTTCGCTGAGGAAGCCATAGCCGGGGTGGATGGCGCCAGCGCCGGTTTCGCGGGCGGCGGCGAGGATGCGGGCGGTGTCGAGATAGCTTTCGGCGGCCGGGCCGGGGCCGATGCGGACCGCCACATCGGCTTGGGCGACATGCAGCGAGCTTTCATCGGCATCGGAGAATACCGCGACGGAACGTAGCCCCATGCGTTTCAGGGTGCGGATGATGCGGCAGGCGATCGCCCCGCGGTTGGCGATCAGAACCGTGTCGAAGCTCATGCGGTTACGATCATCCGGACCGGCGTCGGGTTGAAGCCGTTGCAGGGGTTGTTGATCTGCGGGCAGTTGGACACGACGACGATCACATCCATTTCGGCGCGCAGATCGACCGTCAGGCCGGGTGCCGAAATGCCATCGACGATGCCCAGGGCGCCATCGGATTCGACCGGCACGTTCATGAAGAAATTGATGTTGGAGACGATGTCCCGCTTGCCGCGGCCGTCGCGCAGGTTGGCCTCGAGGAAATTATCGACGCAGGCGTGTTGCGATTTGGTGTGGTGGCCATAGCGCAGGCTGTTCGATTCGCAGCTGCACGCGCCGCCGATGGTGTCGTGATATTCGACCGATGTGTCGGTGATGGTCATCATCGCCCGGCCTTCGTTGGACAGTAGCGCGGTGCCGGTGCGCAGGAAGATGTTGCCCTGGGCGGCGATGGTGTCCTGCGCGCTGTAGCGTTCGGCGTCGTCGGCGGCGGCGTAGAGCAGGAAATCAACCGCCTGATTGCCTTCCAGATCGACGATGCGCAGCGTTTCGCCGGCCTTGACGAGGTGCCGCCACGGCGCGCGGGCGGGCACCACCTCATCATGGATGATGTTGTTGGGGAGGTGGTGGAGGTGCGGATCGTTGGACATCAGCGGCGGTACAGATCTTCGGTGTTGAGGAAGGCGCGTTGCCGTTCGGGCGTCGCGTTGCGGATCGGATCGGCTTCGCTGGCGATGGCCCCGCGCCAGGCGGTGGCGCGCAGCGGGGTGATGGTCCACGGCCGATCGTCGCGGACGTGCGGGCAGTTGGCGATGACGATGATCAGCTCCATTTCGGCGCGCAGCACGAGTGTGCGGCCGGGTGTGAAAGGCCCCAATTGCGGGATGACCGCGCCGTCTGCCTCGATGCGCACACCCTTGAACAGGTTGATGCACGGGTGGACATCGCGGCGGCCAAGGCCATGCTTGGCGGTGCCGAGCAACAGCCGGTCGCGGGCGTTGGGGTGGGCGCCGGAATTGCGGCCCTCGCCATAGCGGCGCTGGTTCGAGGCGGCGTTGGAGGCACCGCAAAACGCGTCATGGGTGCCGGCGTCGTCCGCCTCGATGCTGGCCATGGCGCGGCCCATGTCGGACAGCAGCACGCTGCCGGCACCGGGATAGGCGTTCCATTGCACCTTGACCGTATCGGCGATGTTGAGGCGCTCGGTGGGCATGGCGGCGTTGAACAGCAGGATGGAGGCGCAGGCGTCGCCGCCGATATCGATCAGCCGCAGGCGGGTGCCGCGCGACAGGATGCGGGTGGCATAGCCGCCGCCGGCGATGGTTTCTTCCCAGACGAGGTCCGCCGCATCGACGCCGGCCGGCAGATCATCGGCGCGCGGCGGCAGGATGGGCATCGATTCGACGACGGTGCCGGCCATGGCGCGGGCGTGGTCGCGCGC
>JBBQPR010000106.1:0-7824 GCA_038217075.1 Sphingomonadales bacterium
GCGCCGCGCGGGATCAATGCTTCAGGTTGAGCGAGACGATCGCGCCCGAGCCTTCCAGATGCGCCATCACCGCCTTGTAGAGCGCGATATTCTGTTCGGCGGTGCCATGTTCGCCGGCGTGGACGTTGAGTTCTTCGGCAAGTGCCTTCCGCGCCGTGAGGCTTGAGTCATGGCCGAGCAGCTTCAGCAGATCGACGATCGAGGATTGCCAGTTGGATTTGTCGCCGGCCTTTGCCGCCATGGCGGCGAGCACGGCCTCGACATCGACCGGCGGGGCAGCCGGGGCGGCGGCAGGCGCAACGGGTGCAGCGGGTGCGGCAGCAGCGGGCGCAGCAGGTTTGGCGGGGGCAGCAGGCGCGGCCGGGGCAGGCGCAGCATGGCCAAAAATCTTGTCCTTTATATAGCCAAAGATGCTCATGATCTGTCCTCACTGGTTACCAATACCGATCCTGACAGACCGGTAGTGGAAGCATAACATCAATTGATGACGGCATGGTATCGCCGCCGCCATTGTCTGCGAGCAATTGCCTGAAAGGCCGCGCATGATCGAAACGCCCGTTTTTGCCGGCATCGAGCTTGGCGGCAGTTGGGCCGTGGCGGTTCTGGCCCGTGATGGCATGATCATCGACAGCGTTCGGCGGCCGACCATGCCGCCGGGGGAGACTCTGGCGGGGGTGGAGGATTGGCTCGCTGGTGCCGCGGCGCGCCACGGGCGCTTTGCGGCGCTGGGCATCGCCAGTTTCGGGCCATTGGGGCTGAACCCCGCCCGGCCCGGCTTTGGCCATATCACCACGACGCCAAAGCCCGGCTGGCGCGATGTCGATCTGCTGGCACGGTTTCGGGCGCGGTTTGGCGTGCCGACCATGCTCGATACCGATGTCAACGGCGCGGCGCTCGCAGAAGGCCGCTGGGGCGCGGCAAAGGGCGCGCGGGTGCATGCCTATGTCACCATCGGCACCGGCGTCGGCGCCGGTATCGTCGTTGAAGGCGCGACCGTGAAGGGGCTGGTCCACCCCGAATTCGGCCATGTCCGGGTGCGCCGGGTTGCGGGAGACGATTTTGCCGGGACCTGCCCGTTCCATGGCGATTGCCTGGAAGGCTTGATCAGCGGCCCGGCGCTGGCGGCGCGGGCGGGGGCGGGGGCGGGAGCGGGGGCGGATCCGGCGACGCTGCCACCCGATCACCCGCTATGGCGCCATGTTGTCGCCGATCTGGCGGAGGCGCTGGCCATGCTGCTGCTGACCGTGTCACCCGAACGCATCGTTATCGGCGGCGGGGTCGGGCTGGGCCAGGCGCATTTGCTGCCGGCGGTGCGCGCGGCGGTGGCGGCGCGGTTGGGTGGTTATCTGCCGGCGGCTGTTGATTCGGCTGATGGAGAATTGATCTGCGCTGCGGGGCTCGGCGATCGCGCCGGGGCTTTGGGGGCGATCATGCTGGCCGAACAGGCGCTTGCCGCCGGCTGAGCGGCGGTTTGCGGGATGACGCGACTGGCCGCGCTTGACTCTGGCTGTGCCGCGGCCACAAATAGAACATAAGTAGAACAAATGAGTCGCGCCCTCGCCTTGCAGGCCTTGCTGGCCAGCCCTGTCGCCCCGCCGTTGATGACGCCGGGGCTGCCGGCGCCGCGCGTCGAATTCGGGCTGGCGGGGCTTGATGAACGGTTGGGCGGCGGGCTGGCGACGGCGGCGGTGCACGAGATTATCGCCGCGGCCGATGGCGACGATGCGGCGGCGGCGGGCTTTGCGTTGCTGCTGGCGCTGCGCTGCGCCCGGCCTGGGCCGCTGGTCTGGCTGCGGGAGGATCGCGGCCGCGGTGATGGCCGGCCCTATGGCCTGGGGCTGGCGGAACTGGGGTTCGATCCGGCGCGGCTGTTGCTGGTCAACGCCCCCGATACGCTGGCGGTGCTGCGCGCCGGGGCGGATGCGGTGGCGTGCGGCGCGGTCGGCGTGGTGATCATCGAACCGCATGGCAAGGCGGCGGCGCTGGATTTAACCGCGACGCGGCGGCTGGCGCTGGCATCGGCGCGATCGGGGGTGTTGACGCTGTTGCTGCGCGGTGCCGGGCCGGTTGCACCAAGCGCCGCGCAAAGCCGGTGGCAGGTGGCGGCAGCGGCATCGGTCGCCATGGCCGGGGCGCCGGGGCGGCCGGCCTTTGCCATTCGCCTGTTGCGCCACCGTGGCGGCGTGACGGGTTTTGACCTTCAACTGGAGTGGGATCGTGATCGACGCGCCTTTGGCTCGCCGCTATCTGGCGGTGCACCTGCCGTTGCTGCCGAGCGAACGGCTGCGGCGCGGCAACTTCGCGCCGCCTGATGGCCCGCTGGCGCTGGTGGAAAAACAGCGCGGCCGGATGGTGCTGGTCGCGGTCGATGCGCTGGCATTGGCCGACGGCGTCGCCCCCGGCCTGACGCTGGCGGATGCCCGGGCGCGGCTACCCGACCTGGCGGTAATGCCGCACGATCCGGCGGCGGATGCGCAATTGCTGGAATGGCTGGCCGAAGGCTGCGACCGTTATACGCCGATGGTGATGGCGGTGCCGCCGGCCGGGCTGGTGCTCGATATTACCGGTTGCTCCCACATCTATCGGGGGGAGGCCGGGCTGGCCGATGATCTCCACCGCCGGCTGGTGCGGCTGGGGCTGACGGCGCAGCTGGCGCTGGCCGATACGCCCGATGCGGCGCTGGCGCTGGCGGTGCACGACATGGCCGAAGTCGGCGATTTGCCGGTGACGGCGCTGGCGGTGGATGAAAGCGTGCATCTGGCGCTGCGCCGCGCCGGGTTGCTCACCATCGCCCGGCTGTCGCGCCAGCACCGCCCGGCGCTGGCGGCGCGCTTTGGCGAGGCGCTGGTGATGCTGCTGGCGCGGCTGACCGGCGAAATCGATGTGCATATCGTGCCGCGCCGGCCGCCGGCCGCTATCGAGGCCGAACGACGGTTCGCCACACCGCTGGCGCAAAGCGAGGCGGCGCTGGCGGTGATCGAGGCGCTGGCAGTGCGCGCCGGGCTGGACATGGCGGCGCTGGACCTGGGTGGCCGGCGGTTCGATGTGGCGCTGTTTCGCAGCGATGGCCATGTCGCGCGCCTGTCGGTGGAAACCGCGGCGCCGGTGCGCGATCCAAAGCTGTTGATCCGGCTGCTGCGCGAACGTATCGGCGCGCTCGCCGATCCGCTCGATCCGGGCTTTGGCTATGATCTGATCCGGCTGTCGGTGCCGGTGACGGCGCCGATGCTGGCGCAGCAATTGCAATTGTCGGGCGGCAGCCTGGCCGACAGCGAGATCGGCGCACTGGTCGACCGGCTTGGCGCGCGGCTGGGCCGGGGCCGGGTGCGGCGGCTGGTGGCGGCGGACAGCCATATTCCCGAACAGGCGGCGTTCGACCTGCCGGTGGCAGATGCGGCTGGCATTGCCTGGCCGGCGGTGCAACCGGGCGAACCGCCGCTGCGGCCGATCAAGCTGTTCGATCCGCCGCAGCCCATCCAGGTCATCGCCGAAGTGCCCGATGGCCCGCCGCGCCGGTTCCGCTGGCGGCGTCGGCTGCACGAGGTGCGCGCCCATGAAGGCCCCGAACGCATCGCCGCCGAATGGTGGCGGCGCGCCGATGGCGCCGGGCTGACGCGCGATTATTACCGGGTGGAAGATGGCGAGGGCCGGCGCTTCTGGCTGTTCCGCCATGGGCTGTATGGCAGCGAAAAGCTGCAACCCGGCTGGTATCTGCATGGGCTGTTTGCATGATCGCGGCGCCGTGACGGCGTTTTTCCCGTGACGGCCGGCTTTGCCGAACTGGCGGCGGCGACGCATTTTTCGTTCTTGCGCGGGGCGTCTTCCCCTGCCGACATGGTGCAGGCGGCGATGGCGCTGGGCCATGCCGGCATCGGCATCGCCGATCGCAACACGGTGGCCGGCGTGGTGCGCGCCCATGTCGCGCTGCGCGAGGCGGTGGAGGCGGCGGCGGCGGACGGGCTGGCGCTGCCGGTGTTCAAGCTGATCGTCGGCGCGCGGCTGGTGTTTGCCGATGGCACGCCCGACATCATCGCCTACCCCGCCAACCGGCGCGGATGGGGGCATTTGTGCCGGTTGCTGACTCTGGGCAACCGCCGTGCCACCAAGGGCGATTGCATCCTGGCATTCGGCGATCTTGTCGAATTTTCGGACGATCTGCTGTTGATCATGCTGCCGTCCGACGACGGCGCGCCGCCGCTTGCCGAACTCGCCAATGCCGCGCCGGGCCGCGTCTGGCTGGGCGCCGCCATGCCGCGCGCCGGCCCCGACAAGCGTCGGCTGCACGGCCTTGCCGGGCTTGCCGATGCCGCCGGGGTGCCGCTCGTCGCCATCAACGCGCCGCTGTATGCAACGCCCGAACAGCGGCGGTTGCACGATATCCTGACCTGTATCGCCGAAAAAACCACGCTGGAGGCCGCCGGCAAGCGCTTGCAGGCCAATGCCGAGCGCCATCTGAAAACGCCCGATGAAATGGCCCGGCTGTTCCAGGGCCACCCCGGCGCCATCGCCGAAACCGGGCGCATCCTGCGCTGCATCGGCTTTTCGCTCGACCAGCTGCGCTATGAATATCCCAATGAGCCCATCCCCGCCGGGCACAGCCCGCAAGGCTGGCTGGAAACGCTGACCCTGCAAAAGGCGCGGGAACGCTGGCCCGATGGCATCCCGCCGCGCATCATGGCGCTGCTCACCGATGAATTCCGCATCATCGCCAAGGCTGGCTATGCCCCCTATTTCCTGACCGTCCACGATATCGTGGCGTTTGCGCAAGGCCGCGGCATCCTGTGCCAGGGGCGCGGTTCGGCCGCCAATTCCGCCGTATGTTTCGTTCTGGGCATCACCGCCGTCGATCCCGGCAAACATAATTTGTTGTTTTCAAGGTTCATTTCCGAAGAGCGCAAGGAACCACCCGATATCGATGTCGATTTCGAGCACGAACGGCGCGAGGAGGTGATGCAATATGTCTATGAACGCTATGGCCGTGATCGCGCCGCCATCGTCGCCACCGTCATCCATTACCGGCCGCGCAGCGCGGTGCGCGAGGTCGGCAAGGTGCTGGGCCTGTCGGAGGATGTGACCGCGCGGCTGACCGGCACGGTGTGGGGCAGTTTTGCCGGGCATATGGAGAAAAAGCGCTTTGCCGAAAGCGGTTTTGACCCCGATGCGCCCGAAATCGCCCGGCTTGGCGATCTTGTCGGCCAGATTTTGCGCTTTCCGCGGCATTTGTCGCAGCATGTCGGCGGCTTTGTGCTGACCCGCGACCGGCTGGATGAAACCGTGCCGATCCACAATGCCGCGATGGTCGATCGCACCTTCATCGAATGGGACAAGGACGATATCGACGCGCTGGGGCTGATGAAGGTCGATGTGCTGGCGCTGGGGATGCTCAGCTGCATCCGCAAGGCGTTTGTCATGCTGGAAACCCATCTGGGCCGGCAATTGACGCTTGATAATGTGCCCGATCAGGATGGTGATGTGTACGACATGCTGTGCCGGGGCGATTCGATCGGGGTGTTCCAGATCGAAAGCCGGGCGCAGATGAACATGCTGCCGCGCCTGCGCCCGCGTGAATTCTATGATCTGGTCATCCAGGTGGCGATCGTGCGGCCGGGGCCGATCCAGGGCGATATGGTCCACCCCTATCTGCGGCGGCGGCAGGGGCGGGAAACGGTGGAATTCCCCTCCCCCGCGCCGCCGCATGATCCCGATGAACTGCGCGGCGTGCTGGGCAAGACTTTGGGCGTGCCGTTGTTCCAGGAACAGGCGATGAAGCTGGCGATTACCGCGGCCAATTTCACACCATCGGAGGCCAACCAGTTGCGGCGCGCCATGGCGACGTTCCGCAATGTCGGCACCATGCAGGATTTCGAGGCCAAGATGGTCGAAGGCATGGTGGCGCGCGGTTACGAACGCGATTTTGCGGAGCGGTGTTTCCGGCAGATTCAAGGGTTCGGCAGCTATGGCTTTCCCGAAAGCCATGCCATCGCCTTTGCCCGGCTGGTGTGGGTTTCCAGCTGGTTGAAGCATCATTATCCGGCGGTGTTTGCCGCCGCCCTGCTGAATTCCCAGCCGATGGGCTTTTATGCCCCGGCGCAGATCGTGCGGGATGCGCGGGAACATGGCGTGGAAATCCGTGCCATCGATATCAACGATAGTTTCTGGGACAATCATATCGAACGCAACGGCACCGCGATGGCGGCGCTGCGGCTGGGGTTTCGCCAGATCACCGGGTTTCGCGAGGTCTGGGCCGATCGTATCGTGGCGGCACGGCCGTATGACAGCCTGGAATCATTGGCGCGGCGAGCGGGCCTGCCACCCCGCGCGCTGCGGCTGCTGGCCGATGCCGATGCCTGTGGTTCGCTGGGGCTCGACCGGCGCAGCGCGGCGTGGGAGGCACTGCGCACGCCGGACGCCGAATTGCCGTTGTTCGCCGCCAGCGGTGCCGCCGAACTGGGCGCCGAACCCGATGCCGATCTGCCTTTGTTGACGCCGGGGGAGCAGGTGGCGGCGGATTACCAGACGATCAGGCTGTCGTTGAAGCACCATCCGATGGCGTTGATCCGCCCGGCCTTTGCCGCCGAAAAAGTGCTGACCTGCGCCGAATTCGCCGCCGCGCGCAATGGCCGGCGGGTGAAGGTGGCGGGCGTCGTGCTGGTGCGGCAGCGACCGGGCAACGGCAATGCCATTTTCCTGACACTGGAGGATGAAAGCGGCGTCGCCAATGTGGTGATCTGGGCGCGCCTGTTCGAAATCTATCGCCGGCCGATCATGGCGGCACGGCTGATGCTGGTGGAAGGCGAGGTGCAGCGCAGCCCGGAAGGCGTGGTGCATCTGATGGCGTCACGCGTGCATGATCGCAGCCTGGCGCTCGATCTGTTGTCGGCAACGCACGAAAGCCGGCCGCCGCTGGCCCGGGCCGATGAATTCATCCACCCGGACCAGCCCAGCGCCCATCATGTCCGGCGCGGCGGCCACCCGCGCGACGTGCGCCTGCTCCCCGCCCGCGAGAAGCGAATCCTGCCGCCATCACGGGATTTCCATTAGGGCGTGAGCACGAAAATGAGGGATGGTCGGTCTTGGGTGGAGAGCCGCTGTTCTCAGCCTTAGAATGGAATGCCCGCTTTTGGGACTTATCGGTCATTCTCGATGACGGCTGCAAACGGCGGCTCCCAGCGGAAGCAGCCCTTTAGGCTTGCGTCGGCGGACGTATCCCGCACGTCAAAACCAAAGCAAACTATTAAGCCGCCAATTAGGCCCATGATATGGTCGCGTGACTCAAACCAAATCGTCTCCGAAAAACCCGGGACGCTTCAGTTCGGGCAACTGCCGGTGCCTGACATCGCGCGCTTGCGGAACGCCGATAGCAGTTAGTGAAAGATCGAGCTATGGTGCGACAAGCAAAACGAGCGAGGGGCAGTATCTCCAGTGGCGAGGCCGTATCTCAGGACCAACGAGGTGTTCGGAATCTCAACAGAGATTTTGCAGCCCTCGTATGTGAATCGCGGTGATCTAGACGCGCAAATCACGCGCCTTCTCTCGCGCAACTACCACATTGCCCTGCGGGGAGAGTCCAAATGCGGTAAAAGTTGGTTGCGGCAGGCCAACGTACCGGACGCCATCGTGGTCCAGTGTCGACTAAATAAAAGTCCTAAAGACCTTTACATCGATGTCTTGAGTCAGCTTGGCCTTAGGCGGCGTGGACAAATTTGAGCCAGTATCTGGCGGCGGCGATATGGACCATGCTGAGGAAGCTTTCGGCGAGTTGGTCGTATCTGGTCGCGATGGCGCGGTTGATTTTCAGGCGGCCGAAGAAGCGTTCGATATGGT
>JBBQPR010000107.1:0-7770 GCA_038217075.1 Sphingomonadales bacterium
AGGACCGGCGGGATCGCCTGGCGCTGGATGGGTGTCGGCTCATTATAGCCACTGTCGGCGACCGCGCGGAGCAATTCCTCCGACAGGCCGAGATCTTCAAAGCTCATGCGGTTCCCTGAACGAGCGTGCCGAACGTCGGGATCGCTTCGTCGTTGCGCCCATGCACAAGTTTGATGGCAAAAGTCAATGGAGAGGGCGGATTGACGGCTGTCATATGCGGCATGGTCATTGGGTGATTTGCATTATCTCTGTGGCCAAAAGGAAAGGGCGGGGATTTCTCCCCGCCCTTCGACGTTTGGCGTGTGGCCAGTTCTAGAACTTGACGCCGGCTGCGATGCCGTAGCGGCGTGGTTCAAGGGTGAAGATGTTGGTGAACAGACCCGAGGACTGATCGGTAACATACAGGCCCGTCGTCGCGTTGTTGTTGGCGATGTTCTGGATATAACCACGCAGGAACCAGCGATCATTATTGCCGTTGAGCTGGACCTGAGCATTCATCACGTAATAGCCCGAGACGCGGTTGGCAGTCGTATTGAAAATGCTGCCATAGCTCTGGCTGGTAAGTGCCAGATCGAAACGCGGGATCAGCGTCATGCCGTTGCTGAACTCGGTCGTATGCTGGATACCGAACGAGAATTTGTAGCTCGGTGCCTGCGGCAGCTGGTTGCCCTTGATGTTGACAGGGACGCCCGAACTGATGACCGTTACTGGCGTGCCGGTTGCCGCGGCGGTGCCGGCGAGTGCGGCGCAGACGCTATAAGCGCCGGTCGCGCCGTTGATGCCGCCACCTGTCGGGAAGGCCGTTGGTGCGCGCAGCCCGGCGCCAGCGGCCAGACCCGGAATGGCCCCGGCGTTGATGGCGTTGTTGACCGAGGTAACGAAGCCGTTGGTCAACGCGGCATTGCCCGGGGTGTTGGGGATGACAGCGCAGTTCGACGCGTTGGTGATGTCCTTGATGATGACAGCATCGCTACGGCCGCCCGAAGGATCGGCGGCATTGGTC
Source organism: Sphingomonadales bacterium (assembly GCA_038217075.1). Taxonomy (GTDB): domain Bacteria; phylum Pseudomonadota; class Alphaproteobacteria; order Sphingomonadales; family Sphingomonadaceae; genus Sandarakinorhabdus. The sequence continues at coordinate 1,004 of JBBQPR010000107.1, forward strand.
AGGAACTTGTCCTGCGAAACCTTGGTGTTGAGGTAGCTGGCATTGAAGTTGATCGCCAGCGACCGGACAGGCTGGATGATGACTTCGGCTTCAAGGCCATAGATGTTGGCGTTGACGTTGTCGTTCACCGACGTCCGCTCGACGATCCGGCTGAGCTGCAAGCCCTTGTATTGATAGTAGAAGGCCGTCAGGTTCGCACGAAGGGTGCCATCGAGGAAGGTGTTCTTCGATCCGATTTCGAACGAATTGACGAATTCCGGCAGGAACGAGTCGGAAACGCCGGCACCCAAGCTCAGCGGCGGGTTGATGCCGCCGGATTTGTAGCCACGCGAGTAGGATGCGTAGATCAGGTTGCGATCGCTGATCTGCCAGTCGACCACGGCGCGGCCGGTGAATTCGCTGAAGCTGACGTTGCGGACAGAGAACAGCTGGTTGCCCGGCGTGTTCGGGTCGGCATCATAAGCAGCGATAAACGGCGAATCATAGGCGTTGGTCGAGCCATAAGGCACCAGGAAGCTGGCAAGCGTCGTGCGCGCCTGCACGAACTTCTTGTCGTTGTTATAGCGCAGGCCGACGGTGAACTTCAGCTTGTCGGTCGCCTGGTAATAGGCTTCACCGAAGATGCCATAGGATTTCAGCTTATAAAGCACGGTGTTGTTGTCGTAGAACGGCGTGCCCAGGAAGCTGTTTGGAAGGGTGCCGCCGCTGCCGAGTGCGGTAAGAGTGCCGAGCAGGCCCGTGGCATAATCAAGGCCGAACGAGTTGACGTAATAGTTGTTATCCTGGGTCTTGGAGTCGGTGTAGATTGCACCAAGCAGGAAGTTGAACTTGCTGTCGAACGAAGATTCGATGATCGCTTCGGCCGTAATGGCGCGGGTCCGATAGTCGGATTGGTCAAAACTGATCGGGACGCTGCCGCAAACGCTCTTGCCGCCGTAGGCACCAACGCCGAGCGGATCGGCCTGCGACGTGCAATAGGGACCATTGGGGCCGTTGGGAATCAGCGCATTGACGATCGGCTGGAATTGCGGGAGCCCCACAGCGGTGTTCTGCAAATTGGTCAGGCCCTGGCGGAAACCGGCATCCGGGGTCTGGGCATTGATGTTGTAATCAACCTGCGAGACCAGCTTGCTGCTTTGGTACAAACCGGACAACTGCGCCTTGATCGAGCCGAAGTTGTGCTGGATTTTTGCCAGATACTGCTGCTCGCTGGTGTTGTAGTTCGGCGTGAATGCGGTGTTTACCGTACGGACATCGGCAGGATTCCGCGAATTTGCGAAAACATCCGGCCCGTAAATGCTGCCGAGCGAGAGCGCCGCGCCAAGACCGCCAGCCTGCGTCGTCAGGAACTCCTTTGACGTCAGGATCGATGCCAGGGTCGAATTGCCATTGGTAACGCCGTTGCCGGGCGTACCGGGCAAGCAGCCGAGAACGCCGGTGGGGTCACGCTGGCAAAGCTGCTTCTGGATGCGCGAACGTGCGTCCTTCTCCTTGAAGTAATAGGCCATCAAGTCGACCGTGGTGTCGTCCGTCGGCTGCCAGCGCACGCTGCCGCGAATGGCGTAAAGGTCGCGGTTGTCGATCTTGCTGTTGTTGAACAGGTTGGTCGTGTAGCCGTCGCGGCGCAGATAGGTGCCGGCAACGCGAACCGCGAGCGTGTCGGTGAGCGGCACGTTCAACATGCCCTTGACGCGTACCGAGTTGTAATTGCCGTAGTCGCCCTGGAAATCGGCGTGGATGGCATCGAACGTCGGCTTGGCGGTCACGAAGTTGATGACGCCCGACGTGGCGTTGCGTCCGAACAGCGTGCCCTGCGGGCCGCGCAGCACGGCGACCTGTTCCAGATCGAAGAATTCGGTTTCAAAGATGCGGGTGCCGAACAGCGGCAGATCGTTGATGGCGATGCCCGTCGCACTGTCGCACGTCGTGCCGACGCAAAGATCGCCGATGCCGCGGATGGTGAAGCTGGCGCCGGTGAAGTTGCTCTTGGTAAACGTGATGTTGGGCAGCGTCAGCTGGAGATCCGACGAATTGTTGATCTGCTGCTTTTGAAGGGCCTCGGCCGAAAACGCGGTGATCGCGATCGGCACGTCCTGCAGGCTCTGCGCCGTCCGCTGGGCGGTCACGACGATTTCTTCGATGCCCTGGTTTGCGACTGCCGCGGTCTTTGGTGCGGCCGTCTGGGGTGCGGCCGTCTGGCCAAACGCCGGCGCTGCCAAAAGGCTGATAAGAGATACGCCGCCAACCAGGCCAGCGCGGAATCCAGAATTCGTCATGCTTGAGAACCTCCCCAGTTGCCCTTCCGCTCGCATCCTGTTGTCGGATGCTCCGGGAAGACATGCCAGCCGCCATGGCTGCCATGTTCACTTGTCAGTCTGGCCGCGCAGCAGGGGCTTTGTCCAGCGATCTGGTTGTTTTCCGGGAGATTAATGCAAGCTGTCGGGCACCGTGGCAAAAACGTCACACAGAAGGGGCATTTGTCCTCTTACTACTGCTAGCGGGAAAAGCGCCTGACCGGGATGATGCTGGCAATCGGGCATTCGCCGCCCGACCGCGCGCCGACAGAATCGCGGCCGGCGCACAGCTTTCCGGTCTTGTAGCGGCGGTAGTAAAATCCCTGGTAAAAGCTGAGCGCCGGGCATTCGCGGGCAAAGAACATGCGATAGCGCTGGCCATTCTTCATCGTCAGCTCGATGGCGCTGTCACCGAACAATTGCGTGCCCGCGATGTTGTTGACGCCGATGCAGCGGTCGCGCCCGGCCGTTGGCGGCACCGGCCGCATGTCGACCGGCCCGCCGGGGGTTACGGTCATCCGGCCCCAGGCGGTGCCAAAGCCGCTGCGCGGTTCAGGTGCTTCGGACGGCGCGGTTGCGGGCGCTTCAGCGGGCCTGACTGCGGTTGGCGGCGGTCGGCTTTTGCGCTGTTTTGGCCGCGCCACAGCCGATCCGGTGATCAGGCTGGCGATGATGATCGCCGCCATCCCGAACCTGGCGCCGAACCGGGCGCCGAAACGAGTGCCGAACCGGGCGCGCGCCATGCCGCTGCGCCGATGCGCAAAGCCGATCACGCCGAATATGCCAATATTGCCCGCGCCAATCCGTTCACCCCGCCAATCCGTTCACCCCTGCTGTCGACATGCCGATCACGAGGCTGGCAACTCACAAGGCGGGCAACGCCCTGATTTCGGGCCTTGCCGCAGATATCCCCTTGCCCGCTGCCAATTGAACGCCCCCTTAACCTGTGTGGCCCGCAGCCGACTATTCTTGGGCAGGCATGCCAGCAGGTCAACCGCCCTGTGGCGCGTCAATTTGCGCGCGCGCGGCCGAAGTGGCGCAAGCGACAGCGCCCCGCTAAGACGGAAGGCATGAAATTGCATCCCCCTTCGCCGGCGGCGCTGGCCGCGCTGCAGGCCGCCGCTGGCCATGGCAACTGGAGCGATGACCCAGAGGTGCTGGCGCCGCGGCTGGTCGATTGGCGCGGCAAATTCCATGGCGCAACGCCGCTGCTGCTGCTGCCGCGGGACACGGCGGCGGTTGCCGCAATCGTTGCGGCGGCCGCGGCGCACGGGGTCGCGCTGGTGCCGCAGGGGGGCAATACCGGGCTTGTCGGCGGCGGCATTCCGCCCACCGATGGCAGCGCCGTGCTGCTGTCTCTGGCGCGCATGGACCGCATCAGGGCTGTCGATCCCGCTGGCCTGACGCTCACTGCCGAGGCCGGGGCGATCTTGTCGAATGTGCACCAGGCCGCCGCCGCTGCGGGCTGCGAATTTCCGTTGTCGCTGGGCGCCAAGGGCAGCGCGACCATCGGCGGGCTGGTTTCCACCAATGCCGGCGGCGTGCAGGTGCTGCGCCATGGCACGATGCGGGCGCTGGTGGCCGGGCTGGAGGCGGTGCTGCCGTCGGGCGCGGTGCTGCACCAGTTGACCGGCCTCGCCAAGGACAACAGCGGCTATGACATCAAGCAATTGCTGATCGGCGGCGAAGGCACGTTAGGCGTGGTGACTGCTGTGGCGCTGCGGCTGGTGCCGGCGCCGGCGCATCGGGCGGTCGCCTGGGCGGGTGTGCCCGGTCCCCATGCGGCGCTGCGGCTGCTGGCGCGGTTGCGGGCTGCATCGGGCGGGCAGGTCGAAAGTTTTGAACTGGTGCCCGATATCGGGCTGCAACTGGTGCTGCGCCATGTGCCGGGCAATCGCGCGCCGCTGGCCGGCCGCCACCCCTGGCATGTGCTCGTCGAACTGGCTGGCCCGGCCAGCCTGGATGCGCTGCTCACCGATGCGCTGGCCGAAGCTGCGGCGGCCGGCGACGTCGCCGATGCAACCATCGCTGCGTCGGCAGCGCAGGCAGCAGCGCTGTGGCGCCTGCGCGAGGAACTGCCCGAGGCGGAGCGGCGCGATGGCCCCGCGGCGCATCATGATATCGCCGTCGCGGTGGCCGACATGCCGGATTTCGCCATCGATGCCGCGGCTCGGGTGGAGGCGGAATTTCCCGGCGCGCGCGTGCTGGCGTTCGGCCATCTGGGCGATGGCAACCTGCACTTCAATGTCCGCGCCCCAGCTGGCGATGATGCCGGCGATGACGCCGGTGATGATGGGCGGGACTGGATGGCGGCCCGCCATGTCGCGATCACCGCACTGGTCTATGATCTTGTCACCGCCGCCGGCGGCTCCATTTCGGCGGAACATGGCATCGGCGTGCTGAAGCGTGCAGAACTCGCCCGGTTGGCGGATCCGGGCAAGCTGGCGGCGATTCGGGCGATCAAGGCAGCACTTGATCCCCAAGGGATAATGAATCCGGGTAAAGTCACCTGAAGGGTCATGTGACGTGTTCGAGTGACACCGGCTGCGCACCGCACGCTTGCGCGATCCGTAACAGAACCCTAGACAGCGCCACCTTCCATCCAGATTTTCTGACCTGAAGAAAGACGCGATTCCATGGCCAGCACGCCCGTAGCCCCCCCCGAAGCGCCCAATGAACAGACGTTGCCGCTGTTTTACACGTCGCTGGTGCCGCTCTCGTCTCAGGCCCATGCGACCCATGGCCTGAAGCAGCGCGCGGACCTGGCCTTTACCCGCAAGACCCACGCCATCCCGATCACGGTTGACGAATTCGCGATTGCCCAGCGCCACTACCCGATCGTCTTCGGCCTTGGCGAAAACCCGGCGCCGCTGGCGTTGGTGGGCCTGCAGGAAGGCACCAACCTGTATCTGGGCGCCGATGACCAGTGGGAAGCTGGCCAATATATCCCGGCGTTTGTGCGTCGGTATCCGTTCATGCTGGCGCGGCTGCTGCCGACCAGCGATGACCTGTCGCTGTGCTTTGACGAAAACGCCAACATGCTCGTCGCCGGCGAAGGCGATCCGATGTTCAACGGCACCGAAGCATCCGACACGACGAAAAGCGTGTTGGCGTTCTGCGAACAGTTCGAACAGGCGGTGTTCCGTACCCGCGCCTTCATGGATGAACTTGCCAAGCTCGACATGTTGATGGACGGCGAAGTCACCATCCAGCGCGAAGGCCTGACCGAACCTGCCGTCTATCGCGGTTTCCGCATGGTGTCCGAAGAAAAACTGCAAGGTTTGCGCGGCGACCAGGCGCGCAAGCTGGTGCAATCCGGCATGCTTGGCCTGTGCTATGCGCATCTGTTCTCGCTGTCGCTGATCTCCGGCCTGTTCGACAAGCAGTTCGCCGCGAACAACGCTGTGGCCTGATCGGGCAGCCTGAAGCGATTGGGCCTGCGTTATCGGGCCCATCGCATCAATTGCGGCGTCGCCAATGGCGGCGCCGTCTTTGTTTCCGGATGCGCCTCGGTTAAGGACATGGTCAAGCCTGTCACCAAGCGTTTGAGGTAAATCATGGCGAGCCGAACCGCAGACGTTTCGCGCAGTCGATATTCGACGGTGGCCATCTGGCTGCACTGGATCATCGCACTGCTGGTCATCGGCAATCTGGCGGGCGGCCTGTTGCTCGATACCTTTCTCGAAAATCCCGATCCGGCCATGAAGCAGATTGGCAACACGATCATCGACCTTCATAAAAGCAACGGGTTGACCATATTGCTGCTGACGCTGGTGCGCATCGGCTGGCGGCTCGCCAACCCGCCACCGCCGCTGCCGGCCTTCATGACGCGCGGCGAAATCCTGCTGTCGCGCATGGTGCATTTCGGCTTTTACGGGCTGCTGTTGTTGATCCCGCTCAGCGGCTGGGCGGTGGCTTCAACGGGCAAGACGGTCTACCCGCTGTTTTACTTCTGGGCCTTTGAGGTGCCACATCTGCCAGTCCAGCAAAGTCTTGGCGGGCTATTCCGTGAGGCTCATGAACTGCTCGCCTTCTCGGCGATCGGATTGCTGGTCCTCCACATTGGCGCTGCGTTGAAGCACCAGTATTTTGATCGCGACAATCTGCTGGCGCGGATGTGGCCTCGTCGCGGCTGAACGCGGACGCGACTCCAACTCGGCATGAAGCCTTCGCAATGATGCATCGAGTCTGTTGACAGGATATAATGTAACATCTACCCGTCCGTCTCGCTGAAAAACGGTTTGGAAAAGATGCGCCTGCCACTGCTTTGCCTGTTGCTGTTTCCCTCGGTTCCGGCGCTCGCCGCGGATACCGAGGTTGCCGCGACTGAATCCCTTGCCGCCGATTCAGAGGCGCCCGGCACCGGCGCGGATGCGCTGCACGCGCCGACTTCCAGCGAGATCATCGTCACCGCCCCCTATGCTCGCGACCGGTCGACGGCGCTGTCGGCTGTCACGGTGCTTCAGGGCACGG
>JBBQPR010000108.1:0-7689 GCA_038217075.1 Sphingomonadales bacterium
GGATTGTTCGCCGGATTTGAAATCCCAGCCACGAAGGGCGGCTATCGGCGCGGCGAGCCTTGCCCGCATCGGATCGGTGGCGGGCAGGCGATCCCAGGCGGCGATGACGGTGGGGACGAGATCGGCGAAAGCGGTCAGATACGGGTCATAGGCGGCATCGAGCAGCGAATCCCGGGTGAATTTCGGGGTGGCGTTGAGGACGCGGATATAGTGCGGCCCGCGCGGGTTTTCGCCGGCCGAGTCCATGTAGCGGGGGAAGTCCGCCGCCTTGGGGCTGTCGGCGCCGGCAGAGGACCAGGGCCAGTTGTTGCTGTTGGCGACCCAGCCATTGGCAGGGTTGATGACCTGCGGCAGGTCCGAAAGCGTGTGTTCGCCCTGCCATGCGGTTGCCGGGTCGCTGCCATCGACGGGCTGGGTGTAGTCGAAGCGGTTGTCGCGCACCGGCACGAATTGCGGGTGGAGATAGGCGATATTGCCCTTGTCATCGGCGAACAGCGTGTTGTTGGAGGAATTGGCCTTCAATTCCGCGACCTTGAGGAAGGCGGGAAGATCATTGGCCTTGGTGCGCAGGAAGGATTGTTCGAGGGCTGCGAGCGGCTTGTTCATCAGATCGACGCTGATCCATTTGCCGTTTTCGCTGCGCACTACCGGGCCATGGAGGGTGCGCCAGACGGTGAAGTCCCGCGATGCCATGCTGCCATCCGTGCCGCGATAGGGGATGGTGATCGTTTCGGTCGTGACAGGCCGCCATTGCGTGCCGAAGCGATATTCCAGCCGGCCATTCGTGGTGCGGGTGGTTTCGGCGAATTCATCGATGACATCGACGCCACTCGAGGTGTGCATCCAGCCGGCGTGGCCGTTCCAGCCTTGGTAAGTGAAGAATTGCCCCCAGGTCGCGGCGCCATAGGCGTTGAGGCCTTCATCGCTGGTCACTTGCGCTTCGGCGCGGAAGAAGAAGCTGGTGTGCGGGTTGATGAGCAGCAGGGCGTGGCCGTTGCTGCTGTGCGACGGCGCGATGGCGATGCCGTTGGAGCCGAGTGGCTCGACCAGCACATGGCCGGTTTCGGCGTCGGAGAGCGCGACCTGTTTCTGGGTGTAGAAGGATTCGAGTTTCGCCAGCGAGATGCTTTCGATGTCGCCGCCGATGCTGCCTTCGCTGAACGACAGCGCCATCCAGGGTTCGAAATGCGTGATGACGCGGGGTTTCACCTGGGGGTGGGTGTGGAGGTAGAAGTTGAGCGCATCGGCCCAGGCGACCATCAGTTTTTTCAGCCAGGCCGGGCTTTTGGCGTAATCGGCCTTCAGCGATGCCGGCTGGATGAACATTTTCATGCGCAGGTCGCGCCAGATGGCGGCCTCCCCCTCGGTTTCGGCAAGGCGGCCTTGCGCGTTGATGAAGTTGGTTTCGACCCGGTTGAAATCATCTTCGGCCTGGGCATAGATCATGCCGAACACCGCATCGGCGTCGGTCTTGCCCTTGATATGGGCGATGCCCCAATCGTCGCGGGTGATCGTCACCCGCGCAGCGGTCGCCTGTTGGCGGGCAAGCTCCGGCGTGTCGGCAGCGGCGGCGGGCGCGGTGGTGAGCAGCAGCGCGAGGACGAGCAGGCGCGACGGGGTGAGATGTGTGACCATGGCGCAAGGCTATGGGCGCAGGTCGGTTGCGACAAGTGGTTTGTGGTCAGTTTGGCTCGACGGGTTTCTTGAGCAGCAGCAGCGCGATCAGACTGGCGCCGGAAATCGCCGCCAGATACCAGCCGACGGGTTCAAGGCCGCCGGCGTCGGCGAGGGTTTGCGCGATGACCGGGGCAAGGCCGCCGCCGATGATGCCGCCAAGGTTGAACGCCATCGAGGTGCCGGTATAGCGCACCCGTGCCGGAAAAAGCCCGGGCAGCCAGGCGCCCAACGGCCCATAGACAAACCCCATGACGAACAGCGACAGCGCCAGATAGACGAACACCAGCGGCATCGAACCGCTGCCGAGCAAGGGTGCGACGGCGAGCCCGGTGGCGATGGCGGCGATACAGCCGGCGATGAGCACGCGGCGCGGATCGAACCGGTCCGACAGCCAGCCGGCCATCAATATGCCCAGCGCCAGGAACAGGATGGCGCCGATCTGCAGGCCGAGGAAGGTTTCACGCGGGTAGCCGAGTTTGGTGGTGCCATAGCCCAGCGCAAAGGCGGTGGAGAGGTAGAACAGCGCGAAACAGGCCATGACGCCAAGCGTGCCGCCCAGCGTTTCGCGCCAGTGCAGCCGCAGCAGTTCGGCGATCGGCACGGCGGGTGGCGGGCCCTTTACGGCCATGGCGGCAAAGGCCGGGGTTTCGGTGAGTTTCAGCCGCACCCACAGCCCGACGGCGACAAGCGCCGCGCTGGCGATGAAGGGCAGCCGCCAGCCCCAATCGCGAAATTCGGTATCGGACAGCCACAGCCCGAGCAGCAGGAACAGGCCGTTGGCGGCGATGAAGCCGACCGGCGCGCCCAATTGCGGGAACATGCCGAAGCGGGCGCGATAGCCCGGCGGGGCGTTTTCCACCGCGAGCAGCGCCGCGCCGCCCCATTCGCCGCCGAGCCCGAAGCCCTGGCCAAAGCGCAGCACGCAGAGCAGCACCGGCGCCAGCCAGCCGATGGCGGCATAGCCGGGCAGAAAGGCGATGGCGAAGGTGGAACCGCCCATCAGCAACAGGCTGGCGACCAGCGTCGATTTGCGGCCGATGCGATCACCGAAATGCCCGAACACCAGCGCGCCGACGGGCCGGGCGAAAAAGGCGACGGCAAAGCTGGCATAGGCTGCGAGCAATTGGGTGGACGGTTGATCGGCGGGGAAGAACAATGGGCCGAAGACCAGCGAAGCGGCGGTGGCGTAGATGTAGAAATCATAAAATTCGACCGCGGTGCCGACAAGGCTGGCGGTAAGCACCCGGCGGTGGCTTTGGCCGCCGGTGGCGGTGCTGGTGATGGCGATGGTCCCCATGCGGTGTGCGTGGCGGAGGCGCGGGCGGGGCGTCAAGTGTTTTGCGGCAATCCGCGCCCGGTGCCGTTCATTCCGCCGCGAGGCGCGGATGCGGGACCGGGAAGCGCAGCAGCCGCCCGGCCTCGGGCACATAGGCGGCGAGCGGCGGCGGCATCACCGCAGTAATCGCCGGGTCTGTCACATCAAGGCCGCCGGTGAAGGCGCCATAGGCTGGCAGGATGATCTTGGTGGGCGAGACGGCGAAACAGCGGCGCACGATCCGCCGGCCGCGGATGTGGACGGCGACCTTCGGGTGGAAATGGCCGGAGAGTTCGGGGGCGGGATCGCCGGGCACGGCTTCGTGGCGCAGGGTGAGCGGGCCGACGATTGCGTCCGCCATGACGCGGCCGCCAAGCGCGCCGGCCGCTGCGTCGTCATGGTTGCCGGTGATCCACAGCCAGTCGAGATGGGCGGTAAGCGATTTCAGCGCGGCGCGAGGCCCGGCGGGCAGGCGCGCCGGGCCGCCGGCATCGTGGAAGCTGTCGCCAAGGCAATAGACGCGACGCGCGCCCGTCGCCTCCAGCGCGTCGATGAGCGCGGCCAGCGTATCGGCGCTGTCATACGGCGGCAGCAGCCGGCCGCGGCGGGCAAAGGCGCTGGCCTTTTCAAAATGCAGATCGGCGACGAGCAGCGCCGATTGCGCCGGCCAGTGCAGCGCGCCACAGGCCATCGGTACCAGCGTTTCGCCCGCGAACGAAAGGGAAACATCCATGGCCGGGCTGTGCACCATCTGCGGGGTATGGCGCAAGCCAGATGTCGTCTTGTACCTGTCAGAACGCCGTTGTCGCGCCGATGGCATCGATGCCGGCTTCGTGATTGTTGAGCAGGCGCGCGGCGATGGGGCGGAACAGCAGTGCCAGTACCACGCCAAACCCGGCGATGGCGGCGTTGAGCGCCCAGAATTTCGCCGGGCCGAGCGGTTCGTAGAAGCGACCGAGCCAGCCCAGCGCGACATTGCCGATGCCGACCGACATCAGCATGATGCTCATCATTGTCGTCACCGTCGGTGCCGGGGCAAATCGCGAGACGAAGCTGTTGGTTGGCGGATCATACCAGCCATAGCTGAGATCGAGCAGCACGAAGAAAGCCAGCACGATGACCAGCGGCACCAGCGCGGTCGATTCTACCCAGCAACCGATGGCGAGCAGCGCATAGGCGCCGGCGACCAGCGCGCCCGAAATCGCCATCTTGTGGAACGTGTCCGGCTCTTGCTGTCGCCGGGCCAGCCAGCGCCAGATCGGCACGCAGGCAGCGACCCCGACGATGGTCATCAACCCGTCGAAGGTGAGCAGCCAGGTGGTCGGGAAGGTGAGGCCGAAGACGTTGCGATCGACATGGGTGGAGGCCCAGATGATGACCAGATCATAGGCCTGGAAGGAGGCAATGTTGACGGGGATGGTGACCAGTACCAGCAGCAATATGGCGATGATGGCGCGCCAGCCATCGCGGGTGACAGGGGCCGGGGCGACATCATGGCGCTGGCGATCCGGTGGCAGATATTTGGCGCCGGCGAGATAGGTGCCGAGCCCCACGGCCATGCCGAGCGCGGCGACGCCAAAGCCATAGTGCCAGCCGTAGAGTTCGCCCAGCGTGCCGCAGATGAGCGGCGCCATGAAGGCGCCGACGTTGAGTGCGATGAGGAAAATGCTGAAGGCCGTGCTGCACCGCGCGTCGCCAGGGCGGTAGAGGTTGCCGACCTGGGCATACATATTGCCCTTGAGGCAGCCGGCGCCGAGCACGAGGCAGGTGAGCGCCGGCAGGAAGGCGGCCTCCAGCGACATCAGCAGATGGCCTGTCGCCATCAGCAAAAGCCCGAGCACCACCGTCTTGCGCTGGCCGAGAACGCGGTCGCCGAGCCAGGCGCCGATCAGCGGGGTAAGGTAGACGAAGCCGGCGTAAAGGCCGAAAATCTGCGCGGCGAGCGCGATGACGGTGAGCGGGCCGGTGATCGATTCCAGCCCGGCGCGGAAGCCGGCAAAACCCAGCACATGTTCGATATGGCCGGGCAGCAGCAGCTGGTTGACCATGTACAGGCCGAGCAGCGATTGCATGCCATAGTAGGAGAAGCGTTCCCAGACCTGGGTAAAGGCCAGATAGGCGAGGCCGCGCGGGTGGCCGAGGAAGGATGTGTCGTCATAGTCCAGCGCCATGCAGCGGCCCCCCGGCGGTCAAGGATGCAGGCTCGCAGCTATGCCGGGACGGTGCAACGGGAGAAGTGACGTATTACCCACACATCATGTCGCGGCTTTTGTTACTTGGTGGCCTCGACCGGCGGTATGGCGTTCAGATAGGCGGCGATGGCGTCGCGATCGGCCTTGGTCAGCTTTGCCATGTTGTTCTGCACCTCGACCATGGCACCGCCGACCGTGTCGTAATCGGGGGTGAAGCCGGTTTCGAGATAGGTCGCGATGTCGGCGGCGCTCCAGTCGCCGATGCCGGATTTGGCGGGGGTGATGTTGGGGACACGGCCCTTGCCCTCCAGCGCCGGGGCGCCGCCGAGCCAATGGCTGCGATCGAGCCCGCCGGCACCGCCGAGCGTGCGCGGGCTGTGGCAGACGCCGCAATGGCCGGGGCCTTCGACGAGATATTGCCCGGCGCGGGCGGCGGGTGATGCGGTGGCCGTCAGGGTGGTTTCGGGGCCGGTGTCGCCGGCGAAGGCCAATTTCCACAGGCCGATGCCGCGGCGGATGTTGAACGGAAAGCCGAGGCGGCTGTCGGGCGCGGCGGTGGCGACGGGCGGCAGGCTGCGCAGATAGGCGAACAGATCGGCGATGTCGGCCGGGGTCATGCGGGCATAGGATGTGTAGGGGAAAGCCGGGTAGAGGTGATTGCCCTCTGGATCGACGCCCTTCTGCATGGCGTTGGCGAAATCGATCAGCGTCCAGGTGCCGATGCCGGCGTCTTTGTCGGGCGAGATGTTGGGCGGCTGAAACGTGCCGAAGCGCGTCTTCAGTGGTGCGCCGCCGCCGAGTTGCAGTTGCGCGTCGCCCTTTGCGCCTTTTGCCGCGTGGCACGATGCACAGCCGCCGGCCCAGAATATGCGGGCGCCGGCGGTGGCATCGCCTTTGCTGCCGGCAAAGCGCGCCGCATCGACATGACGCGGGATGGTCAGCGCCCAGAACAGCGCCGCGCCGGCCAGCACGACCAGCGCGATGACGATGAACAGCCGCCGCATCGGGCTGCGTTCCCGGCGCTACTTCTTCTTTTCGATGCGGAAGGCTTCGTGGCAGGATTTGCAATTGGCGGTGACGGCGAACAGCAGCGGCTTGAAGGCATCGACACTCTGCGGCTTGGCATCCATGGCCTTTTTGGAATCGGCCTCGAACTTGGCGACGGCGGCCTTGAAGTCGGCGGGCTTGGTCCAGATGGCAGGGGCGGCTTCGGTATCACCGCCGGTTTCGCTGCCCTTGGGGAAGAAGCCGCCGAACTTGCCCGCGACGCTGTGCATGTTGCTGAAGATCATTGCCGCCTTGGCCGCGTCGAACGGCGCCTCCCCCTTGATCATGGCGAACGCCGCCTTGGTGTCCTTGCCGTTCTGCTTCATCAGTGCCTGGCGTTGATCGATGGGGCCGGATGCCGGGGCCTGGGCCAATGCGGGCACAAAGGCGGCGACAGCCATGGCGAGGCCCAAGCCCAGGAATTTGCGGTTGATCATCGTTTCATCTCCGTAAGATAGCCGGGGGATAGAATCGGTCGCCAGTTGACCCGACATCGGCGCGAGCGTCAATCTCGGCGCGTGGTCCACGCCCCAGGGTAGCTTTCAGTCCTGGTGGATCGTCCCCTCGCCCGCCTGCGGGAGAGGTCGAGAGCCGGCGTCGTCGGCCCGGGTGAGGGTGTTCTTCTTGCTTCGAAGCGCAGGTACACCCTCACCCGCCGCGCGCGACGAAGGTCGCCTCCGCGACGCCGCGCGTGTCCCCTCTCCCGCAGGCAGGAGAGGGGGGATTCGACCAAAATGCCATCGAGGCTAATCGGGGCGCATCGCCCAGAATTTAATCGAGGCGCATCGCCTCAGCGGCAAGGGCGTCGGCTTCGATGAGCAGGGCGGTATCGGCGCTGCCGGGGACGCTTTCGCGGCCGATTTCGAGCAGCACCGGCACGGCGAGCGGCGAGACGCGATCGAGTTCGACCAGCACCATGCTGGCGCTCGCCTGTTCGAGCAGACTGGCGAGGCGGTCGATGTCGGTCAGCTTGCCGCGCGCGTCGCGCCACGCGGCAGTAAGCAGGACATGGCCCGGCTCGTGGCGGCGCAGCACGTCATAGATAAGGTCGGACGACACGCTCATCTGCTTGCCGGTCTTGTGCTGGCCGGGCAGGGCGCGGTCGATCAGCCCGCCGATGATGGCGACCTCGCGGAAGGCGCGGCGGAGGAAGGGGGAGGCGGCCATCCATTCGGCGAGTTCATCCTCGAACACTTCCGGGTTGAACAGCGGGCGCGGATCGGTGACGCGGTGGAGGCTCCAGACCGCGACCATGTAATCGCTGCCGACAAAGCCCAGCGGTTGCAGCCCCGCTGCCTCCATGCGCTGGGTGATCAGCATGCCCAGCGTCTGATGCGCGTTGCGGCCGGCAAAGCCATAGGCGACCATGAACCAGCGGCCGTCGCGCTCGAAGGTTTCGATGAGCACATCGTCCAGCCCCGGCAGGCGCGAGCGCAGGCGCTGGATGGCCAGCCATTC
>JBBQPR010000109.1:0-6956 GCA_038217075.1 Sphingomonadales bacterium
TTTTCGATGAGCGATACCCTGGCCGAAATCGTCGCCCACAAGCGCACGCTGGTCGCCGCCGCCAAGGCCGTGCGTAGCCTCGCCGATCTCGAAGCCGCCGCGAGCACCGCCGATCCGGTGCGCAGCTTCATCGCCGCCATCCATGCAGCGCATGCCGCAAATCACTTCGCCCTGATCGCTGAAATAAAGAAGGCCAGCCCCTCGAAAGGCTTGATCCGGGCCGATTTCGATCCCCCTGCCCTCGCCCGCGCCTATCAGGCCGGCGGCGCGACATGCCTTTCCGTCCTCACGGAGGACCGCTGGTTTCTCGGCGCCGATGCCTACCTCACCGACGCGCGCGCCGCCTGTGATCTACCGGTCATCCGCAAGGATTTCATCGTCGATCCCTGGCAGGTAATCGAGGCCCGCGCCATCAATGCCGATGCCGTGCTGCTGATCATGGCCGCCCTGTCGGACGCCCAGGCTGCCGAGCTCGAAGCCGTCGCCATCGCGCACAATCTAGACGTGCTCGTCGAGGTCCATGACGCTGCCGAACGCGACCGTGCGCTAAAACTGAAGACCCCACTTCTCGGAATCAATAACCGCAATCTCAAGACATTGGATGTCGATCTTACCACGTCATATGAACTGGCAACGACACCAGGCCGCACTCTCGTAGCCGAAAGTGGCCTGTCTGGCCCCGACGATCTCACTGGCCTTGCCGCCGTCGGTATCACCACGTTCCTTGTCGGCGAATCGCTGATGCGGCAAGTTGATGTCACCGCCGCAACGCGCACACTGCTTGGCCTAACCGCATGACTCTCACCCACCTTGATGAACATGGCGCCGCCCGCATGGTCGATGTGTCGGCAAAGGCCGCCACCCGCCGCGAGGCCGTTGCCGAAGGCTTCATCGCCATCGCCGCCCCAACCCTTGCCGCCATTGCCACCCAGGCGGTTGCCAAGGGCGACGTCCTCGCCGTCGCCCGCGTCGCCGGCATCATGGCGGCCAAGCGCACCGCCGATCTCATCCCGCTCTGCCACCCGCTGCCCATCGACGCGGTAACGCTCGATCTCGCTATCGAGGCAACCGGCATCCGCGCCACCGCCACCGTCGCCACCACCCATGGCACCGGCGTCGAAATGGAGGCGCTCACCGCCGTCTCCGTCGCCCTGCTCACCATCTACGACATGGCCAAGGCGATGGACCGCAGCATGACCATGTCGGGCGTGCGCCTCTTGAAAAAATCCGGCGGCCGCTCCGGCGAATGGCAGGCCGCCACCAATCCCGAAGCCGGCCAGCCCGGCTGATGGCGGCGCTGCTCGACGTCGATGCGGCGCGGGCAAAACTGCTCGAAACCGCGGCGCGCCTGCCGGCCGAGACCATCGCCATCGCCGCATCCAACGGCCGCATCCTCGCCGAGCCCGTCGTCGCCCGCCTCACCCAACCACCGTTCAACGCCGCCGCCATGGACGGTTACGCCATCCGCTGGGCCGATATGCCCGGGCCATGGCGCGTCATCGGCGAATCCGCCGCCGGGCGCGGCTGGCACGGTACCGTTAGCACCGGCGAGGCCACCCGCATCTTCACCGGCGCCCCGCTGCCGCCCGGTGCCGATACAATCGTCGTGCAGGAAGAAATTACCCGCGCCGATGCGATCGCCACGCTCTCCGGCGAGGGCCCGCCCCGCATCGGCGCCCATATCCGCCGCCAGGGCCAGGATTTCGCCACCGGCGACAGCCTCGCAGCCGCCGGCGAACGGCTGACGCCCGCGCGCATCGGGCTTCTGGCCGCCGCCGGCCATGGCACGCTGCCGGTCGTGCGCCGCCCGCGCGTCACCCTTATCGCCACCGGTGACGAGCTCGTCCCCCCCGGTGCCACCCCCGGCCCCGACCAGATCGTCAGCTCCAACACCGTCATGCTCGCCGCGCTGTTCACCGCCGCCGGCGCCAGCGTCACCGATCCCGGCATCATCCCCGATTCCCGCGATGCCCTCGCCGCCGCGCTGCGATCGGCCGATGCAGACTTGATCGTCACCATCGGCGGCGCTTCGGTCGGCGATCACGATCTTGTCGTCCCCGTCCTCCGCGATATCGGTGCCGGCATCGATTTCTGGAAAATCGCCATGCGCCCCGGCAAACCGATGCTGGCCGGGCACCTTGCTGGCCGCCGCATCATCGGCCTGCCCGGCAACCCGGTTTCGGCCTATGTCTGCGCGCTGCTGTTCGTGCTGCCGCTGCTCGCCCGCCTCGGCGGCCGCCCCGAATCCCTGCCGATGCGCCGGCTGCCGCTCGCCGCGCCGCTGCCCGCCAATGGCGTGCGACGCGATCACCTGCGCGCCCGGCAAACCGCCGACGGCGCCGCCGAACCATTCTCGGCGCAGGATTCCGCCATGCTCGGCCGGCTTGCCGCAGCCACGCTGCTCATCGTCCGGCCACCGGGCGCCCCGGCCGCTGCAACGGGCGATATGGTCGATTGCATTGCGCTTGACAGTATCGGCAATGTTTCCTAATCGTTCTGCATGTGTTCCTCAACGGAGGCGATCATGCTGACACGCAAGCAACAGGAACTGCTCACTTTCATCGACACGCGGCTGCGCGCCGATGGCGTTTCCCCATCGTTCGAGGAAATGAAGGACGCATTGCAACTGCGCTCCAAGTCCGGTGTCCACCGCCTGATCAACGCGTTGGAGGAACGCAGCTTCATCCGCCGCCTGCCCAACCGCGCCCGCGCGCTTGAAGTGTTGCAAATGCCGGAGGCATTGCGCACGAAACCGGCACTGAAGCTCGTGCCACCATCTGCCGGTTCTCCATCCGGCGCCCGTCCGCCGGTGCAGGCGATGATCGCCGCAAACGATACCATCAGCGTACCGTTGCACGGCCGCATTGCCGCCGGCTTGCCGATGGAGGCGCTGGAAAGCGATCGCTCGCTGTCCGTCCCCGCCGCCCTGCTCGGCCCCGGCGATCATTATGCGCTCGAAGTATCGGGTGACTCGATGATCGATGCCGGCATTTTCGATGGCGATTATGCCCTCATCAAACGCTGCGACGATGCACGCGATGGCGATATCGTCGTCGCGCTGATCGATGAGGACGAAGCCACGCTGAAGTATCTGCATCGCGAAAACAACATGATACGGCTCGATCCGGCCAATGCGGCGTTCCAGCCGCAACGCTACCCCGCCAATCGCGTCCGGGTCCAGGGCAAGCTCGCCGGCCTGCTGCGCCGCTACCACTGATCCCGGCAACCTTTGGAGCCACCATGGCCCGCATCAACTATGTCGAACTGCCGGTCGGCGACATCGGCGCCAGCAAGGCCTTTTATGAAACCGCCTTTGGCTGGTCGCTGACCGATTTCGGCCCCAGCTATGCCGCCACCCTGACTGGCGACGTCGATCTCGGCCTGCAGGCCGATGCCGGTGAAGCGACTACTGCACCCCTGGTGGTCATCGATGTCGATAATCTCGAAGCCGCACTCATTGCCGTCGAAGCCGCCGGCGGTCGCATCATCCGGCCCATTTTCGCCTTCCCCGGTGGCCGCCGCTTTCACTTCCGCGATCCTGCCGGCAACGAACTCGCCGCGGTAAAGGGCGACTGACCCACCGCTCGACCTTCGAGCGCTGCCTTCCCGAGGACCGCAGCAAGCGCCATCCCCCAGCCACCAGCCCGCGCCTCAACTACCACTCGGCGCTGTCCTGCTTGCCACCGGCCGCGCCCGCTGCCGCCACACCGGCACCGCCGGTCGCCACGGATGGTCGCCCAGCCCGATATTGGCCCCCTCGATCCGGCCATCTCCGAACCACACTGCCACCGCGCCACTCGTGGCAAGCGCGGTCTTGTCGAGCCGCAGCCAGCGCGGCCGGCACCACATCGGCATGCGCCGATCGCTGACCACGATATCGGCGGCGGCACAGGCCGGCTCGAACGCCGCCCGGTCGACATAGTCGCGTGACAGCGTGGCCAGCAGCCGCCACCGCCGCCCGCCGATCTCCACCCGGCTGACACAGGTATCGGCGCTGCACGCCATCCCCGGCACGCTTGCAAAATCGGTGTCGCCATCCCCCGCTACCGCATCGCCCCAACTACCGCGCAGGAACGCCCCCGTCCTCGGCCGCAGGAACGCCAGCCGGCCATCGGGCAGGCGCAGCGCCGCGTTGCGACCATCGGCGCTCACCAACAGGTCGGGCGGCACGTTCAAAAACGCCAGCCCAAGCCCCAGCCCGGCAACGCCCGCCCCCCACCAGCGCCAGCGCGTCCGCCACAAGGCCAGCCACAACCCGCCGCCGATGATCATCGCATAGCTGCCCATGCCCATCGTCGGCAGCCGCAGCACGGCACCCGGCAACCCCGCCGCCGCCTGCGCCAGATCGATCAAAAGCCCCATCGCCCAGCCGACCGCCGGCCACACCAGCCCGCCCAGCCCCAGCGCCTCGGCCAACAACGCCAGCATCAGCAACGGCATGATGACAAAGCTGGACCAGGGGATGGCGAGCAGGTTGGCCAGGATGCCGTACAGCCCGGCCCGGTTGAAATGGAACAGCCCGATTGAAGACAGCGCCAGTTCCGCCACCAGCCCGCTGACCAGCAAAGACGCGACGTGCCGGCCCGATCGCCCCAAAAACCCCTCGTCCTCTCCCGCTGTCGTCAGCCAGCGCCCGACCCGGGATTCATAGAGCGCCACAATGGCAATCACCGCAGCAAAGCTCAGCTGGAAACTCGGCCCCAGCAACGCCTCGGGCCGAACCGCCAGGATGATCATCGCCGCCGCCGCCAACAGCCGCAGCGACAGCGCCTCCCGCCCGATCACCATGCCCAGCAGCACGATCAGAGTCGCCAGCATGGTGCGCACCGTCGGCACCTCTGCGCCTGCGAGCAGCGAATAGGCGATGCCGACCAGCGCCGCGATGGCCACCGCAATCGTCCTGACCGGCCAGCGCAGCGCTACATACGGGAACAGCCCCAACAGCCGCCGCACCAGGAATATCGTGCCCCCCACCACCACGGCAATGTGCAGCCCTGAAATCGACAACAGATGCGCCAGCCCCGAATCGCGCATGGCCTGGGCGGTATCGAGCGGGATCGCCCCCTGGTCGCCGGTTACGAACGCCGCCGCTATGGCGCCCGCCGCCCCCGGCACCGCGGCGACGATGCGCGCCTGAAGGCCCGCCCGCGCTGCCGCCAGCCACGCCAGCACGCCCGATGGCGGCGGCGCCGGCGCGACGATACGCAGCTTGCCCATCGGAAAGCCGGTCGCACCAATCCCCGAAAACCACGCCCGGCGGGCGAAATCATACCCGCCCGGAATCGCCGCCCCCGCCGGCGGCGACAGCATGGCGCGCAGGCTGATCCGCGCGCCGGGCACGACTCCCGCGATCGGCCCGCCCCGCATCGTCACCCGCACCAGTGGCGGCAGGCCCGCGCCCGGCCTTGGCGGCTCATCCGCCCCTGCTCTCGGCGGGTCGCCCGCCCCCATTGTCAAAGACTGGTCCGCGCCGATGATCGGCGCCAGCGCCAGCCGTACCTGGTCGCGATCGCTGCGGATCTCCACCGCCTCGACCCGCGCCTCGAAACTCGCCACCCGCCGATAGGCCAGCATCGGGTGCGCCACCTGTGCCGATCGCCATTCGGCGGCACCCATGCCGGCCAGCGCCAGCAACGCCAGCGCTGCCACCGGTCGCCAGCGCAGCAACAGGGCCGCCGCGCCGATCCCCGCCAACGCCACAGCCGCCCCGCCCCGCTGGCTCGCAAAAGGCAGCAGGAACCAGGCGGCAACGCCGGCGGCAAAGGCCACCGGCAGCCATAATGGCAAGGCATGTCGCTCCGCATCGATCAGCGCCCACCACCGCGCCGCCAGCGCCGCCCGGTCCGGAATCGCCAAGCCGACAGGCACACGCGCACGAAGCGCGGACAGCACGGTTTGAACCGTCCCGGCGCTTCTGCTAGTCACCCGTTGCGTTGGCACAGCCATCGTCGAACCGCCCGACCCTTATCGCCAGAACCCGATCAAACGACCCCTATCCCCTCCACCACCAGCATTGGACAGATCGCCGATGGGCGCAAGCAACGTTGTTACCCGTTTCGCCCCGTCGCCGACCGGCTTCCTCCACATCGGCGGCGCCCGCACGGCGCTGTTCAACTATCTGTTCGCCCGCCACCATGGCGGCCAGTTCCAGCTGCGCATCGAAGATACCGACCGGGCGCGCTCCACCGAACCGGCGATCGCCGCGATCCTCGATGGCCTCCACTGGCTGAACTTCGAATGGGACGGCCCGGTCGTCTACCAATTCGCCCGCGCCGCCCGCCATGCCGAAGTCGCCCACCAGTTGCTCGCCAACGACCACGCCTATCGCTGCTACGCCACCGCCGAGGAGCTGGAGGCAATGCGCGCCGCCCAGCGCGCCGCCAAACAGCCGATGCGCTATGACGGCCGCTGGCGCGATCGCCCGGCCAGCGATGCCCCCGCCGACGCACCGTTCGTCATCCGGCTGAAGGCGCCACGCGATGGCGCCGTCACCATCGACGATCTGGTGCAAGGCCCGGTTACGGTCGCCAATGCCGAACTCGACGACATGGTGCTGCTGCGCTCCGATGGCACGCCGACCTACAAGCTCGCCGTGGTGGTCGACGATCATGACATGGGCGTCACGCATGTCATCCGCGGCGACGATCATCTGAACAATGCCTTTCGCCAGCTGGCGCTGATCCGCGGTCTCGGCTGGCCCGAACCGGTTTATGCGCATGTGCCGCTGATCCACGGGCCGGACGGCGCCAAGCTGTCGAAGCGCCACGGCGCGGTCGGCGCGGAGACCTATCGCGAGATGGGTATCCTGCCGGAGGCGCTCGAAAATTACCTGCTGCGCCTCGGCTGGGGGCATGGCGACGACGAGATCATCAGCCGCGCGCAGGCGATCGAGTGGTTCGAGCTATCGGGGGTCGGTAGAGCGCCGGCCCGGCTCGACGCCAAGAAGCTCGAGAACA
>JBBQPR010000110.1:0-6870 GCA_038217075.1 Sphingomonadales bacterium
GGGGTAATAGGCCAGCGCCACCATGTCCCAAAGCTCCTCGACCTGCCCCAGCATAAGCCCGGTCACTTCGGCACCGAACAATGCCCGGCCGCCGACCTGTTTCAGGCATTCGGTTACGGCGGCGCCATAGCGCATATAGGCCTCACGCCCCGAAAGGTCCGGGTCACGGCCATCGGGATATTCGGCCTTTTCCTTGAAGGTCAGCAGGTTGACCATCACCATCGGGCCATTCACATCGCCGCCAAAAAAGGTCTGGGCCTGTATCGGCTCGGGGTTGATCGCATTATCGACGTGCATATGCTGCTCCTCAGGCCTCCGCCTTGATGAAATTGTCGATCAACGAAACAAGTTCCGCCGGCGCGTCTTCCTGCAGGAAATGGCCGGCATCCTTGATGATGGTGTGCGGTTGTCCCCTGGCGCCCGGAATCCGCTGGATCATCACCTTTTCGCCGCCGGCGGTGACCGCGTCCTTGTCCGAAAAACAGGTCAGCACCGGCTTGTCGAATGCCTCCAGCACCTTCCACGCCGCCAGATTCTCGGCGACCGAAGCGTGTTGGGGCGTGATCGGCACCAATGTCGGGAATTGCCGGGCACCTTCCTTGAAGCTTTCGTCCGGGAACGGCGCGTCATAGGCGGCGACCTCGGCCGGCGACAATTCACGCTGGCAACCGCCGTTGACGATGAAGCCGACCGGAAATTGTTCGACCCGCTGGCTGAACGCCAGCCAGGCGTCAAAGCCTTCGGACCAGCCGGTGCCGACCGGCAGCCCGGTGTTGGCGATGACCAGCCGGGCAAAGCGATCCGGAAACGCCGCGACCAGCCGCAGCCCGATCAACCCGCCCCAATCCTGGCAGAACAGCGTGATATTGGTCAGATCGAGCCCGGTCAGCCAGTCGGCCATCCACTGGACATGGCGTTCATAGGTGTAGTCGTCCCGATCCGCCGGCTTGTCCGATTTGCCAAAGCCGATCAGATCGGGCGCGATGACCCGGTGCCCCGGCGCCGTCAGCGGCCCGATGAACTTTCGGTAGAGATAGGACCAGCTCGGCTCGCCATGCAGCAACAGCACCGGGGCGGCATCGCGCGGCCCTTCGTCGAGATAGTGCAGCCGCATCGTAGTACCGGTGGCGGCATCGCGAATCTGCGCATAGTGCGGGGCGAACGGGTAATCCGCCAAGCCGGCAAAGCGTTCGTCCGGCGTCCGCAGCACCTGCATCGTTCAACGCTCCGCCGTCAGTATTGGCACTCAAAATGCCGTTTTACTGCGGTTTCGTCAACCGTTCAGGCTCGATTGCTGCAATCGCCGTCATCTCCGCCGTCAGCCGCCGCGAGGACCGCCAGAAGAACAGCGCCGGGATCAGCCCCAGCCAGGCGGCACCATACAGCACCCAACGCACACTCTCCTCCCCGGCCATCGGTTTGAAGGCATCGGACAACATGCCGAACAACAGCGGCCCCAGGCCGAGGCCGATCAGGTTTTGCGCGAACACCATCACCGCCGTCGCCATGGCGCGGGTTTCGGGCCGCACCAATTGTTGTGCGGCGGCATAGGTCGGGCCGTAATAGAGCGAATTGAGGATGGTCGGGATGACCAGCAGCGCCACCGCCGCCTGCCATGTTGCAGCACTATAGGCGATGAACAGCAGCGGCGCCGCAATGGTCAGCCCGATGGCCGGCGCGGTCAACATATGGCGGCGATCATGCTTGCCGTATCGATCGGCGAGCCAGCCGCCCAGCCACGTGCCGAGCAGCGCCGAAAGCCCGACGACGAGCCCGAACCAGAACCCGACCTGGCCCGGCGTCAGGCCAAAACTGCGGATCAGGAAGATCGTGCCCCATACCGTCTTGCCATAGGACAGGAACGCCACCAGCCCGGCGCCGATGGCCAGCCGGACATAGGCTTTGCTGCGCAGCAATTCGGCGATGGCATCGCGCGCCGATACGACAGGCTTTGCAGCGGCACGGGCTCGGAGCGCCACCGCAGCGGCACCGCGGCGCGGATCACGCAGCACGAGCCAGACGATGAGCGCGAGCACCAGGCCGGGCATGCCGACGACGAGAAAGGCGCTGCGCCAGCCGACGGTGTCTGCCAGGTAACCGCCGATCATGGCGCCCAGCAGTGAGCCGATGGGAATGCCGAGCCCGTAAAAGGCGATCGCCGATGATCGCCGTTCGGGTGGCACCACATCGGAAATCAGCGAATGCGCTGCCGGCGTGCAGCCGGCCTCCCCCACCCCGACGCCGACGCGGGCGAGCAGCAATTGCCCGTAATTCTGGGCGATGCCGGACACCGCCGTCATGGCCGACCACAGGACGAGCGACACCGAAATCAGGCCGACACGGTTGGCCGAAGGCCGATCCGCATAGCGCGCGATGGGGATGCCGAGCACCGCGTAGAACAGCGCAAAGGCGAGGCCGGTCATCAGGCCCAATTGCGTATCGGACAGGCCAAGATCGCGCTTGATGGGTTCGGCCAGGATGGTGACGATCTGGCGATCGAGAAAATTGAAGATATAGACGAACAGCAGCGTCCACAGCAGCAGCCGTTCCGAAGTTATGCGTTCGCCGTGCACGCCCGCGCCGCCGGCCGGTGCCGAGACTGTCGCCATGTCACTCTCCCCGAGCCATTTTGGCCAACATTGCTTTTTTGCAACGTGCCGCGTTTGCCCCGCGCTGGCAACCGCGCGCATCTGGCAGGTGCGGCGAACCGATTGCCGGGGCATCTGCCGGGTGCCATAGTTTACGAGCCGTTCGGACAGAGGCCGGGCGAAAATCAATTGAGCCGGAGCCAGAGCCAATGGGCGATTTCATCAGCCGCGAAACCATCGGCCGCATCGCCATATTGCGGATGAACCGGCCCGATACGCTGAACGCCATCGGCACCTTGCAGGATTGCGATGATTTCGTCGCTGCCATCGAGGCGGTGGGCGATGATCCGGCGATCAGTTGCGTCATCCTGACCGGCATCGGCCGCGGTTTTTCGGCGGGCGGCAATCTGAAGGCGATGCAGGACCGCACCGGCATCGGCCCGCAAAGCCAGCCCGATGGCACGCGCAGCAACTACAAGCGCGGCGTGCAGCGCATCACCCGCGCCATGATGGAGCTGGAGGTGCCCGCCATCGCCGCGGTCAACGGCCATGCGGTGGGGCTGGGCTGCGATCTTGCGTGCCTGTGCGACATGCGCATCGCTGCCCAATCGGCGCTGTTTGCCTGCAGTTTCATCAAGGTCGGCATCGTGCCCGGCGATGGCGGCGCCTGGTCGCTGGCGCGGGTCGTCGGCTATGCCATGGCCGCCGAATTGTTCTTCACCGGTGAACGCTTCGATGCGGCGCGGGCGCGGGAGATCGGCCTTGTCAGCCGGGTCGTGCCGGATGCCGATCTGATGGCCGAAGCCATGGCGCTGGCCGAAAAGATCACCGCCAACCCGCCGCGCGCGCTGCGCCTGACCAAGCGCCTGCTGCGCGAGGCGCAGACCGCGCGGATGGACCAGATCCTTGAATTGTCGGCGGCCTTTCAGGCGCTGGCGCATGAAACCCAGGATCACAAGGAAGCGGTTTCGGCGTTCCTCGAAAAGCGTACCCCGTCTTTTACCGGCGACTGACGGGCAATGCGCGCTATGTAGATACAGCGGCGGCTTCGTCGTCGGTGAGATTATCTTTCTCGCTGCATCCGAACGGGGTCGTTAAAAACCAGCCATGAATCGACGCCTTTCCCATCTTGAACGGCTTGAGGCCGAGGCGATTCACATCCTGCGCGAAACCGTCGCCGAGGCGGCGCGGCCGGTCATGCTTTATTCGATCGGCAAGGATTCGGCGGTCATGCTGCACCTTGCCAGAAAGGCGTTCTATCCGGCGCCGCCGCCGTTCCCGCTGATGCATATCGATACGACCTGGAAATTTCGCGCCATGTACGCGCTGCGCGAAAAGGCGGCGCGCGATGCCGGCATGGACCTGCTGGTCTGGCAGAATCCCGATGCCCGGGCCGAGGGCATCAACCCGTTCGACCATGGATCGGCGGTCCACACCGACGCTTGGAAAACCGTGGGCCTGAAGCAGGCGCTCGATCATTACGGCTTTGACGCAGCGTTCGGCGGCGCCCGCCGCGACGAGGAGAAAAGCCGGGCCAAGGAACGTGTTTTCAGCTTTCGCGCCGCCGGGCATCGCTGGGATCCAAAGGCGCAGCGGCCAGAATTGTGGCGGCTCTACAATACCCGCACCAGCCCCGGCGAAAGCATGCGGGTGTTCCCGATCTCCAACTGGACCGAGCTCGATATCTGGCAATATATCCATCAGGAAAACATCGAGATCGTCGATCTGTACCTCGCGGCGCCGCGGCCTGTCGTCGAACATGGCGGCATGCTGATCATGGTCGATGACGATCGGTTTCCGCTGAATGGCCGGGTGCCCGAAATGAAATCGGTGCGGTTCCGCACGCTGGGCTGCTACCCGCTCAGCGGGGCCGTCGAAAGCAGTGCCACCACGCTGCCGCAGGTTATCCAGGAAATGCTGCTGACCACCACATCGGAACGACAGGGCCGCGCCATCGACCATGATCAGGCGGCGAGCATGGAGAAAAAGAAGCAAGAGGGGTATTTCTGATGGCCGCCCCTGATTCTGGCCCGGATTCCGGTTTTGCGCCCGATCCGCTGATCGCCACCGACATTGCCGCCTATCTGGAACGGCAACAGGCCAAGAAGCTGCTGCGCGTCATCACCTGCGGTTCGGTCGATGATGGCAAATCGACGCTGATCGGCCGGCTGTTGTACGATTCAAAACAGATTTTCGATGATCAGCTTTCGGCGCTGGAGGCGGACAGCAAAAAGGTCGGCACCCAGGGCCAGGCGATCGATTTCGCGCTATTGGTCGACGGCCTTGCCGCCGAACGCGAACAGGGCATCACCATCGATGTCGCCTATCGCTTTTTCGCCACCGATCGCGCCAAGTTCATCATCGCCGATTGCCCCGGCCACGAACAATATACCCGCAACATGATCACCGGCGCCTCCACCGCCGATGCCGCCATCGTGTTGATCGATGCCCGCAAGGGCGTGCTGACCCAGACGCGGCGGCACAGCTATCTGGCCAGGCTGATCGGCATTCGCCACATCGTTCTGGCGGTCAACAAGATGGACCTGATCGGGTTCGACAAGGCCGCGTTCGACGCCATCGTCGCCGAATATCGCGCCTTTGCTGCCGAAATCGGCCTGACGGACGTTACCGCTGTGCCGATTTCGGGGCTGGGCGGCGACAATATCACCACGCTTTCGGCGAACACGCCCTGGTATGCGGGGCCAACCTTGCTCGGCTGGCTGGAAGACGTCGAGATCATCAGCGATGCCGACCAATCGCGGCCGTTCCGCCTGCCGGTGCAATGGGTCAACCGCCCGCACCTGGATTTCCGCGGCTTTGCCGGCACGATCAGCAGCGGCGTTGTTGGCGTTGGCGACAAGATACGCGTGTTGCCATCGGGCCGGACCAGCAGCATCGCACGCATTATCGCCAATGGCGGCGACCAGCCGAGCGCCGTCGCCGGCGAAGCGGTGACTGTGACGCTGGCCGATGAGATCGACTGTTCGCGCGGCAATGTCATCGCCGCCGCCGGCGATCCGCCGCAAGTGGCCGACCAGTTCGAAGCGACGATCGTCTGGATGGCCGATGAACCGCTGCTGCCCGGCCGCTCCTATCTGCTCAAGCTGGGCACGCAGACCATCGCCGCCACGGTTCAGCCGCCCAAGTACCAGATCAACGTCAACACGCTTGATCAGCTCGCGGCCAAGACACTGGAGCTCAACGCCATCGGAGTTGCTGAACTTACGACCGCGGCGCCGATCGTTTTCGAACCCTATGAGGACAGCCGCGATCTTGGCGGTTTTATCCTGATTGATCGCGTCACCAACGCCACCGTGGCAGCCGGCATGATCAATTTCGCGCTGCGACGGTCCCAGAATATCCATCTGCAAGCCGTCGATGTCGGCCGCGAGGCGCACGCCCGGCTGAAGCATCAAAAGCCGGCGGTGCTGTGGCTGACCGGGCTTTCGGGGGCCGGCAAATCGACCATCGCCAATCTGGTTGAAAAGCAGTTGCACCGCATGAACCGCCATACCTTCCTGCTGGATGGCGACAATGTCCGCCACGGGCTGAACAAGGATCTGGGCTTTACCGACACCGACCGGATCGAGAATATCCGCCGGGTCGGCGAGGTGGCCAGGCTGATGACCGACGCCGGGCTGATCGTCATCACCGCTTTCATCTCGCCGTTCCGCGCCGAACGCGCCATGGTGCGCGCCATGATGGCACCGGGCGAGTTCGTTGAAATCCATGTCGATACACCGCTCGCCGAAGCCGAAGCACGCGATGTGAAGGGGCTTTATGCCAAGGCGCGCGCCGGGCAATTGCAGAACTTCACCGGCATCGACAGCCCCTATGAGGCGCCCGAAGCCCCCGAAATCCACATCGACACCACCCGGCTGTCCGCCGAGGAAGCCGCGCTGTTGATCGTTGATCGGCTGATCGGATGAACGATGCGGCGCTGGCGCGAAAAGTTGCGACGGAGGCCGGGCAGTTGCTGCTGCGCCTGCGCGACGGTGACGCCGACGGCAAGGCGCTGGGTGCCGAGGGCGACCGTGCCGCCAACCGGCTGATCCTGGATGCGCTGCGCCGCGAGCGGCCGGACGATGCGATCCTTTCCGAGGAAGAAACCGCCGATCCGGCGCGGCTGAAGGCGCGGCGCATCTGGATCGTCGATCCGCTCGATGGCACCCGCGAATATGGCGAGCGGCGCGACGATTGGGCGGTGCATGTCGGGCTCAGCATCGATGGCGTGGCGACCGAAGGCGCGGTGGCGCTGCCGGCGCTGGGGCTGTGTTTCTGC
>JBBQPR010000111.1:0-6721 GCA_038217075.1 Sphingomonadales bacterium
GCGGAGTCGGAGGGATTCGAACCCTCGGATCCGGTTACCCAGATCGGCAGTTTAGCAAACTACTGGTTTCAGCCGCTCACCCACGACTCCGCGAAGGGCGCGCTATAACCGGGTGTTGAGGCGCTTGGCAACAGCTTCCGGGCTTCGCCACAAATCTTCGTTGCCAATTTTCATCGCCCAATGCTTGCATAGGCGATGCCGCGCCGCGCCATCTCATCGGCGCGGTAGACGTTGCGCAGGTCGACAATTGCGGGCGTCGCCATCGTGCCGCGCACCCGGTCCATGTCGAGAGCGCGGAATTCATCCCATTCGGTCACCAGCACAGCGACATCGGCCCCCGCCAGACAGGCATAGGGATCGGCCTTGTAATCGACGTCGGTGAGCACGAGCCGTGCCTGTTCGGTGCCTTCGGGGTCATAGGCGCTGATGCTGGCGCCAGCGTCCTGCAGCGCCTGGACGATGGCGATGGCCGGCGAATCGCGCATGTCGTCGGTGTTGGGCTTGAACGTCAGCCCAAGCACCGCAACCTTCTTGCCGCGCACGTCACCACCGGCGAGCGCAATCACCTTCTTGGCCATGGCGCGCTTGCGCTGGTCGTTCACCGCCGCGACCGTTTCGACGATGCGCACCGGCGTGCCGGCGTCCTGCGCGGTCTTCACCAGCGCCAGCGTGTCCTTGGGAAAGCACGACCCGCCATAGCCCGGCCCGGCGTGCAGGAATTTCGACCCGATGCGGTTATCCAATCCGATGCCGCGCGATACGTCCTGGATATCGGCACCGACCGCTTCGCACAGGTCGGCGATCTCGTTGATGAAGGTGATCTTGGTGGCAAGAAAGGCGTTCGCGGCATATTTGATCAGCTCTGCTGTCCGCCGCGCTGTGAACAAGATCGGTGACTGATTGAGGAACAGCGGCCGGTAAAGCTCGGTCATCACGTCCCGCGCGCGCTTGTCCTCGGTACCGACGACAATGCGGTCGGGCCGCTTGAAATCGCCGATGGCGGCACCTTCGCGCAGGAATTCGGGGTTGGAAACCACGGCGAACTTGGCGTCGGGATTGGCCTCGCGGATGATGCGTTCAACTTCGTCGCCGGTCCCCACCGGGACTGTCGATTTGGTCACAATGACCGTATAAGTGGTCAGTGCGGCCGCGATTTCACGGGCAGCGGCATAGACATAGCTCAGATCCGCATGGCCATCGCCGCGCCGCGATGGCGTGCCGACCGCGATGAAGATTGCCTCTGCGCCGTCGATGCCGGCGACCAGATCCGTGGTGAATTTCAACCGTCCGGAGCGGGCATTGCCGGCGACCAGCGCATCAAGGCCAGGCTCGAAAATCGGCATGACATTGTTGTTCAGCCGGTCGATCTTTGTCGGGTCCTTGTCGACGCAAACGACGTCATGGCCAAAATCGGCAAAGCAGGCGCCCGAAACCAGGCCGACATAGCCCGAACCGATCATTGCGACACGCATGGGATTCCCTTTCCTTGGCGCAAGCGCCAGTATGATCCGTCGGTTAGCATGGGGCAGCACCAGCGGAAAGCCGCGCTGGGATGCAGTATCCGCATGACAGCATGGCGACACTTTCGGCTCATGCGGGGTTCAGGCATGGGTGCCTTTAGTGGTATTGGAAGCGTCCGGATGGCGCGATTGGAGGAGACAGGGATGCGGGTTTCGGCGATTGCGGCGGTTCTGGCACTGGCGACGGGTGCTGCGGCGCCAGCTGTTGCGATGCAGGCGGCGCCCCAGATGGCGCCCGAACCCGCTGGCCCGGCAACTGCCCGGCCGGCGCCGCTGCCGCCCGAACAATCCACCACCTATGCCGAAGACGATGTGCTTGGTGCTGCCGAGGACGTGTTCGGCAAAGGTGCCGAGGGCCTCGCCGAAATCCTGCGCAAATCACTGGCAAAATATGGCCAGCCCAATGGCTATATTGTCGGCAAGGAGGTCGGTGGTGCCTTTATAATCGGCCTGCGCTACGGCTCTGGCACGCTGTTTCACAAGGTCGAAGGGCAGATGCCGGTGCATTGGACGGGTCCATCGGTGGGCTTTGACATCGGCGGCGATGGATCAAAGATGTTTGCGCTGGTCTATAACCTTTATAATACCGATGACCTGTTCCGCCGCTATCCGGCGGCCGAGGGCAAGGCGTATTTCATTGGCGGTTTCAGCGCCAATTACCTGCAACGCGACAATGTCATCATCGTGCCGATCAAGCTGGGCGTCGGTTGGCGGCTTGGCCTCAACGCCGGCTATATGAAGTTTTCGCACAAGGGCAAGATTGTACCGTTCTGAACGGCGGGATATCGACAGACGGCGCGACGCGCCTCGATTTTGTGGCGCGATGCGCAGCGGTTTTGTGGCAAGACGCGCCTCGATTTTTAGCCTTTGATCCAGCCCAGCAACGGCGCCCCCGCTTGCAACCTCTGTATATTGTCGATCAATCGGCCGAACACCCGCTGCGACGTTTCCGGGCAGCTCCACGACATGTGCGGTGTCACCCGGGCGCGGGGGTGGCCAATCAGCCAATGCCCGGCCGGCAGCGGCTCCGGATCGGTGACATCGAGCGAGGCCCACAACCGGTTCTTGTCGAATTCGGCCTTCAGCGCGTCTTCATCGATAATCGCGCCGCGGGCGATGTTGACGATATGCGCATCGGCTTTCATCCGTTGCAGCAGATTTGCATCGACCAGCCCGCGCGTCGACGCATCGATGGGGGCGGCGATCACCAGATGATCCGACCGCGATGCCAGTTCCTCGATCGGCACGAGCGTCACATTGGGGTCGGGTGACGGTGCATTCGAATGGCGCGTCGCAATGATCTTCATATCGAAGCCAGCCGCAAAGCGTGCGACCTGCATCGCGATCGAACCGACACCGAGCAGCCCGAGGGTGCGGCCGTGCAGCGAGCCCAATGGCCGGGTCATCAGGGCGTCGCGCTCCGGCCAGGCATCGCCGGGTTTCAGCGTGAATTCGGGCAGCCGCTTGGCGTGGCTCAGCATTGCTGCCAGCACATATTCGGCAATCGGGATGGAGTTTGTGCCCGATGCGCTGGCAATCACCGGCGCTTCGAACAGCCATTCCGGATAATCATCCAGGCCGGCGCTGGCGATCTGCACGAGCTTCACAGCGCCCGGCCAGCCGGCGGGCCGCGGAATACCGTCGACGCCGCGCGAATCGCCCTCCCCATGCAGGACGAACAGCACATCGGCATCGACAGGCAGGTCCCAGCGCGTTTCCCGGGGGATATGTTCGGCACTGGTTACACCCGGGAGTCCGGCGATCATCGCAGACATCGGTGGTGCAAACTGGTGGACAACGCGCATCGGGCAACCCTTTTTCTCGACGCCAAAGCGGACCCGCCGGCAAATTCAGGCGCAGACTATCGCCACTTCCGGTTCAGCGCCATCTTGTCCTTTGCCTTCGCAGGCCGCTAAGGGAGGCACGAGTCGATCGGCCGCAACACCGGCCCGCTGCAAGGATGCCGTCACCAATGTCCCAGATCATCGTCACCACCCGCACCGGCACCGAGATTGCCCTTGATGCCAAGCCGGGCCTTTCGGTTATGGAAATCCTGCGCGATGGCGGTATCGATGAGGTGCTGGCCCTATGCGGTGGTTGCTGTTCCTGCGCCACCTGCCATGTCTATGTCGATGCCGACGACGTTGCCCGTGCTGGCGTGGCGAGCCCCGATGAGGCCGATCTGCTCGACAGTTCGGACCATCGCACGCCCCGGTCGCGGCTTTCGTGCCAGATCGCCTTCACCGACGCGCTCGATGGCCTGCGGGTAACGGTCGCACCCGAGGATTGATGACGGCGGACGCCATCCGCACGGCGTTCCGGGGCCAGGCCAATTGGTGCCGCCTGGGCGGCGCGCCGCTGGTGGCAATGCTCTGCGATGCACTGGCCGAAGGGCTGGATGATACATCGGCGACCGGCCGTGCCGTGCTTGGCTGGCCGGGGGACCCGCACCGCGATGCGCTGATGATGCGGGTGACCGGCGGCTTGAACGCGCTCGTCCGGGCCGGGCAGGCGCCGGCGATCGCGCCCCTTTATCCGCCGGCACCGCTGCCCGATGCCGACGCTGTTTCTGCCGGCATAGCCGCTGCGCTCGCCGACCCGGGTTTTGATGCGGCGCTGCTGCCCTGGCTGGACGGGCCACCACAAACCAATGAAGTCGGCCGGTCGGGCGTGTTGATGCCTGGGCTGATGGCCATCACCGGAATGACCGGGCTACCCTTGCGCCTGTTCGAACTGGGGGCGAGCGCCGGGCTCAACCTGCTGCTCGACCGGTTTCACTACACGCTTTGCGGGGTCGAATCGGGGCCAGCCGATGCCGGCGTGCGCATCGCGCCGGGCTGGCGCGGCAACCCGGCGCCGGCGGTGCTGCCGCAGGTGATCGAGCGTCGCGGCGTCGATATTGCGCCGCTCGACATTGCGGACCCGGCGACCGCGGCGCGACTGCTCGCCTATATCTGGCCCGATCAACCCGAACGCGTCGCCCGCGCGGCAGCGGCCATCGCCATCGCCGCTGCCGCGCCGCCGCCGATCGATCGCGCCGATGCCGCCGACTGGGTGGAAACGCGCGTAGCGCCCGTGCCCGGCAGCACCGCCGTCGTCTATCATTCGATCGCCTTTCAGTATTTCCCCATCGAAAGCCGGACGCGGATCGCGGCCCATCTTGATAAGGTCGGCGCCGATGCGTCCCCGGGCGCGCCCCTTGCCTGGCTGCGCTACGAATTCGATGATCCACAGGCGACCGACGCGCTGCCAACGCTGCGCCTGCGGTTGTGGCGCGGCGGCCCGCCTGTCGAAATGCTACTGGCGCGTGCCCATCCGCACGGCACCTTTGTGGAGTGGCTCGCCTGACATTCATCCTTGCATCCGCCAGCCCGCGCCGTGTCGAATTGCTGCTGCGGCTGGGCATCCGGCCCGATGCCATCGATCCTGCCGATATCGACGAGACGCCGCGCAAAGGCGAACTGCCGCGCGCCCATGCCGAACGGCTGGCGCTGGAAAAATGCGCCGCCGTCTCGGCCCGCCACCCCGGCGCCATCGTGCTCGCGGCCGATACGGTCGTCGGTGTCGGTCGCCGCATCCTGCCCAAGGCGGAGGACGCGGAAACGGCGCGTGCGTGCCTGAAACTGCTTTCCGGGCGCCGGCACAGGGTCACCACGGCCGTCGCCGCCGCCGACGCGTCCGGGCATATCCGCAGCCGGTGCAGCGAGACGGTGGTGATCTTTCATCGGCTCGACGACGCGGCGATCGAGGAACTGATCGCCGCCGGGGACTGGCGCGGCAAGGCCGGTGGCTATGCGCTGCAGGGCGCTGCGGAAGCCTTTGTGCGACACATCGCCGGCAGCTGGTCTGGCGTGGTCGGGCTGCCGCTTGCCGAAACCCGCAGCCTGTTGAAAGCGGCCGGCCATGGCTGAGGCGATCGTCGAACGCGGCATCGGTGCAACGCGGGCGCTGGTGATCGATTCAGGGGTGGTGCTTGAGGCGCATCTCGAACGGGATGACGGCGGGCCCAACCCCGGCGCGGTGCATGTCGCACGGCTGGTCAAGATACTCGAACCGGGGCGGCGGGGCATCCTGCGGCTCGGCGATGACGAGGCATTGCTCGAACCCTTGCCATATTGTCCGGAAGGTGGGCTCTTGCGTGTCGAGGTGACGCGCGCCGCCATCCCCGAAGCCGGCAGGCCGCGGCTGGCTAAGCTGCGCAATGTTGAAGGCGATGCGACAAGGCCTGGGGTCGTCGGCAATGGCGCTGCGCTTGTTGAAAGGCTGACGCGCGCGGGCCACAAGGTCGTGATGCTCGGCGGCACGTCGACCGACGCAGACCGGCTGGAAGCAGAAGGCTGGAGCGAAGCGGTGGAGGCCGCGCGTACCGGCCATGTCGGTTTTGCCGGCGGCCTGCTCACCATCAGCCCGACGCCTGCCATGACAGTCATCGATGTCGATGGCCCCGGCGACCCTGAAGCATTGGCGCAAGACGCTGCCGTGGCCGCTGCACAGGCGATTCGGCGGTTTGATATCACCGGGTCGATCGGCGTGGATTTTCCGACGTTGGAAGGAAAGGCCGTGCGCACGCGGCTCGGCGAGCTTCTCGATGCGCATCTGCCGCCGCCGTTCGAACGAACGGCAATCAACGGCTTCGGCTTTGCCCAGATCGTTCGCCCGCGCCTGCGGCCGTCATTCGTCGAACAGGTGCGGGCGCCCGGCTTCATGGCGCTGGAATTGCTGCGCCGGGCGGGCAGGGGGGCGGCCGGCGCCCGCGCCATTACCGCGCATCCGGCGATCATCGACTGGCTGGCGGCGCGGCCCGAGCTGATCGCGGCGCTGGCCCGGCATGTTGGCGGCGACATCGCCTTGCACGCCGATCCTGGCCTTGGCATATCGGCATCCCATGTCGCTTGAAAAACCTTGTGCCTATTGCGGAAAAGGCCCCCGCGTCGCGCCCTATGCACCCTTTTGCTCGCCCGGCTGCCAGGATCGCGACCTGCTGCAATGGATGCGCGAAGGCTATGCATTGCCGGCCAGCGACAATGAGGATGAGCTTTCCGACAATGCCGGGCTGGACAAGGACGGCGCGGACAGTCTAGAGACCCGCCCTCGCCCGCGCTGATAGCGCCGGGCGATTGGTGCGCCCGGGTAGCTCAGGGGTAGAGCAGGGGATTGAAAATCCCCGTGTCGGTGGTTCAAATCCGCCCCCGGGCACCATA
>JBBQPR010000112.1:0-6673 GCA_038217075.1 Sphingomonadales bacterium
CTCGCCGCCTACAATTACGCCCGCCGGCTCAAAACGCTTAGCGGCCTCACACCCTACGAATACATCGCCAAGATATGGACGTCAGAGCCAGATCGGTTCATCGTCGATCCGATCCACCAGATGCCGGGACTAAACACCTAGGGTCAGGCCCTATTCGCCGGTCTGCACCGCAGCCTTTGCCGCTGCCTCATTCGACGCCAGCACCGGCCGCGGATCGACCATGGTGCCATCCGGCGCCGCCGTGAAGGTGGTTTGCGTCGGATAGGCGAACTCGATCCCCAACTCCGAAAAACGCCGCAAAATGGCAAGGCCCACGGCCTGGCGTTCGGCCATCATGGTCGCATGCGCTGGCTCGGTAACGAAATAGACAATCTCGAAATCGAGCGAGGACGCGTTGAACTGGACAAAATGCGCGCGATCGAACCGCAATATCGGCCGCGCCCGGATGATGGTTTCGATCTCGCCTGGAATCTGGTCGAGCAGGTCGGGCGCTGTCTGATAGATGACGCCGATGGTGGTGACGATCCGCCGCTCCTGGATGCGGCGCAGGTTGGAAATCTGCTGGTTGAGCAGATTGCCGTTTGAAATGATCAACTGTTCCCCCGACAGCGCCCTGACCCGCGTGGTCTTCAACCCGATGGCCTCGACACTGCCGGTGTTGGCGCCATAGGTGATCGTGTCGCCAACCTTGAACGGCCGGTCGAACAGGATCGCCAGCGCGGCGAACAGATCGCCGAAAATGCCCTGCGCGGCGAGGCCGATGGCAATGCCGCCAACCCCCAGACCGGCAATCAGCGTGGTGACATTGACACCCAGATTGTCGAGAATGAGGATGACCGCCAGCGCCCAGACCACGACATTGACCAGCACCCGGATGATGGTGACAGCGCTTTCGAAAGAATCATGGTCGTCATTGTTTGCAGCGCGGCGCTCGACCAGCGATAGCAGCAATTCGCGCACCCAAAAGGCGCCCTGGATGGCGGCGGAAACGGTGAAGACGAAATCGACGACGCGGATCAAACCGCCGGGCGGTTCCACGACATGGGTGACAAACCAGGCAGCAAAGGCGGCAATGAAGAAACTGCGCGTGCGCCGGACCAGACGACGCAGGAACCCGCGCCAGTTTGTTACGGGATAGGATTCGCCCAGAACCCGCACCGCAAAGAAGCGCAGGCCGACGAGGATGAAGTAAATCCCGACCGCAACCGCAAAGCCGATCAACGCATCCCGGCTATCGGTCCGAATCCATGATGCCAGATCGGCGGTGAGCGTTTCAACCTTTGATGGCAGGCGTGCCAGGTTGGTGGCATTGGGTGCGATGGCGGCGAGAGAGAAAATCGTCATGTGCCCTTCTTGATAATGTCATTGAATTCCGGTTCCAGCCAGGTCGGCACCGCCACTGTCAACGCAGTGCCGCCGACCGAAAGCGGCCCGGCGCAGGCTTCCATTCGCAGATGCGCGAAGCCCAGCCCGTGGCCGCGCCCATCAGGCCGCAACGTCCCGACGCTGCGCGCCTGCGCATCGCGCACCACGCCGTCCCCGACGTCCCCGCCGACAGCATCAGCCGCCAGCCGCACCGGCACCAGCCGCCGCCGCACCCGGTCGCGGTGGTGCATGCGCGCGGTGTTCTCCTGGCCGATATAACAGCCCTTGGTGAAACTGACCCCGTCCAGCAGGTCGGCGCCGGTCTCCAGCCACAGCAATTCATCGCTGCCGATATCGGCGCTGCCCGGCACCCCCACCCGCAGCCGATGTTCGTCATATTCCGCCGCACCCGAAGGGGCAGCACCGGGCGCAGCCAGCCAGCGCGCGCCAAGCGCCGCCAGCCGGGGGTCGGCAGCATGGCCGGCCTCGCCGCCATCCCAGCCTGCATAGACCGCCAGCGGCGCCGGCGCGATCGTCACCGCCTTGCGCAGCTTGTACATCGACAAGCGCCGGGCCAGCGCGTCGGCCCGGTCCGCCGCCACGTCGATAAACACGCCGCCAGCGTCGCCTGCATCGAACAACATCATGTCGAACAATGCCTTGCCCTGCGGCGACAGCAGTCCCGCATACAGCGGCCTGTCGGCGGCCAGCAACGCCATGTCGTGCGTCAGCAGGCCCTGCAGGAACGCCATTGCATCGGCGCCCGCCACCGACAGGACGGCGCGATCTTCCAGTTGGACGATGGTCACGCGGCGGTCACGTGGGGAGTCACGCGGGGAGTCACGCGGGGAGTCTGGCGGGGAGTCTGGCGGGGTGTCATACCCGGTCAGATAGGGGCTTGATGCCCGAATGCCAAATTTCGGGCGCATGGCCGCACTGCTGACGCGCGCTGGCGACACGCGCTGGCGGCTTGACTTTTATCGTCCCCGCCGCCATTGGACGCGGCTTCACGCGCCCGGTCATTCCAGTCGCGCATCCAACCTGTTGTTCCGGGACCTGTCATGGCCAAGCCGACTACCATCAAGATCAAGCTCGTTTCGAGCGCGGAAACCGGTTACTATTACGTGACCAAGAAGAACCCGCGCACCCAGACCGAAAAGCTCAACTTCCGCAAATATGACCCCGTCGTGCGCAAGCATGTCGAGTTCAAGGAAGCCAAGATCAAGTAAACCCGCCCGGCGCAACGCGCCACGACGGTTTCCGCAGGCGCAAAAGCGCTTTTACAGCTTCAGGCCGCTTCCGCTACCCGGTTGCGGCCGCCGCGCTTCGCGGCATAAAGTGCCATATCGGCGCGCCCCAGCAACGCCTGCGCATCGGCGTCACGCGGCTCCAGTGCGGCCAGGCCCAGGCTGATTGTTACCGGCAATGGCCCGTCGCCAATTCGCGCGCATTGGCGCCGGGCGACATCGTTGACCAGTTCGGCCGCAAATGCCCGCGCGCAATCATGTTCGGTGTCGGGCATGACCACGACGATTTCATCGCCGCCATAACGGGCGATCGTGTCGCTCACCCGCAGGCGCGATTGCAGCGTATCGGCGACCGCGCGCAACACCAGATCACCGGCGGCATGGCCCCAGCGGTCATTATAGGGCTTCAGCGAATCGACATCGATCATCAGCACCGCCAGCGGGCGATTGCCGGCGCGGGCGCTATCGATGGCCGCCGGCAACATGGATTCGAGATGGTGGCGATTATAAAGGCCGGTCACCGGGTCGATCACAGCCAATTGCCAGGCCCGGCGCGTTTCCGCCGCCTTGGCAAAGGCGACATGGCGGCGGCGCACCAGCGCGGCCAGCCGGGCGCGGACCTCGTGCGGGTCGATCGGCAGGCTGGCGACATCGGCAACACGCAATTCGAACGCCTTGACCAGCGCCGCGGGATCATCGCGCGGCACCAGTGCAAACACCGCCAGCGGCCGCGCCTCTGCCGCGCGCTGCAACGCCGCCAATTGCGCCAGTGTTTCGCGCCATGAAGGATCGTTGACCGCGATGATCAACACGGTCAGCTCGCCGCGCACCAACAGGCGCGTCGCCTCGGCAACCGTCAGGATTTCGAGTGACGTGCCAGGCGGCAGAAGCGGGCGCACGGCCTCACCCAGGCCGAACGCCTCCTTGAAGGATATGAAACCAATCCGGTCCGTCATGTCCCCGTCTTAAGCAAAACATAAGAAAGCAGCAAGAAGCCCTTAGATCATCTCATCTTTTGCGCCCATCGGCAATTATCTGCGTTGCATCGTCGTCGCAGCCTCGCCGCCGGCGCTTGGCAAATCGCCACCAAGCCCCGTAGGGATGGCGGCACGCAGCCAGCCACAGGTAACCCGCCATCGTGCTCAACGACAAACGCCCGAAAACCCCGCCTGCCCCCGCCATATTGGCGTTGCAGGCGCTTGCCCATGTGGCGAGCGACCCGGATCTGGGGCCGCGCTTCCTGGCGCTGTCGGGCCTTGATGCAACAGGGTTGCGCGAAAGCGCCGGCGATCCGGCGCTGCTCGCCGCCCTGATCGATTTCCTGCAAGCGCGCGAGGCCGATCTTGTCGCCTGCGCCGATGCCATCGACGCCAGCCCCGAATCGCTGGTCCGCGCCGGTGCCGCCCTTTCCGGAGAATCCGCATGACTGCCCGCCCGCCGCGCCCCCTGGTCATTTCGGATTGCGACGGCGTGCTGCTCGAATTTGCCGATCCGTTCATCGCCTATCTGGACAGCGCGCATGGCCTGACGCTGAAGCTCACCTCCTTTGCGCTGGCCGGCAACATCCATGATGCCGGTGGCAGACCCATCGAACCCGCTGCCTTTCCGGCATTGCTCGACGGTTTTTTCGCCACGCACATGCCCACCCAGGTGCCGATACCCGGCGCTGTCGCGGCGCTCGCCCGCCTCGCCGAATATTGCGACATCGTCGTATTGACCAACATCGCCGATCATCATGCCGTCGCCCGCACGACAGAGCTGGCACGGCTGGGCATGCCCTATCGCGTCATCGGCAACCATGGCCCAAAGGGCGGCCCGATCAGCGCGCTCGTCGATGAATTCCAGCCATCCGTTACGGTATTCATCGATGATCTGCCGCCCCACCACAGCTCGGCGAAAAACACCGTGCCGCACGTCCACCGGCTCCACATGGTCGCCGAAGCGCCGTTGCGAAACCTCATCCCTGCGGCACCCGATGCCCACACCCGCATCGATCACTGGCCCGAGGCGCTGGCCCATATCGAAGCCCATTTTGCTGCCTTTCACAAAGGACCCGCCGCATGACCGAGCATAACCCCGAACAACGCCTTTCCGCGTTGGGCATCACCCTGCCCGCCGCCGCCGCACCCGCCGCCAATTATGTGCCCAGCGTCAACATCGGCGGGTTGCTGCACATTTCCGGCCAGATCCCGTTCGATGACGCCGGCAAGCCGCTGCGTGGCCGGCTCGGCGAAACCATGGACGTCGCCGCCGGTGCCGATGCGGCCCGGCGCTGCGCCATCAACCTGATCGCCCAGATGCAGGCGGCGCTCGGCTCGCTCGATCGGGTGGAGCGCATCGTCAAGCTCGGCGTCTTTGTCAGCTCGACCCCGGATTTCACCGATCAGCCCGAGGTCGGCAATGGCGCGTCCGATCTGATGGTCGCGGTGTTCGGCGATGCCGGCCGCCACGCCCGTTCGGCGGTAGGCGTCGCGGTGCTGCCGCGCGGCGTTGCCGTGGAGGTCGACGCCATCATCGCCATCCGGGATTGATGCCAGAAATTCGCGCCCGCGTGCTGACCGCCGCTGCCGATGTCCCGGCGGCGGCCTGGAACGCCTGTGCCGGCCCCGGCAACCCGTTTGTCCAGCACCAGTTCTTCACCAGCCTCGAGGCATCGGGCAGCGCCACGGCGCGCACCGGCTGGCAACCCGCCCATATCGTCGTCGATGATGCCGCGGGCGAGCCCATCGGCATCCTGCCCGCCTATCTGAAAACCCACAGCCAGGGCGAATATGTCTTCGATCATGGCTGGGCCGAGGCGTGGGAACGCGCCGGCGGCCGCTATTATCCAAAACTGCAATGTTCGGTGCCGTTCACGCCGGCCACAGGCCCACGCCTGCTGCTGCGCGAACCAGGCGCCGCGCCGATGCTGCTCGCCGCCGCCGAAACGCTGGCCCGGCAGAACAGCCTGTCCTCGGTCCACGCCACCTTCGTGACGCCCGAACAACAGCCCTTGTTCGAAGCGCAGGGCTGGCTGATGCGCCACGGCGAACAATTCCACTGGTCCAACGATGGCTATGGCGATTTCACCGATTTCCTCGCCGCCCTGTCATCACGCAAGCGCAAGGGCATCCGCAAGGAACGCGAAGGCGCCATGGCCAGCGGCGTCACCATCACCCATCTGACCGGCGCCGCGATCACCGAGGCGCATTGGGACGCCTTCTGGCTGTTCTACCAGGACACCGGCATGCGCAAATGGGGGCGGCCTTACCTGACGCGCGAATTCTTCTCGATGCTCGGCCAATCGATGGGCGACCGCGTGCTGCTGATGCTGGCAATGCGCGGCGACCGGCCGGTGGCGGGCGCGCTCAACCTCATTGGCGGCGATTGCCTCTATGGCCGCTATTGGGGCTCGACGGAGGACATCCCCTTCCTGCATTTCGAGCTTTGCTATTACCAGGCGATCGAATGGGCCATCGCCCATGGCCTTGCCCGTGTCGAGGCCGGGGCGCAGGGCGCCCACAAGCTGGCGCGCGGCTATCGCCCGGTGGCGACGGTGTCGGCGCATTATATCCCGGATCGCGGCTTTCGCAGCGCCGTCGCCGATTTCGTCGCCCGTGAAACCGAAATGGTCGCCGCCGATATCGAAGCGCTCGACATGGCCACGCCGTTCAGGAAGGGCTAAGGTCGTGGAAACCTATGTGGCGACCAGAAGGATTGCCCCCATGTTGTTGCGTGCCACGGCCCTTGCGCTGCTGTTTTCGGGATCGGCCGCGTTCGCCGCGGAACCGCAGGTCTATCGCCTGTCGCCCGAGGAAATCGAAGCCGCCAAGGCCGCCGGCGCCCAACGCCCGGAAAGCCCGGCGTTGCTGCCCAGTCCCGAACGCGATGCCGTGCTCAACAACAGCCTCTACGCCAACCCCAACAGCGATGACTCGGTAAAGCGCAAGATCCATGGCGAGGCCGGGTTCTTCGTCGGCACC
The DNA here is from genome assembly GCA_038217075.1 of Sphingomonadales bacterium. Taxonomy (GTDB): domain Bacteria; phylum Pseudomonadota; class Alphaproteobacteria; order Sphingomonadales; family Sphingomonadaceae; genus Sandarakinorhabdus. The sequence goes on from JBBQPR010000112.1 coordinate 6,575, forward strand.
GGCGGCACCCGCGGCTTTTTCGGCAGCGCGGCGATCCCGCTCGGCCAGAACGGCAGCCTGTTCCTGTCGTTCCAGAACGGGCAGGGCCAGGGCCTGGGC
>JBBQPR010000113.1:0-6659 GCA_038217075.1 Sphingomonadales bacterium
GGTGGCGCGATAGGTTTTGAGGAAGGATTCCAGCCACATCGTCGCTTCGAGATCGAGGTGGTTGGAGGGTTCATCGAGCAACAGCAGGTCGGGCTGCGAAAACAGCAGCGCCGCCAGCGCGACGCGCATGCGCCAGCCGCCGGAATAGCTGTCGAGCGGCCGGTGCTGGGCTTCCTCATCAAAGCCGAGGCCGACCAGGATACGGCTGGCCCGCGCCGCCGCTGTATAGGCATCGATGGCAATCAGCCGTTCGTGGATTTCGGACAGGCGATCGGGGTCGGCATGGCTTTCGAGAAGCTGCTCCTCCTCCCCCATCAGCGCGGCACGCTCGATATCGGCGGCGAGCACGGTTTCAAATGGGGTCCCCTGCCCCGCCGGCGCTTCCTGCGCGACATAGCCGAGCCGGGCGGATTTCGGCATTTCGACGCTGCCGCTGTCGGGATCGAGCGTGCCGGCGATGACCTTCATCAGCGTGGACTTGCCGGCGCCATTGCGGCCGATCAGCCCGATGCGCCCGCGCGGTGGCAGGGTCGCGGTCGCGCTGTCGAGGATGGTCCGGCCACCGAGGCGGACGGTTACGGCGTTCATGGTCAGCATGCCGCGGCCCGTAGCATGCTGCGCTGCGGAAGGGTAGCGGCGGCGGCGGCAATCGGCGATCAGCGGTTGCCCGGGAAACAACAGCTCGTTTCGCCGCATATTCGAGGGATTTTGGCGCATCGCTGCGTAAAGAAACCGAAATTTCACTACCGCTGGTGCACATTGCGTGACATTTTTGATACAAAACCAAGTCAAACGAGCGATTTTTGTTTTCAACAACTTTCCCGTGAGTGTTCCAGCGTGAAAATCCTGCATCTTACGGGTGGGAATCTGGCATCCGGTGCCGGGCGCGGCGCGCATGCGCTGCACAAGGGCCTCGTGCAACTTGGCGTGCAATCGCGCTTTCTTGGGCGCTTGCGGCGCGTGCCGCCGGCCGATGTCGATGGTACACGCTTTCCCGAATGGCAGCGTATTCTGGTTGGCGCCTGCAACCGGCTCTATCTGTCGAAACTGCGCCGCGCCCATGGCCAGCCCGATGTGCTGTTCCACCCCATTTCCTATGGCTATGCACCGCACCGGCATCCGTTGATCGGATGGGCCGATGCCTTGCATGTGCAATGGGCACACGCCCCGACGTTCGGGCCGGGATTCTGGCGCAGCCTGCCCCATTCGCCGCGGCCGGTGGTATTCACGCTGCGCGACATGTGGCTGTTTACCGGTGGCTGCCATTTCGCCGATGATTGCCATGGTTTTGAAACGGATTGCGGCCAATGCCCGATGCTGCCCGGCCCGCCGCAGACGATCACGGCGCGCGATCTTGCCTTCAAGCGAGAAACCGTCCCCAAGGGCACGACCTTTGTTGCGATCAGCAAGCTGATTGCCGACGCCGCGCGCCGCAGCGCGGTTTTGCGCGAGGCCGATATCCGGGTCATCCCGAACTGCATCGATACCGGGAAATTTTCCGCGATCGACAAGGGGTCCGCACGGCGCCAACTGGGCCTGCCGACCGATGCCTTCATCATCGGCTTTGGCGCGCTCAACCTGTCCGAACGGCGCAAGGGTGCCGAGATCATGCAGCGGGCCATCGCGATGATCGGCAACGCCAATGAACCCGGCCCAAGCGTGCATTGGGCAGTATTCGGCGGCGAACCCTTCCCGTTGCCGGAAAATGCCACCTGGTTCGGCCTGCTTGACGATAACGCCCGGCTCAACCTCATCATGGCGGCGGCGGACGTGTTCATCATGCCGTCGCTCCAGGAAAGTTTCGGCAAGACGACGGCCGAGGCGCTGGCATCGGCGACGCCGGTGATCGCCTTTGATCAGACCCCGGCAGAGGAAATCGTCGATCATGGCCGGTCGGGCTTCGTCGTGCCGCATGGTGACGCCGGCGCCGTTGTCGACGCCATCCGCACGATGCAGGCAATGCCGCGCGACACCAGGCTGGAAATGGGGCGCCGTGGACATGAGAATGTGGAGGCGCGCTATTCACCGGCAGCGGTCGCCCGGCAGCATGTTGCGCTCTACAGCGAGCTGATCGAGGCGCGGCGCGCGGCGGTGTAATGGATCTGCGTGGCGGCCGAGCAGTGCAACAGGCGGCATGAATCTGCCTGGCCCGGCAGAAAGTGGCGCAGGGAATGCCAACTTGCTCCCCAAATCTGAAATATTTTCCTTTTCTTATTAATAGGTTGATCGATTTTAACGAACATCCTTGCGGGGTGTCGGCTGGCTTTACACCCCCGATCATGGCGCGCCTGGAAACCCGCTGAATTCCTCAAAAATTACATTCCGGCACGATTCTTGCTTGGCAGGGGGTGTGTATATTTTGCGGAGAATGATGATGACGGGCTTGTTCAGGTTTGGCGTAACACTGGCGATTGCGACGGGCACCGTCGCGGGCGCCAGCACCGCTGCCGGGGCCGTGACGATCATTCCAATCAGTGCCAGCGCTTCGTCGGCGCAGGCCGGCCATGCCGCCGGCTTTGCCATCGATCAGGGGGTGGGGTCGGATCTGACCGACTGGGCGACACAGGGCCAGCCTGCCGGCGCCGGCCTGTATCTCAACCTCGATCTTGGCGCGGCCTATACGCTCGCCACCGCCTTTGTCACCGACCGGGTGTCATCGGGTGGGGCCAATGGCGTTTTTACCGGCAACATCAGCAATTTCACGACACAGTTTTCGCTGACCGCCTATAGCGACGCCAGCTTCACCACCGCGATCAGCGGCCCCCTGGTATTCAGCAAGACAGCCCCCATCGGCCCGACCGGCGTGGCCGATTTCCTCTACACCGCCAGCCTTGGCGGCCTGTCGGCGCGCTTTGTGCGCTATTCAGTGCTCACCACGGGGAACAGCGCCCGCAATCCCGGGCTTTCGGACATTCGCTTTGCCACCGATGCAAGCCCCGCGCCGGAACCCGAAACCTGGGCGCTGCTCGGCCTCGGCATGGGTCTGATCGGCCTGACGACGCGGCGCCGCAAACATAGCGTTACGGCCTGAACCACGGCCAGGCGGAGCAGCCTTCAGCCGAGCAGAAATTCGACCATCGCCCGCACCTTGGCCTGGCGCCATTGCGGTGTCGGCGCGATCAGCCACCATGCGAGCGGCGTGGGTTCCGGATCGCCGATCGCCACAACGCGCCCGGCGGCAATATCGGCGGCGGCGAGCGTTGACGGCACCCTGGCGCTGCCCAGCCCCAGGGCCGCGGCGTCGATGGCCAGCCCGGCATCGGCAACGGTCATGCCCGGTGCCTCGGGGTCACCCGGATGGGCAATGCGCGGCAGATCATCTGCGGCACCGGGGGCCGTGACAAGCACGAGGGTTTCGGCCGAAAGCGTGCGGCCGTGGATTCCTTCCGCCGTCGGTTCGCCCGAAAAGCTGATGGCGAGATCGAGATTGGCCTGTGTGAAATCGGGCATGCCTTCGCCGGCCGCGATGACGAAGCGGATGTCGGGGTTCGCCTTTGTATAGGCCGCCAGGCGCACCCCCAGCCATTTTGCGGTAAAATCACGCGGCGCGGCGATAGTCAGGCAACGTGAGCCCTGGCCATCCTGCAGAATGCGCACGCTTTCTTCGAACTGCCGGAACCCGGCGCGCAATGCAGGCAGCGAGCGTTCGGCCTCTGGTGTCAATTCAAGGTTGCGGGTCATGCGTTTGAACAGCACGACGCCCAGCGTATCCTCCAGCGCGCGTATCTGCTGGCCGACCGCCGCCGGGGTGACGGCAAGCTCGTCCGCCGCCTTGGTAAAGCTGAGATGGCGCGCCGCCGCGTCGAACACCCGCAGCGCGTTCAGGGGCAGATGGGTGCGCTTCATCGGATCAATTGATGCTTGGCTTCATGGACGGGTGTTCGAGCGCAAAGGCCGGGATCGTCACATCGAACACCCCGGCTTCGCCGCGCACCACATAATGACCGTGCATGGTACCGGACGATGTGGAAAGCGGGCAGCCCGAGACATAATCAAAGGCGTCGCCTGGCTGTATCAACGGCTGTTGCCCGACAACGCCGGGGCCATCGACAATCTCGCTACGGGCATTGGCATCGGTGATCACCCAATGACGGGCAAGCAGTTGCACCGGCTCGGCGGCGCCATTTTCGATCCGCACGTGGTAGCTCCAGACGTGGCGCGGCTCCAGGTCGTCCGATTGTTCGGGCAGGTAGCGGGGTGCAACGCGCACGGTAATGGGCCCGGTACGCGAACTGGTTATCGCCGAATAGGGAAAGATGAGGCCCATCACCATCGCCGTTACAGCCCTGCGCGGGTGAGCGCCTGGTCGAGATCGTCGATCAGGTCATCGGGATCTTCAAGCCCGACGGAAAAGCGCAGCATGCCCTCGGTAATGCCCATTTCGGCGCGCACATCGGCCGAAACGCTGGCGTGGGTCGTGCTTGCGGGATGCGTCATCAGGCTGCGAGAATCGCCCAGATTGTTCGAAATGTCGATGAGTTCGAGGCCATCGAGCAGCGCATGTGCCTGCGGCCGGCCGCCATCGACGAACATGGCGATGATGGTGCCGCCCAGCGTCATCTGGGTTTTCGCCAGCGCATGCTGCGGGTGCGATGCAAGGCCCGGATACAGGACGCGCGGCACCCGGGTTTCAAGGAAGGTCGCAACCTTCAGGGCATTTTCGCACGACCGTCGCACGCGCAGATCTAGCGTTTCCAGCGATTTCAGCACTACCCAAGCGTTGAACGGTGACAGGTTCGGCCCGGTGTGGCGGGCAAAGGCCAGATAGACATCGTTCATCCATTGCTCCGACGAACAGACCGCCCCGGCAAGCACCCGGCCCTGCCCGTCCATCAGCTTGGTCGCCGAATAGGCAACGACATCGGCGCCCATCTCCATCGGCCGCTGCACGACGGGCGAGGCAAAGGCATTGTCGACAACGATAGTGGCGCCGGCATCATGGCCGATGTCGGCGATGGCGCGGATATCGGAGATTTCAAGGCCGGGGTTGGTCGGCGTTTCGAGGAAGAATGCCTTGGTATTGGGCCGGCGGGCCTTGGCCCAGGCATCGGTATCGCGGGCATCGACCGTGGTGGTTTCGATGCCAAAGCGCGGCAATATGGTATCGACCAGCACCCGGCACGACCCGAACAGCGCACGCCCGGCGACAAGGTGGTCGCCGGCCGACAATTGGCAAAGCAGCGCCGCCGACATGGCAGCCATGCCGGTGGCGGTGGCGCGCGCCGCCTCTGCCCCTTCCAGAAGCGCAATGCGCTGTTCCAGCATTTCCGTCGTCGGGTTCTGCAACCGCGAATAGGTCATGCCCGGCCGTTCGCCGCGGAACCGCGCGGCGGCTTCCTCGGCGCTGTCATAGGCATATCCCGAGGTCATGAAGATGGCTTCGGAGGTTTCGCCATATTCGCTGCGCGCGGTGCCGCCGCGCACGGCGAGCGTTGCGGGGCGCCATTTGGCGGTGATGCTGCGGTCCTGGCCGGCGTTGCGTTTCATGTGCGTCGGGATAGCGGCGGCATGGCCGAAGGGCAATGCGCCGCAGCGCCGGGCCGCGCGCGCCGCATCAGCGGGCCGCAGGTATTGCTGCGCCCAGCAACAGCGAGATCGCATAGGTGGCCACACCCTGTCCCATACTGGCAACACGCGGATTGATGGCGTTCAGTTGCGTCACGTCCCCCGGGCGCGGCTTGCTGCGCTGCGTATCCATGCAATCACATCTGCCGCGAAAGCGGAAGCGGGCGATCGATAGCGGCCGGGCCGGGCCTGCTGCACCGCCCGATCACTCTGCCGGCGCTGGTACAGCACCGGCTGGCGGCCCCGCCCCGGCGGATGATTCGGCTTCCGGCGCATGGCCGCGCACGATCAGCAGATACATCACCGGCGTGACGATCCGGCTGAGCAACGTCGAGGAAATCAGCCCGCCAATAATCACCCAGGCCAGCGGCGAATAAAGCCCCGATCCGGATAGGGCCAGCGGCATCAGCCCGCCAATAGCGGTGACGGAGGTGAGCAGAACCGGCAGGAAACGCACCTCGCCGGCGCGTTCGATCGCCTCACGCAGTTCCATGCCGCGCTGGCGCAATTGCGTGGTGAAATCGACCAGCAGGATGGAGTTTTTGATTTCGATGCCGATCAACGCGACAAAGCCGATGACGGCGGTATAGCTGATCGAATTGCCGGTCAGGAACAACGCCACGATACCGCCGAAGATGCCCAGCGGGATGACACCAGCCACCACCGCCGTTTCGCGGAACCGCCCGAATTCGATTACCAGCACGCCCAGAATGCCGAACACCGCCAGCGCGATGATGGGGCCCAGCCCGCCAAAGCTTTTGGCCTGCACCTCCGCTTCGCCGCCGACATCATACCGATAGCCTTCCGGCAGCTTCACCTTGTCCAGCGCCGCCAGTACGGCGGTGTTGACCTTGCCGGTCAGGTAGCCCGGCGCGATCTGCGACTGGACATAAACGACGCGCTGCTGGCGCTCGCGGTTGATCTGCGGCGGCGCCGAATCGAGGCGCGGCGTGGCGATCTGGCGCAGCGGGATGGCGCCGGTGGCGCTGGGCACATAGACCTTGTCGAGATCGGAAAGCTCGTGCCGGATATCCAGCGGCAGGCGGACGACGACATTATAGCTGTCGCCTTCCTTGTCGCGCAGCCGCCCGGCC
>JBBQPR010000114.1:0-6527 GCA_038217075.1 Sphingomonadales bacterium
AAACGCCGCCCTGCCGGCCCAGAAAGCCGTGGCGGACGCCGAGTGGCGCGCAGCGGATGGCGGGTATTTCGGCGGGGTTGTCGGTCATGCCAGTTTCAGCCTGCACAAAATGTCTTCATCGGCCTGATCGCCGACCATGAATTTATAGGGGGCGATTTCTTCAAAGCCGAGCCGCGCGTAAAAGCGCCGGGCGCGGGGGTTTTCGGTAAAGACCGACAGCCAGAGTTCATCGGCGCCGCGGGCGCGGGCGCGATCGATCGCCCATTTGGTCAGCGTTTCGGCGATGCCGCTGCCGTGCCAGGGTTTGAAGATATAAAGCTGGCGCAGTTCGACGGCGCTGGGGCTGGCGGTGTCGGCGGGCAGTTTCAGGCTGGCGATCTTGCAGAAACCGATGGCGATGCCGCGCGATTCGGCAAAGCGCACCTCGATGCCCGGTTCGGTGAGTTCGGCGGCATAGGCGGCGTCGCTGCCCTGGGCGAGGAAGGTGGAGAGGTTTGCAAGGCTGTAGAGCGTGCCGAAGGTTTCGATGAAGGTGGCGCGGGCGAGGCCGCCGAGCAGCGCGCCGTCCGCCGGCGTTGCGTCGCGATAGTCGATCATGCGTCGAAACCCGCGGGTTGCGGCCAGTGCGGTGCGGTGATTGCCATGGCCTTGAACAATTGCCCCATCTGGACGGGCGCGGTGAGGCGGACGAGCGCTGCCTCGATGGCCGCGGCCTGTGCCGGGGTGGCGCGTGATTTGAGCGCGGCGGCGCGCGCTTCGATACCCAGCCGGGCCAGCCAGACGCCTTGCGGCACCGGCGTGGTGACCCGGCCGCCGGCGTGTGTCGCGGCGGCGGCGAGCGCCGAGAAATCGACATGGGCGGTCAAATCGCTGTCTCCCGGATCGGCAAAGGGGTTGGCACTGCGCTGGTGCCGCAGCGCCTGCAGCGTGTCCAGCGGTGGCGGGCCGGTGTTGCCATAATCGATGATCAGCGCGGCGCCGCCGTGGGCAGCGAAGCGGGCGGCGAGGCTGGCGGCGATGGCGGTGGCGGCGGTGCAATGTTCGCCGGGAGGCAGATCGGTCGGGATCGTGGTGGGGGCGAAGCCGGTGGCGTCGGTGGTGACGGCGCGCTCCACGCCGCCGGGCAAGCCTTGCCGGATCGGCAGTGCGTCGAAGAATTCATTGGCGATGACGAGCATCGGCCGGTCGTTCGGAATGACATCGAGGCTGTCGAACCAGTTTGGCGCGGCGGCAGTGAGGTGTTCGGCTTGCGCGGCGCGCAGCACCGGGCTGGTTTCGACGAGCGCCAGATCGAGGCTGTTGGCAAGGCCGGAGACTCGGTGCAATACCCGGAGTGCGTCGGCCATCAGCGTGCCGCGCCCCGGCCCGAGTTCGACGAGCCGCACGGCGGGGCGGCCGGCGCGCAGCCAGAAATCGGCGATCCAGCCGCCGATGATTTCGCCGAACATCTGGCTGATTTCAGGCGCGGTGGTGAAATCCCCCGCCGTCCCCAACGGATCGCGGCTGGCGTAATAATGGCCGTTGCACGCCGCCATCCAGTCATCGAGCCGCATCGGCCCGGTGGCGGCGATGCGTGCCCGAAGATCGGCGGCGAGCGCGGTCACGCCGCGGTGGAAACAGGCCGGCGCAGCAGGGCCAAGATGATGAGCAGCGCGCCGATGAACAGCATCGGGATGGTGAGCGTCTGGCCCATGGTGAGGCCGGTGGACAGGAAACCCAATTGCCGGTCCGGTTCCCGGAAATTTTCCATCAAATAGCGCGACAGGCCATAGCCGACGCCGAACACGCCCGACAGCAGCCCGGGGCGCAGCCGGGCATCGGTGCGCCAGAACAACAGGCTGAGGATGAGCAACAGCGCCGCTCCTTCCAGCCCGGCTTCGAACAATTGCGAGGGGTAGCGCGGTTCCGGCCCGGCATCGGGGAAGATGACGCCCCAGCTGGTGCCGGTCGGGCGGCCCCACAGCTCCCCATTGACGAAATTGGCGAGGCGGCCGAGGCCCAGCCCCAGGGGCGAGACGGTGGCGACATAATCCAGCACGCGCAGGCCCGACGTCTTGTTGGCGATACCGAAGCCGAAGCAGCCGATGATGACACCCATGGCACCGCCGTGGAACGACATGCCGCCATCCCAGACTTTGAAGATCTCGATCGGATCGGCGAGATATTTGTCGAGATTGTAGAACAGCACATAGCCGATGCGGCCGCCAAGGATGACGCCGAAGGTGGCCCAGGTGATGAAATTGTCGAGCGTTTCGGTGGTCATCGGCGCGCCGGGACGCTTGATCATGCGGACCAGCAGCCACCAGCCAAGGATGATCGCAGCGATGTACGAAAGGCTGTACCAGCGCAGCGAGAATGGCCCCCAGCCGCCGAACGGCCCGATGCTGAACACTTCGGGGCGCAGCGGCAGCTTGGCGAAATCAATGGCGATGTGCATCGTGTCCATCAGGTTTGCTGTCACTGCCGCGCCTTTTGTCAGGTTGCCGAGTCTGGCGGCGGGCACCATAAGGCGCGATCACGGGAATGCCAGAGGGAGACGCACGCGTGGCCGATATCGAGACTTTCCGGGCCGAGACCCGCGCCTGGCTGGAAGCCAATTGCCCCGCCGAAATGCGCACGCCGATAAAGAGCGATGCCGATGTCTGCTGGGGCGGCCGCGGCGTGAAGTTCAGCGGCGAGGCGCAGCGCGTCTGGCTGGAACGCATGGGCGCCAAGGGCTGGACCGTGCCGGAATGGCCGACGCAATATGGCGGCGGCGGGCTGAGCAAGGAAGAAGCCAAGGTGCTGGCGCAGGAGATGCGGGCGATGCGGGCGCGGTCGCCGCTGTCGTCGTTCGGCATCTGGATGCTGGGGCCGGCGCTGCTCAAATATGGCAATGAGGCGCAGAAGCTTGAGCATCTGCCCCGGATCGCGCGCGGCGAAATCCGATGGTGCCAGGGTTATTCGGAGCCGGGCGCCGGATCGGATCTGGCCAGCCTGCGCACATCGGCGGTGCTGGAGGGCGATCATTATGTCGTCAACGGCCAGAAGGTGTGGACCAGCTATGCCGACAAGGCCGACTGGATTTTCTGCCTCGTGCGTACCGATGCGGCGGCGCCCAAGCATCTGGGCATTTCGTTCCTGTTGTTCGACATGGCCAGCCCCGGCGTTTCGACATCGCCGATCAAGCTGATTTCGGGCGCATCGCCGTTCTGCCAGACGTTTTTCGACAATGTGAAGGTGCCCAAGGACAATCTGATGGGTACCCCCGGCAAGGGTTGGGACATTGCCAAATATCTGTTGACCCACGAACGCGAGATGATCGGCGACATGGACAGCGCCGGGCGCGCAACCGTGAGCCAGATTGCCAGGAGGCAGATCGGCCTCGATGCCGATATCCTCGCCGATACCGGGCTTCGCACCGATATTGTGCGCCACGAGATCAACGCCTGGGCGTTTGCGCTGACCATGGAGCGGGTGAAGGACGAGGCCAAGGCCGGGCAGGGTGTTGGCGCGCTGTCGTCGATGCTGAAATATTACGGCACCGAATTGAACAAGCAGCGGCAGGAATTGCTGATGTCGGTGAATGGCAGCGACGGGCTGGCCTGGGATGGCCCGGCCGAAGGCGAAGGCGATCTGGCGCGCGGCTGGTTGCGCAGCCGCGCCAATTCGATTGAGGGCGGCACCAGCGAGATCAATCTGAACATCATCGCCAAGCGCGTTCTGCAATTGCCGGGGGCGTAGGGCTTTCGCCTGCCTGTTGGCCCGACACCATAACCACCCCCTGCCCTTCCCGCTTGCGGGAGGGGAGAAGGACCGAAAATGACCTTAGTTCTCAACGACGACCAGAAGATGATCCGCGAATCGGCGGAAGGTTTTTTCAAGACCGAAGCGCCGGTTTCGCAGCACCGCAAGCTGCGCGACAGCGCCGATGCGACGGGGTTTGACCGCGGCACCTGGGCGAAGATGGCGGAAATGGGCTTTGCCGGCGTGCTGGTGCCCGAGGCGCATGGCGGGGCGGGCTTTGGCCATGTCGCCGCCGGGCTGATCATGGAGGCGATGGGCCGCAACCTGTCGGCGGCGCCGATGCTGTCGACGGCGATTTTGGCGACGACCGCGCTGGTCAATGCCGGCACGCCGGAGCAGCAGGCGAAGTATCTGCCGATGATCGCCGAAGGGCGGCGGCTGTTCGCGCTCGCCGCCGATGAGGCATCCCGCCACGCGCCTGCGTATATAGCGGCGACGGCGGTGGCATCGGGCAATGGGTTCCGGTTGAACGGGGTGAAGGGTTTCGTGCTCGATGGCCATGTTGCCGATACGTTGATCGTCGCGGCGCGAACGGCGGGCGATGTGGGCGACGAAGCGGGGATTACGTTGTTCCTGATCGATGCCGGGGCCGCCGGGGTGACCATCGAGCGGCGATCGATGGTCGACAGCCGCAACGCGGCGCGGGTGACGCTGGCCGATGTGCAGGTCGATGGTGCCGATGTGCTGGGGCCGGTGGGCGGCGGTTTTGCCGTGCTCGACAAGGCGCTGGATGCCGGGCGGGCCTGCCTGGCCGCCGAAATGCTGGGGGTTTCGGCGGAAAGTTTCGACCGGACGGTGGATTATCTGAAGCAGCGCGAACAGTTCGGGCAGAAGATCGGCAGTTTCCAATCGTTGCAGCACCGCGCCGCGCATCTGTTCTGCGAAGTCGAGCTGGCCCGTTCGGCGACGTTGCGGGCGCTGGTGGCGTTGGACAGCGCCGATGATCGCGCGCCGATGTTCGCCAGCCTGGCCAAGGCCAAATCGGCCGAAGTCGCCAAGCTTGCCACCAACGAAGGCGTGCAGATGCACGGTGGCATCGGCATGACAGATGATTTCGACATCGGTTTCTACATGAAGCGGGCGCGGGCGGCGCAGGAAACCTTTGGCGACATCGCCTTTCATGGCGATCGCATGGCGCGGATGCTCGGATACTGAAGCACCCGGCGGGCCGCGCATCGCGCCGACGGTTTGCAAACGGCAGCGACCGTGCCATTTATGGGTGAATCGCCGAGGTGGTGGAAAACCGCCCGGCACACGCACGCTTTCGGGGAAATTGGATGAAGTCCGCGCTCGACACGGCTCTTGATGATGTGATTGCCGGGATCACCGCGCCCGGCGGGCCGCTGGCGGTTGGCGAGGTTGTGGTGCGCGGTGCCAAAATGCCGGGTTTTGCCGCGGCGCCGCCTTCGATGCGCGAATTTTTCGCGACGTTCTTTGCCGCCAATGTCGGCAAGGAATTCCTGGTTTATGGCGATGAACGGCTGACCTTTGCGCAGGTCTATGAAAAATCGCTGCATTTTGCGGCGATGTTGCAGCACCGCCATGGCGTGGCCAAGGGCGACCGTGTGGCGATTGCCATGCGCAATTATCCCGAATGGATCATCGCCTATGTCGGCGCGCTGCACGCCGGCGCCATCGCCATCCCGATGAACGCCTGGTGGACGGCGGACGAGCTGGATTACGGGCTGAAGGATTCGGGCGCGCGCATCGCCATCGCCGATGAAGAACGGGCGCGGCGGCTGGCGACTCTGGGTTGCCATGCCACCATCATCACGGTGCGGACATCGAAGGAAGTCGCATCCGGGCTGGGCTTTGTGCGCGCCGAGGAGGAATTGGCGGCATCGCCCGCCGCCATGTGGTTCCTGCCCGAAATCCACCCCGAAGACGATGCCACGATCATGTATACATCGGGTTCGACGGGCAGCCCCAAGGGCGCGGTTTCGACACATCGCGCGCTGGTGTCGGCGGCGATGAACTATCTCGTCGCTGGCCTCGCGTTGCTGGAATTGTCCAGCCGCGCCGGGGTGACGCCCGCCGAACAGCAGGTGATGCTGTTGAATGTGCCCCTGTTCCACATCACCGGATCGGTGCCGGTGATGCTGGTGTCCATCGCCATCGGCCGCAAGATGATCATAATGCACAAATGGGATGCGGGCGAGGCGCTGCGGTTGATCGAAAAGGAGCGGGCCACCTATTTTGTCGGCGTGCCGACGATGAGCCTGGAATTGATGCAGCACCCGGACCGGGACAAATATGACCTGTCGTCGCTGGTCGATATTGCCAGCGGCGGGGCGCCGCGCCCGCCTGAACATGTCGACCGGCTCGCCGCGACCTTTCCCGGCAAGCACCCGGTGCAGGGCTATGGCCTGACCGAGACCAACGGCGTCGGCGCCGGCAATTTCCGCGACAATTACCGCGGCAAGCCCAATTCGACGGGGCGCGAGGCGGCGCCTCTGGTCGAACTGCGCATCGATCAGGGCGATGGCCCGGTCGGCCCCGGCGTGCCCGCCGGCACGGTTGGCGAAGTCTGCATCCGTACGGTGTGCAGTTGCCGGGGGTATTGGAACAAGCCCGAGGCGACTCAGGTGGCGTTTACCGGGGACGGCTGGTTCCGGTCGGGCGATCTGGGTTATCTGGACGCCGATGGCTATTTGTTCATCGTTGACCGCAAGAAGGACATCATCATCCGCGGCGGCGAGAATATCAGCTGCCAGGAAGTCGAGGCGGCGCTTTACACCCAT
>JBBQPR010000115.1:0-6522 GCA_038217075.1 Sphingomonadales bacterium
CGCAACCGCATCGAGATCATGTTCGGTCGCCTCAAAGACTGGAGGCGCGTCGCAACACGCTACGACAGGTGCCCGACCGTCTTCCTGTCCGCCGTGGCTCTCGCCGCCACCGTCCTGTTCTGGCTATGAGTCCTGAGCCTAAGTGAACAGGCCCTGCTTAAGTGAACAGGCCCTGCTTCAGCGAACAGGCCCTGCTTCAGCGAACAGGACCGCGACCAGCGCGCCGGAACCGCCTTTTTGCAGGAATTGGTCGATCGCTGGAAAGCGGTCGCCGTGATCGCCGAATCGTTCGGAAATCCTGTCACGTTGCTGCGGACCGGCGTCGTCCTCGATCTGGCGGAAGGCTATCCCGGCATTTCCATGTTGCCAAGCTGACGCATGCGCTGCTGCTCAAGCTCAAATCTTGGCTTCGGGCATGCCGGCAGTCGCGCCGCTTGCACCCGTCTTGGGACGCAGCATCGCAATGACAACAATCGCGATGGCGGCGACCGAGGCGCCCGCCAGGCCGATCCGCCCCAGCCCGAGCGTCGCCGTCACCGAGCCGCCCATGCTGGCGCCAAGACCCTGGCCGAAATAGATCATCGACCCATTGAGCGCAAAAGCGATCGTGGCGGCGGGCCCTGCGTTTTGGGCAAGGCGCGTCTGGATCACCGGGGCCGTCGCGAACAGCGCCGCAGATCCCATCGCCATGACCAGCACCAATAACGGAATTGCGAGCCCGCCAAGATCGTTTGTCATGCCGACACTGAACATCAACTGGGTCGCGCCCGTTACCGATAGCAAGATGAGCAACGCCCGGCGGACCGGCAGCCGGGCCAGCACCGCGCCGACCGGCAGGCCGAACAGGCTGCCGATGCCGGTGGCGATCTGCACCCCGCCGATCGCGGCGCCCTTCAGCCCGGTAACGGCGGTGATCACCGGACCGATATAGCTGACCGTCGTGAAGGTCGCGACAAAAGCGAGCAGCGTGACGACCATCAGATGGGGATTGTCGCCTTTCAGGGCCGCCTTGAAACCGCCCCCAGCGGGGTGTGGTGCCGCAACCTTGCCAGGCGCACCGATGGCGATGGCGATCGTCGCCACCAGCGCGATCGCAGCGGCAAACCAGAAGGCGGCGCGCCAGCCATAGGCATTGCCAAGGATTGTCCCCATCGGCATGCCGATCAGGAAGGCCAGCGTATAGCCGGCAAGCACCGTCGCGATGGCGGCCGGGCGATTTGCCTCGGGCACCATGCCAACCGCAATCGTCGAACTGATCGGCAGCGTCAGGGCGGCAAACAGGCCGCCGGCGACCCGGATCGCGGCGATCGAGGCGAAATCCGGCGCCAGGGCGGAGGCGACATTCATCACTACCAGAATCGTCATCACCAGCGTCAGCAACGCCTTGCGATCAACGCCTGCCAGCAGCCGCGCGAGGATCGGCCCGCCAATGCCACAGGCGATGGCAAAGGCGGTCTGCAACTGACCGACCAGCGGCACGCTGATATCGAGGCCGCGTGCCATCGGATCGATAAGGCCGACAAAGACAAAGGCGCTCGTTCCGAACGCGAAAGGGCCAAAGACCAGGCTGAGCAGGCGCAGGTTCATGCCATCTCGGCCCGTGTGTCCGCCGCTTTGGCCTGCTCGATGAACGCCAGCAAGGCCGGGATCGCGATATCGGGGGCGTCTTCCTGAATGAAATGGCCGGCCGCTTCGACGCGGGTGACGTCGGCGTGGGGAAAGCTTGGCATCCACATCGTATCGAGCGTTGCCGGCTTGAAGGCGACATCGTTCATCGGCCAGACGATCCGTACCGGCTTGTCGGCAAAGCCGGCGGCCAGCCTGGCGCCTTCGACCGCGATGAAATCGCTGATCGGCCCTTCCGGGCCGGCCGGGATCTGGCGCGGGAAGGCGAGGATGCCGGTGCGCGATGCCCAGTCGGGATGCGGCGCCAGATAGGCCGCCCGGTCGATGTCGCTTAGTCGCGTCGGATCGTACAGCCCGGCCTTGAACAGGAACTGCTTTACAAAGGCATGGGCACCCTTGACCATCAATTCCCCAACCACTGGCGTGCGAAACGCCTTCAAAATGGCCGGCAGCGGCACCTTGGCGACCGGCCGCTGGAAAAAGGTATTGAGAATGAACAGCCCGGCGAGGCGATCGGGATGCCGCGCTGCCCAAGTCAGCCCGATCGGCCCGCCCCAATCCTGCACGACGATTATGGCACCGGTCAGATCGAGCGATTCAAGCAGCGCCTCGCACCGATCGGCGTGTTTGGGAATGGCATAATCGCCAACGCGATCCGGCTTGTCGGAGCGGCCGAAACCCAGGTGATCCATGGCGATGGCGCGAAAGCCCTGCGCCGTGACGGCGGCAATGAAGCGCCGGTAGAGATAGGACCAGGTGGGGTTGCCGTGCACCATTACGATGGGCACGCCGTCGCGGGGACCCTCGTCGATATAGTGCAGCCGGCCCTCCGGCGTGTCGAACCATTTCGGCGCATAGGGCCAGGCGCCGCCAAAGGTCCAATCGGTGTCAGAACCGGTCATGATGTCGACCCCGCAAGATACAGGCCCAGCCCGCCGAGCAGCGCGACCAGCGTCCAGGCGTAAGGGGCGGGTGTGCGCCACAACGCCCGGTTGCCGAAAATCGCAAGGCCGATCCCCAGCGCCGCGAACCCGCTGCTCATCAAGGTTGCGATCCCCGCGAGCAGAAGCTGCTGCGGCTGCATGGCAGCAAGGCAGAACAGCGCAATCATCGCCGCCACGGCCACCGACCCGACATGCCAGGAAAAATGATGCAGCCAGATGACTTCCGGGGCGAGGCCCGAATGCTTCAGCGGGCCGAGCACCCGGGGTGCGCCAGCAACCTCATGCGCGACGACGCCCAGCGTCGAAAGGCCCGCCGCCGCCAGAAAAAGCCAGCTGGAAATATCGGTCATGGCATCACCAGGCTTCCTTGAAGGGCCGCAGGTCGAGTTCTTGCGTCCACGCCGAACGGGGTTGGCAGTGCAGCATCCAGAAGGCCTCCGCGATTGCCGCCGGCGCCAGCGCGCCGTCCTCACCAAGACGTTCGAGATGGCCGCCGAAGCGTGATCGCAGCTGGTCACCGCCCACCGCGCCATCGATGACCAAGTGCGCGACATGGACGCCCAAGGGGCCATATTCGCGGGCCAGCGCCTGGGCAAAATTGCGCAACGCGCCTTTGGCAGCGGAAAAATGCCCGAACATCGGGCGGCCGCGCAACGATGCAGAGGCGCCGGTGAACAGCATCGAACCGCGCGCCTGCGCCGCGAACCGCGGCATGGCGCGCTTGGCGGCAAGAAAGCCGCCGAGGCAGCAGACGCGCCAATAGGCTTCGAACGCATCCTCGCTCAAATCGGCAAAGGCGATTGGCGTGTTGTTGCCGGCATTGTAAAGCACGGCAGCGAGCGGCACACCTCGCGCGTCGACGCGCGCAAATGCCATATCCAGATCAGTGGCGCTTGTGACATCGCAAACCATGGTTTCGGCCGAGCCGCCGGCCCATTCGATCGCTTCCCTTGTGGCATCGAGCTTGGCTGCCGTTCGCCCTGCGAGCAGCAGGTGCAGGCCTGCACCGGCAAAGCGCAGCGCGGTGGCGCCGCCAATCCCGTCCGGCGGGCCGGCGCCAAGCACAAGCATGGTTTCCCCGGGGACCGGATCGCGGCGAGCAGTTTCCGGCATCATGGTCCCCTTGCATCCGGCCTTGAAACAGGACGCGTTGCCCGCGCTCTTGTTAATGCACCATCTTTATGGAACATTCATTCCAGAATGCAAGCCGCCAGAATGCAAGCCGCCAGAATGCAAGCCGGAAGTGGCGCGTTGCGGCCGACCACGGCCACAGCCAGCGGCAGGAGACAGGGAAGACAATGGCAAGGCCCCGATCGAAATCACGCGATGAACTCGTAGCCCGGGCCATGCCGTTGTTCTGGGAAAAGGGCTTTGGCGCAACCTCGATGGACGCGCTTGTCGGCGCTACCGGCGTCGGTCGCGGGGCGATTTATTCAGACTTCGGCGGCAAGGAAGAACTGTTCCTCGCTGCCCTTGAACGCTATCGCCAGCGCATCGCGGATCCGGCGATTGCGCTGTTGACCGGCACGGACGATGGCATGGCCGCCATCCGGGCGTTTTTCGATTATTTCATCGGCCTGCACGCAAAGCGCGGCATGCCGGGGCCGGGCTGCTTTATCGCCAACAGCATGACCGAACTGGCGCCGCATCGCCCCGAGGTCCTGACCGCCGTCAACGCCCATGGCGATGCGCTGCGGGCGGCGTTTCTGGTGGCGGTCACACGCGCCGCCCGGGCCTTTGGTTCGCCACTTGAAACCGATGAGCTTGTTGAGATCGCAGCCTTTCTGGCGACCGCCAGCCAGGGCCTGTGGTCCTATGGTCGAACTGTGTCGGACCTTGGCGAACTGGAACGCTTCAAGGTGGCGCTGTTGAAGATGCTGCGGTCGCGACTGTTGCAGGCGTGACCGACATTGCACAGGAAAAGCCCGCCGCATCAACTGCGCTCGAAGCGCAGCCAGCCACGGCCAACTCAAATGTCGGCGCGGTTCAGAGAAGTCTCTTTCTGCGCCCTCTGGGAATGTCACTTTTCTGGGCGGGGGAGCAGGCTGGTTCCGACTTCACTGCAATCGGTTGTTACCGCGGGCCTCCACAGCTTCATTGATGCCGACAATCAGCGCCGGCTGCTTGAACCACGCCGGGGCCGCATCCCAAACCAATGCATCTGCAAATTTCGGGTACAAGCGCCCGACACGCTGATGCCCAGCCCGCACCATCACAGCCCGGGGCCAAACAGCTAGAAAACCCGCCCCATCACCAGATAAACCGAGCTGCTGCTACCGCTCTGGCCGAACGCCAGCCACACCGGCCCCAAAATCGTATCGGCGGCAATGAAGGCGCTCGCCGCCGTGCGCAGCCGGCCCAGCGAAATGTCGGACCGCAACTGCCAGACATTGCCCGCTTCGAACGACCCGCCGACATAGATCGGCAAATCGAGGATCGGCGACCGGTCACTGATCCGATAAAAGCCAACCGCCCGGGCGAATAATGCCTCTGGCCCGACCAGCGAATTGCGCTGCACGCCCGATAGATTGAGGAACCCGCCAAGCACATTGTCACCGATGAATTCATTGGCATCGCCGAATGTCGCGCCGCCCTGCGCCCCGAGGACAACGCTCAAGCGTTTGTAGCTGAAGGGCTTTTGCACATTAAAACGCAAGGTCTTGCGATTGAACCGCCCGCCCAGCGCGCCGACATGATCGATATATTGCACCTGCGCCAGCACGCCCTTGCGCGGAAACGTCTGCGAATCGAGCGTATCGGCGGTAAAGCCCAGCCGCCAATCGACATCGCGGGTCCAGCCCGTGTCCAGGTTTGCACCAAAATTGCCCTCGATCGGCAACACGCCGCCCAACCGCGCGCCCAGCCGCAATTCACCCCAATTGCCGAACACCACGCCGCCATCGATACCGGCGCCAGCCCGTGCGGCCTGGAGCGAATCCAGTTGATCGACCGATCCTGCCCGCCGCGAAAGCACCGATCGCCGCTCGAAAAAAGCCACGGGCTCGGCGAACAACCGGCCGAACTGCTTGTAGACGCTGACATCGAACAGCAGATTGCTGCCCACCCGCGCAAAGCCGCGCCATTCCGACCCGGTGCCAAGGAAATCCCGGTCGGTATAGGCAAGGCCCAGGTCGAAGCTCGCCGATTTGCCGAAGTCGCTCGACAGGTTCAGGCCCGTCTGGAAATATTCGCCGGAGCCCCGCAGCCCGCGGGCATGCAGCACCAGCGTATCGGCCCCGCGATCGACATCGATGCGATAATCCACCCGGTCGAACGCATCGAGCGCATAGATGTTCGCCACATCATCGGCCATGCGCTTGCCATCGAGAACATCGCCCTGCCGAGTGGTCAGCCGCTTGGCGATCTCCCGCGTTTTCACCGTCGATTCATTGGCGATGACCACCCGGTCGATGCGGATTGGTGCCGGATGGCTGCGGGCGTCGCGCTCGGCAAGATAGGCCGCCCATTGCGCCGCATCCACGGCCAGCGGTGTCAGCCGTGCCGCCGCCGCCTGCGCCGCCGCCCGGCCGCGTTCGATCCCGGTTTCCAGCTTGTCGAAATCCGCAACGCCGATACCGGTGATATCCGGCTCGATCAGCACATCGCGCCCGGCCAGCGACGCGCGCTGCCGCTTCACCGCGTCATAACCCAGCAACAGCTGCATCTGGTTGACCACCGAAATCGCGCTGGTGATCTTGTCCGCCGCCGCCGGGCGTTCCCCAACATCGACGACGATCACCACGTCAACGCCCATCGCCCGCGCCACATCAACCGGCAGATTGTTCGAAATCCCGCCGTCGACGAGCAACAACCCTTCGCGCTCGATCGGCGGAAACGCCGCCGGGATGGACATGCTGGCGAACACCGCCGTCGTCAGATTGCCGCTGCCCATCGCCACCGGTTCGCCGGTCACGATGTTGGTCGCAATGGCGCGAAACGGGATGGAAAGCTG
>JBBQPR010000116.1:0-6341 GCA_038217075.1 Sphingomonadales bacterium
TGGGCAATGCCTTCGCCGCCTTCCCCGTCATGACGCTCGGCATCGGTATTCCGCTGCTCATCACTGGTCTCCATGGCAACCCCACGATCATCGCCGCCATCGGCATGCTGTCAGGCTTCTGCGGGACACTCATGACGCCGATGGCAGCCAACTTCAACATCGTACCCGTCGCGCTCCTCGAACTGCCTGATCGATATGCCGTGATCCGTGTGCAGGTACCGACGGCCCTCATGCTGCTGGTGGTGAACACGATCCTCATCTACACCCTCGCCTTCCCGCGCTGACCTCGATGCTCCCTACACTCACGCCAGAGATCGCGTCGCGGTTTGCGGCGATTGCCCTGTCACATGTGACGCGCGAGTACCCGAACAAGCTCGAACATGTGCTCACCGGCCCGTCGGATCTGCGGTCGCCGCGCGAGTTGCACCCGGTGTTCTACGGCAGCTACGACTGGCACTCGTGCGTGCACGGCTACTGGCTGCTGGCGCGCCTGCTGCGCCGTGTGCCGGGCCTGCCGGAGGCCGCCGCGATTCAGGCCCTGTTCGACGCGCACCTGACGCCCGCCAACGTGGCGGTGGAAACGGCCTATCTCGAGCCGCCGCAGCGCGGCACCTTCGAGCGGCCATACGGCTGGGCGTGGGCGCTCATGCTCTCGGCCGAGCTGCGGCACCATGACGGCGACGCCGGTCGGCGCTGGGCCGCGGCGCTGCAGCCACTCGCTGATGCATTTACCGCGCGCTGGCTCGCGTTCCTCCCACGCTCCACCTATCCGATTCGCGTCGGTACGCACTTCAACACCGCCTTTGCGATCACGCTCAGCCTCACTTACGCCGAGCAGTGCGGCGAGTTGACGCTCGCCAAGGCGTTGCGTGACGCCGCGTCGCGGTGGTATGCCAATGACGCGGGCTGTCAGGCCTGGGAACCGGGCGATGACGAGTTTCTCTCCTCGGCCCTCATGGAAGCCGAGTGCATGCGACGCGTGCTGCCGCCCGCCGTGTTCGCGTCATGGCTGGCGCGATTCCTCCCCGACCTCGCACACGGCGCACCGCAGACGCTGTTCACGCCCGCCACCGTCAGCGATCGCCGCGACGGCAAGATCGCGCATCTCGATGGCCTGAACCTCAGCCGCGCCTGGTGCTGGAACGCCATCGCCGCCACGCTTGACCCCACAGACCCAGCCCGCGCCGCCGCGCTCACCACCGCCACCGAGCACCGCAACGCCGGCCTGCCCCATATCGCCGGCGACTATGCCGGCGAACACTGGCTGGCCAGCTTCGCCCTGCTGGCCATCGAAGCCGCCGCCTGACCCCGCACCCGCTATTTTGCGACCATGAATGCCGCGAGGGGCGGCGGTGTCCACCGGCATCTTCAGCTGGGTGGTCATCCCGCCGCTCATTGCCAACCCCGACATCGCCGGGGCCTTTGCCGCCGGTTTCGTCAATCCCTTTGCCAGCGGTTATGCGGCCGACACACTGGCTTGCTGGGTGATCTTCATCGCCTGGATTCTCCATGCGGCGCGCGTCCTCGGCGTCCGGCACGGCTGGATCTGCATGATCCTCGGCGTGTTCCCCGGCGTGGCGCTCGGCTTTGCCCTCTACCTGCTGCTGCGGCTGCGGGCGGAAAAATCGGGCTGATCCCGCCGCCTGCGCCCCATCGCCCCGCCCGCTGGCCAGCGCCTGCCATTTGCGGCAGGCTGGCCGCTGGCCCAATATGCCGGTCTACAGGCGCAGCCACGGTCTTACGGGAATTCAGCATGGACTATGATTACATCGTCATCGGGGCCGGCAGCGCCGGTTGCGTGCTCGCCGCGCGGTTGAGCGAGGATCCGGCGGTCCGCGTGCTGCTGCTCGAAGCCGGCGGCAAGGACAGCGATCCGATGATCCACATCCCCATCGGCTATGCCAAGACGCTGAAGGATCCAAAGGTCAACTGGCTGTACGAAACCGCGGAAGACCCCGGCAGCGGCGGCCGCACCCATGTCTGGCCGCGCGGCAAAGTGCTGGGCGGTTCCTCCTCGATCAACGGGCTGCTCTATGTGCGCGGCCAGACGGCGGACTACGACAATTGGGCGCAGCTCGGCTGCACCGGCTGGTCGAGCAGCGACGTGCTGCCCTATTTCCGCCGTGCCGAGGGCAATGAACGGCTGGGCGGCGATCTGCACAGCCAGGATGGCCCGCTCAACGTTTCCGACCCGCGCGATCGCCACCCCGTGTCCGACGCCTGTGTGGCGGCGGGTATCGAGGCCGGGCTGCCGTTCAACGATGATGTCAACGGCGATGTCCAGGACGGCATCAGCTATTTCCAGATGACGGTCAAAAACGGCCGCCGCTGGTCGGCCGCCATGGCCTATCTCCGCCCCGCCATGGCGCGCGCCAACCTGACCGTCGAAACCCGGGCGCTTGCCGAACGCATCATCATCACCGATGGCCGCGCCACCGGGGTTGCTTATCGCCGCGAGGGCGTCGCCACCCGGGCCCGCGCGCGGCTGGAGGTGATCTGCGCCGGCGGTGCCGTCAACACGCCCCAACTGCTCGAATTGTCCGGCATCGGAGACCCCGATGTGCTGCAACCTTTGGGCATCAAGGTTGAAAAGGCGCTGAAGGGCGTCGGCGCCAATCTGCAGGATCACTATGTCGTCGGCACGCAATTCCGGCTGAAACCGGGCTGCATTTCGGTAAATGAACTCAGCCGTGGCTGGCGGCTGGTGCGAGAGGCGGCGCGCTATGCGATTGCGCGCAAGGGCCTGCTCACCCTGTCGGCGGCGCATGTCCAAGCCTATGTCCGCACCCGCCCCGGCCTGCAAGGGCCGGACGTGCAATATCACATCCTGCCGGCAACGATGGACATGGAAAAGCTGACCGAACATCAGGTCATGGAGCTGGAACGCCTGCCCGGTCTCACCATTGCGCCGTGCCAGTTGCGGCCCGAAAGCCGGGGGACGATCCACCTGCGCAACACCGATCCGACGCAGCACCCGGTAATCCGGCCGAACTATCTCAGCGCGCAGCTTGATCGCGACACCATCGTCGAAGGCCTGAAATGGGCGCGCAAGCTGGCGGCGCAGGCGGCGCTGTCGCCCTATGTCGAAAGCGAGATCCTGCCCGGCGCGGCGGTGGCGAGCGATGCCGATCTGCTGGCCTATGCACAGGCGGCCGGCGGCACCATCTACCACCCGGTCGGCACCGCTGCGATGGGCCGCGCCGATGATCCGGCCAGCGTCGTCGGCCCGGATTTGCGCGTGCACGGCGTCACCGGCCTGCGCGTTGTCGATGCCTCGGTGATGCCAAGGCTGGTATCGGGCAACACCAACGCCGCCACCATCATGATCGCCGAAAAAGCCAGCGACATGATCCGCTCGGCCCGGAAACTGGCCAATGCGGCTTGATTTTTATAACCTAAACGGTCGTGTGAGAAATCTGGAGTGGCTAGCGGGGAAGCTTCTATATCGTTGAAACGAGCATGGAGTCAGTGTGAACCTATCCGGCTCTATAGTTTATTTTTATGAAGTAATTTGCGATTCTGCGGCCAAATTGAATCACCCGCGCCGGTCATCCCGGGCTTGACCCGGGATTTGGCTTGGTTCGACCCGCATCGATAGAATTTCGACGCACCAATATCGCCGATTCGGCACCCTGCTACCCGCGCGTCAACCAAACCAAGGTCGCATCGATCGCCTGCAGGAACCGTGACCTGTCCGCCTTGCCGAACGTCCCCGGCCCGCCCGGCAGCACATCGCCGCCGGCCCGCAGATCCGCCATGATGGCCCGAGTCGCAATGGCGGCGCCGATGGAATTGGCGGTGAACGGACGGCCATTATGGGCCAGCACCATCGCCCCTGCCTTCAGGCAACGGTCGGCAAGCAGGATGTCGCCGGTCACCACCAGCGTCTGCGCATCGGCCCGCTCGGCGATCCAGTCATCGGCGGCATCGAAGCCATCGCTGACCATCGCCTGCGTCACCAGTGGATGCCCCGGCAGCCGCATGCCGCTGTTGGATACGACAACGCATGCTACGCCGTGCCGGATCGCAACGCGGTAGATCTCGTCCTTCACCGGACAGGCATCGGCGTCGATCAGGATGCGGGGCATCCCTGGGGGTCAGCCCTTGTGGAACTTGCCACGGGTGGCCGGTGCCGATGGCCCTCGGGGTGGCCGCGGCCCGCTCGGCTTGCCCGGCTTGCCGGCAAACTCGCGTGGCCCCAGTGCCCGTACCAGGATCGGCCGGTTGGGCTTGGCACCCCTTGGACCTTCACCCCGTGGGCCATCACCACGAGGGCCTTGCGGGCGCGGCGGGCCGTCTGCCGAGATGATGCGAATGCCACCCTCCGGCGAACGGTCCTCGCCCTCCGTGCGGCGCAGCGCATCGACAAAGCGGTCGGCGATGCCGCGCGGAATCTCGAACATGGTCTCCTCCGGCCCGATGCGGATGGCACCGATCTCGGTCTTGGTGACATGGCCACGGCGGCAGATAAGCGGCAGCAGCCAGCGCGGATCGGCGTTCAACCGGCGGCCAACGTCCATGCGGAACCACACCGTCTCCTCAAAACCGGGGCGCGGCCCATCCTTTGACGGCGCCACCCCACGCTGCGGCGGGCCACTATTATCGAGCAACTCCTCGACCGACGGCATCTTGGACCGGTGCATCCGCACCAGCGCCGCAGCGATGTCCTCGGGCGTGCGCTCCTGCAACAACCGCTGCGCCAGGGCGCGATCCTCATCGTCGATCTCGACCGGCACTTCCAGAAGCGCGGACAGCAACCGCTCATGATCGTTGCGGCGGATGTCCTCGGGTCCCGGCACCGGCAGCCACTCGGCGTTGATGCGAGCGCCGCGCAACATGCCATCGACCCGGCGGCGCGCAGGATAAGGCACGACCAGTATGGCGGTGCCCTTCTTGCCAGCACGACCGGTGCGGCCGGAACGGTGCTGCAATATCTCGGCGTCGCGCGGCAACTCGACATGGATGACCAGCGACAGGTTGGGCAGATCGATCCCGCGCGAGGCGACGTCGGTGGCAACGCAGATGCGAGCGCGGCGGTCCCGCAGAGCCTGCAACGCCTGGTTGCGCTCGGACTGGCTATGCTCACCCGACAGCGCCACGGCGTCAAAACCGCGCTCGATCAGACTGGCGTGCAGATGGCGGACATTGTCGCGGGTTGCGCAGAACAGCATGGCCGTCGGCGCCTCATGAAAGCGCAACAGGTTGACGACGGCGTTCTCGATATCGGCCGGGGCGACAGTGACGCATTGGTACGCAATGTCGCCATGGCCACGATCCTCGCCAACAGTGGAGATACGCAGAGCATCCCGCTGATAGCGCTTGGCCAGCGCTACGATCGGCTTGGGCATGGTTGCCGAAAACATGAAGGTGCGGCGGCTATCGGGCGTCGCATCAAGGATCTGCTCAAGGTCCTCGCGGAAGCCCATGTCGAGCATCTCGTCGGCTTCATCGAGCACCGCGACCTTGACCTGCCCGAGCGTCAACGCGCCACGCTCAAGATGGTCGCGCAATCGACCCGGCGTGCCGACGACGATATGCACACCCTGATTCAGCGCCTTGCGCTCCTTGGAGGCATCCATGCCGCCGACACAGGTAGCAATCCGCGCACCGGTCTTGCCATAAAGCCAGATCAACTCGCGGCTCACCTGCAACGCTAGTTCGCGCGTCGGCGCGATCACCAGCGCCAGAGGTGCGCCGGCACGGTCCGTGCGGCCGTCCTCGCCCAACAGCTGCGGCGCCATCGCGACGCCGAAAGCAACAGTCTTGCCAGAACCTGTCTGCGCCGAAACGATCAGATCACGGCCATCGGCATCGGGCTGCAGTACGGCAGCCTGGACAGGCGTTGGCGCTTCATAGCCGCGCGCGGCAAGAGCTTCACCAAGCAACGGCGGGAGTGTTGAAAAGGGCATGTGTCTTTGTGCCTTAGAATTGCGCCGGAAGCCAATTTCGACTGCCGGGCAATATGGCGGACGGTAGGCCTGAGGGGCGTGTGGATAGGAATACCAAGCGAAAACAGCCCCGTCGCGGATGCGACGGGGCTATTATCTGGTTGCGGGGACAGGATTTGAACCTGTGACCTTCAGGTTATGAGCCTGACGAGCTACCGGGCTGCTCCACCCCGCGCCAACGGCTATGTGCCGCTAACTGGCTTGAGGCTGCGACCGCAAGGCTGGCTTGTGGCTTACGCCTCGAAAAGCTGTGACATATGAATGGGTTTTACCGATCGGTGCTGCGTCGGCTGCAAGGCCTGGCGGCGTCCTACTCTTCCATCGCTTGAGCGATAGTACCATCGGCGCTGCCTGGTTTCACGGCCGAGTTCGAGATGGGATCGGGTGGGTCAC
>JBBQPR010000117.1:0-6182 GCA_038217075.1 Sphingomonadales bacterium
TGCGCGGCGAGGAACTGGCCTATCTGCTGTCGTCGCTGCGTGACAATGTCGCCCGCACCGTCGACGGGCTGCCCGAACACCACGCCTATGTCGCCCGCTATTGCGGCGTGCGGGAAGAGCGCGCGGCTTGAGCGCGGCACTCCTTGCACTGATACTGGCCGCCGCACCGGCGCCTGTCGCCCCGGGGCCGGGCTGGCAGCTGATGTGGTCGGACGAGTTCGAAGGCACCGCGATCGACCCGCAAAAATGGACAATGGCGCGCGATTGCTGGGGCGGCGGCAACGATGAACGGCAATGCTATACCGACCGCGCCGCCAATGCCGCGATACGCGATGGCCAATTGCTGATCACCGCGCGGCGCGAACGCTTCACCGGCCCGGCGCTCCCGATGGATCAGCGCCGCGCCGGCCCGCCGCAACAGGCGACAAGGCCGTTCACGTCGGCACGCCTGACCACGCGCGGCAATGCCAGCTGGCGCTATGGCCGGATCGAAGTGCGCGCGCGGCTGCCACAGGGTCAGGGCCTGTGGCCCGCGATCTGGATGCTGCCCGACGAAAACCGCTTCGGCGCCTGGGCGGCATCGGGCGAAATCGACATCATGGAGGCCGTCAACCTTGGCGAACCATGCCAAACCGGCCGGCCCGGCTGCCCGGCGGGTCGAGAGCAGGGCGTGCTTGGCACCCTGCATTTCGGCGGTGTCCCCCCGGCCAATCGCAAGCGCGGCACGACTACCACCCTGCCCGCGCCGGTCGACGGATTTCATGTCTATGCCATCGACTGGAGCCCGGAGGCGATCAGCTGGAGCATCGACGGCCGTATCTATGAAACCCAGCATCCGGGGGATTGGTCGACCAGCGGATCATCCAACCCGGCCGCGCCTTTCGATCAGGCCTTTCACCTTGTGCTCAATCTGGCGGTCGGCGGCCATTTGCCCGAAGAACACAACCGGGGCGGCGTGGCTGCGACAGGCTTTCCAAAGGTCATGGCGGTGGATTGGGTTCGCGTCTGGCAATGCGCGCAGGATGCGGTTAGAGCATCGTGCCGATAGTCGGGACTGGCCCGCTCCCCCTGCCCAACCACCCTTTAGGGTAAAATACCTGGGTGGTTGGGCAGGGGGAGCGGGCCGGTCCCGACTCCGCGAAGCGATACGATGCTCTAGCAAAGCGCGTTGCGCGGCAACCGGGGGCTGAATTCGAAAATGGCGCGTCGAAAGCAAGCCGTTACCATCAAGCACGTTGCTGCCGACGCCGGTGTCTCGTTGCAGACGGTCAGCCGCGTCATCAACAATGAAACCAATGTTCGCCCGGAAATGAAGCAGCGGGTGCAGGCTGCGATCGACAAGCTGGGTTATGTGCCGTCGATCGCCGCACAACGGATGAGCGGTTCGCGCTCCTACCTTATTCTGGCTCTGAACGACCGGGACCGCACCATCGAGGACTGGCGCGCCCGGCAAGGCACCGATTGGGTCGACCAGATGCTGCTCGGCGGAATGCTGAAATGCGCCGAATTCGGCTATCGCCTGATCATCGAGCTGGTCGACACGCATAATGACCATGTCGAACGCGAATTGGCCGCCGCGATTGCCGCGTTGCAACCCGATGGCGTGATACTGACGCCGCCGCACTCGGACAATCCGCTGATCACTGGGCTACTGGCGCAAAATCATGTGCCTTTTGCGCGGATCGGCTCCCGCAGCGAAGGCGATGGCATTGCGCTGACGATGGATGATGAAGGCGCGGCACGGCTGGCGACCCGGCACCTGCTCGATCTGGGGCATCGCCGCATCGGCTTTATCGCCGGACCGGCGGATTATCAGCTTTCCGGCTGGCGCGTGGATGGCTGGCGCACCGAAATGGCCGCCGCGGGAGCCGACACCGACGGGCTGCTGGCCACGGGTGATTTCAGCTATGCCTCGGGGGAACAGGCCGCACGTGCGCTGCTTGACCGGCCGAACCGGCCAAGCGCGATCATCGCCAGCAACGACCAGATGGCGCTGGCGACGATCGAAATAGCCCATGGCCTGGACCTTGCCATCCCCGATGACCTGTCGCTGGTCTGCTTCGACAATACCCCGCTGGTCCGCTTCACCCGCCCGCCGCTCACCGCGGTCGACCAGCCGGTGGCAGAGATCACCTCGCGCGCGGTCGAATTGTTGATCGGCGGCCAGCGCCACGATCTGCCGATGTTCACGCCGGTGGTCGTGCCCGCCAGCCTTGTCGTGCGCGATTCCACTGCCCCACCGCGTCGTGCGGCCTGAACACATGCGGGCTGATTTGACGCCCCGCGATGCGGCCTGAACCACCCCGGCCACCGGCTGCCTTCCTGCCGTTCTTCGCGCTTGCCTGGGCCGGCACGACAATCGCCTATATGCCGTTCCTCACCGTGCTGCTGCCGGTGCGGATCGAGTTGATCACCACGGCGCAGGGCCCGGCAGCGATGCCGGTAACATGGCTCGCCGCAACGACCTTTGCCGGCGCGCTCGCCGCCAGCGCGGGCAATATCCTGTTCGGCTGGGCCAGCGACCTTGTGCTTGGCCGCAGGGCGTGGGTGGCGACGGGGCTGGTACTGTCGTGCACGCTGCTG
The DNA here is from genome assembly GCA_038217075.1 of Sphingomonadales bacterium. Taxonomy (GTDB): domain Bacteria; phylum Pseudomonadota; class Alphaproteobacteria; order Sphingomonadales; family Sphingomonadaceae; genus Sandarakinorhabdus. The sequence continues at coordinate 2,584 of JBBQPR010000117.1, forward strand.
CTGCTTGTCGACCGCGTCACCAGCCTGGGCTGGCTGGTGGCCGTCATCATCGGCTGGCAATTGGCGGTCAACATGATGATCGGGCCGCTGTCGGCCTGGGCCGGCGATTGCGTGCCCGATGCACAAAAGGGCAAGCTGGGGGGCCTGCTGGCATTCGCCCCGGCAGCGGGTGCGCTGGTTGGCGCCTTTGTCACCCTGCCCGGGCTGGCTGGCCCGCAGGCACGGCTGGCGATCGTGGCGATGATGACCGCCGGCTGCATCGCGCCATTGCTGCTGCTCGGCAGTCCAGTCCCGGCGCCCGCCCCGATGCGCAACGCCCCCAACCTGCCCGATGCGCCCAAACCCCCGGCCAAGCCACCCGGCCTTGGCCTGTTGCAACGCATGTGGCTGGCCCGGCTGATGCTACAGATTTCGGAGGCGGCCCTTTTCGCTTATCTGTATTTCTGGCTGCGCTCGGTTGATCCGGCGTTCGGCGACGCGTCGACCGCCAGGATCTTCGGCGGCGCGCTGGTCGTCGCGGCGCCGCTGACGCTGGCGGTCGGCGCCTGGTCCGATCGCCATGGCAGGGCATTGGTGCCACTGCGCGCCGGGGCCATGCTGGCGGCGATTGCCCTGCTCGCAATGGGGTTCACCGATGATCCGCTGTTGGCCATCGCGGGCTATGCCGTGTTCAGCCTGGCCAGCAGCATGTTCCTGGCATTGCATTCGGCGCAGACATTGCGCGTGCTGCCGCACAGCAACCGGCGCGGCCGTGACCTGGGGTTGTTCAACCTCACCAACACCCTGCCGTCGCTGATAATGCCGGGGATAACCCTCGCACTCGTGCCTTCGCTCGGCTTTCGCGCGCTGTTCGTGCTGCTCGCGATGCTGGCATTCGGCGCGTCGGCCCTCCTGTTTCCCGCCCGCCGCCGATGACCAGCAAACGCGCCCCTGCACTTCATGGAAGTTGATTCTTGGCAAGCCACGTGCGAGGCGGTGTTGGTAACGTTCACAATACGACGTTGGGGAGCTTCGATGGGCAAGCAGGCGTGGCTGGCGATCGTACTGGCAGCGGGCAGCTGGGGGGCGGAAAGCCGCGCGGCGCCAACGGCCATTGCGGCCCCGACCGCGCCGGAAACGGTGGCCCATCCGGCGCTCTGGCCTGCCGCCAACAGCCCGGCCGAATTGACGACACGCGCCGAGGAGGCCCGGATTTCCGGCATTCTGGCCCGGATGACCCTGAAGCAAAAGGTCGGCCAGCTGATTCAGGCGGATATCTCCGCGATCACCCCGCAAGACCTGGCGCACTACCCGCTCGGTTCGATCCTCGCAGGCGGCAACAGCGGCCCTTATGGTAATGAACGCGCCGACGCCGCCAGCTGGTACAAGCTCGTTTCCGCCTTCCACGCTGCCTCGCGCGGCGCGGGCGCGCACATTCCGATCCTGTTCGGCGTCGATGCGGTGCATGGTCATTCCAACGTGCCGGGCGCCACGATCTTTCCGCACAACATCGGGCTTGGCGCCGCCCATGATCCGGCGCTCAGCCAACGGATCGGTGCTGCCACCGCCGCCGAAGTCGCCGGCACCGGGATCGACTGGACTTTTGCGCCGACCCTTGCCGTGCCGCAGGACCTGCGCTGGGGCCGCAGCTATGAAGGCTATGGCGAAGATCCGGCGCTGGTGGCCGCCTATGCCGGCGCGATGGTTCTCGGGTTGCAGGGCGAGATGATCGGCGGCAAGCCGCTCGCTGCAAACCGGGTGGCCGCCACCGCCAAGCATTTCCTCGCCGATGGCGGCACCGCCGAAGGCAAGGACCAGGGCGACGCCCGTATCTCCGAAGCCGAAATGATCGCACGCCACGCCCAGGGTTATCCGGCGGCCATCGATGCCGGCGCGCTGACCGTGATGGCCAGCTTTTCCAGCTGGAACGGCGCAAAGAACCACGGCAACCGATCGCTGCTGACCGATGTTCTCAAGCACCGCATGGGTTTTGCCGGGCTGGTGGTAGGCGACTGGAATGGCCATGGCCAGATTCCGGGCTGCGCCGTCACCGACTGCCCGGCGGCCATCAATGCCGGCCTCGACATGTTCATGGCGCCCGACAGCTGGAAGGCGCTTTACACCAACACGTTGCGCGAGGCGCGCGCCGGCGTGATCCCGTCGGCGCGGCTCAACGATGCGGTGCGCCGCATCCTGCGCGTCAAGATGAAGCTCGGCATGCTGGGGCCAAACCCGGTCAAGCGCGGCGATCTTGCCGCCGTGGGCGCGCCCGCGCACCTCGCGCTGGCGCGTGAAGCGGTGGCCAAATCACTGGTCCTGCTCAAGAATGAAGGCGGCGTGCTGCCGCTGCGGCCCGGCGCACGCGTGCTGGTTGCCGGCCCGGGTGCCGACAATATCGCCATGCAGGCCGGCGGCTGGACCATCACCTGGCAGGGCACCGATACCAGCGCCGCCGATTTCCCGAACAGCCAGACCATCGGCCGCGCCATCGCCGAACAGGTGGTGGCGGCTGGCGGCGAGGCCAGCGTGTCCCCCGATGGCAGTTTTTCCGCCAAACCGGATGTCGCGGTGATCGTGCTGGGCGAACGGCCCTATGCCGAATATCAGGGTGATGTGAACGACATCGCCTATCGTGCCACGGCCGAGGAGACAGCGTTGATCGCCCGTTTCAAGGCGCAAGGCATCCGGGTGGTGTCGATTTTCCTGTCCGGCCGGCCGATGTTCGTCGGCACGCTGATCAACCAGTCCGATGCCTTTGTCGCCGCCTGGTTGCCCGGCACCCAGGGCAACGGCCTTGCCGATGTGCTGGTCAGCGGCGCCAATGGCCGGCCGCTGCGCGATTTCACCGGGCGGCTGCCCTTCGCCTGGCCCGACGATGCCCATTCGCCGATCGCCAATCCGCTGTTCCCGGTCGGCTATGGGCTGGATTATGGCCATTCGGCCCATGTCGCACCGGTCAACGAAAACCCGCGGATGGATCTGGTGGCGTCCGGCAGCACCGACAGTTATTTCGTGCGCGGCAACGTGCCGGCGCCGTGGCACCTTGCCGTGGATGGCACCATCGCTGTCCGCCCCGTGGACATTTCGGCGCAGGAGGATGCCCGCCAATTTACCTGGAACGCCGATGGCGCGCTGTCCATCGAAGGGCCGGCCATCAACCTGATGCGCCAGCTTGATGAAGGCTTTGTCCTGCTGCTCGACTGGCGCATCGATCACGCCGGTGCCGGGCCGGTCCGCGTCTCGCTGGGCGGGGCGACCGTCGATCTGGGGCCGATGGTGCGGGCGGCACCCGAAGGTTCGGTGGTCCAGACCCGCGTGTCACTGCGCTGCTTCCACGATGCCGGCGCCAATCTGGCGGCGGTTGGCGCGCCACTGCGGATTGCGGCATCGGCGGGGTTTGCCGCGTCCGTGCGCAACGTCAGGATAGAGGCGGTCGGCAAAACCATGCCCTGCCCGCCGACCATTCGATAAAAAGCACCAACGGGGAGAGAGACGATGGCACTGGCACCGGGCATCGCAGGCGGATCAGACACCGACGCCATCGAGGATGGCGTGCCGATCAACGCCCCCGGCTTGCCGGTCTTCGTCTTCGCGCTGTTCTTCATCTTCGGCGGCATCAC
>JBBQPR010000118.1:0-6013 GCA_038217075.1 Sphingomonadales bacterium
TTCTGGCCGGCCCCGACGCCAGCTTCGTAAACGGTGTCATCCTGCCGGTCGATGGCGGCGTCACCGCGTCGAACGGCCAGCCGAACCTGGCCGGGTGAACCCGGCGCGGCCTGACTGGTTCCGCCCCTGCCGGATCCGCCCGTGAACAGCGGCCTTGCCTTGCCGGCAATCACTGCCACCCATGCCGGCGTGTGGATCGCCGCCGCCGATGGCCGTGTGTCGGCGGTATCCCGCGGCCAGGCGATCCGCGCCGCCGCCGATACGCCGCACTTGCTGCTCAACGCGCCGGTCACCGCCAGCCGGCTGGGCTATCCTGAACTGGCCGGGCTCGATCTGCTCGAACTGTTCGCCTTCATCCATCCGGCGCGTTTCGCCGTGCCGACGCCGCGCGGGCTGGCGACAGCATTAGGCATCGATCCGCCGACCAGCGACAGCGATGCCGGCTTTCTGGGCCGCGCCGCCGCCGCGCTGTTCGAAACGCTCGCCGATCCGGCCTGGCCCGAACGCCATGGCGCCTGGACCGCTTTGCAAAGCCTTGCGCGCCAACGCTGGAGCTGGGGGCAACCGCTCAAAAACCGCATCGCCAAGCCTGAGAGCCCGGAACGCTCGGTGTTCACCAAGCTGCCGAAATGGGAGGAGACAGCCCCGCGCCCCGCGCCGCGCACCGTCACGCTGGACAATGCCGCCATCGATGCGCGGCTCGACGCCATGCTGGGCGAAGGCGCCGAACGCCGCGCCGGCCAGCGCGCCTATGCCCATGCGGCAGGGGCGGCATTCCAGCCGCGCGCCAGCCCGCGCGCACCCAACATGGTGCTGGCCGAAGCCGGCACCGGCATCGGCAAGACGTTGGGGTATCTCGCCCCCGCCGCCACCTGGGCGCACGACGCCCAGGGCACGGTGTGGCTGTCCACCTTCACCAAGGCGCTGCAGCGCCAGCTCGATCAGGAAAGCGCCCGCGCCTATCCCGACCCTGCCGAAAAACGCGCCCGCGTCGTCGTCAGGAAGGGCCGCGAAAATTACCTCTGCCTGCTCAATCTGGAAGACGCGGTGCAGGGCGGATTCGCCAATCGCGCCGCGGTGTTCGCGCAACTGGCAGCGCGCTGGGCCGAATACAGCCGCGATGGCGACATGGTCGGCGGCGACCTGCCCGGCTGGCTGCCGGCGCTGTTCGGGCGCAGCAGCTTTTCCGGCCTGACCGACCGGCGCGGTGAATGCATCTATGCCGGCTGCCCGCACTATCGCATCTGCTTCATCGAACGCGCCACACGCGCCAGCGCACAGGCCGATATCGTCATCGCCAACCATGCGCTGGTGATGATCAACGCGGTGCGCGGCCGTGCCGAGGGAATCGGCATGACCCGGCTGGTGTTCGATGAGGGCCATCATCTGTTCGATGCTGCCGATGCGACCTTTGCCGTCGAACTGTCGGGCCGCGAGGCGGTGGAATTGCGCAGCTGGCTGCTGGGGCCATCGTCTACCACGCGGGGCCGCCGGCGCGGGCTCGCGGCGCGGCTGGCGGAACTCGCCGGCTATGACGATGCAGGGGCCGCCGCCATCGAGCGGGTGACGGCGGCGGCGAAGATCCTGCCGGGCGAAAGCTGGCTGGCGCGGGTGGTCGGCGACACCCCCGAAGGCCCGATCGAGCGACTTCTGGCCGCCGTCCGCGCCCAGGTGCTCGCCCGCGCCGAGGCAAGGGGCAGCGACGCCGGCTATGGCCTTGATACCGAAGTTGCAGAGGTGCTGCCGCCGGTCATAGACGCCGCCGGGGCGGCCGCTGCCGCGCTGGCCAGGCTCGCCGAACCGATGGCGGCGCTGGAGGCGCGGCTGAAGGCGATGCTCGATGATCCGCCCGATTGGCTGGACGGCCAGGGCCGCGCCCGCACCGAAGGCGCCGCCGCGGGCCTGCGCCTGCGTTGCGAAACCATCGCCGCCTGGACCGGGCTGCTGGCAAGGCTGGGCGGCGCCGCCGATCCGGCCTTTGTCGACTGGTTCGCGCTGGCGCGGGTGGAGGGCCGCGAATTCGATATCGGCATCCACCGCCACTGGCTCGACCCGATGCGACCCTTTGCCCGCGCCGTGCTGGAACCGGCGCATGGGGTGCTGGTGACGTCGGCGACGCTCAGGGGCCGGAGCGGTGGCGACATGGAAAGCCGTGGCGGGGAGGGCAACGACAGCTGGGCGGATGCCGACGCCCGCACCGGTGCCAGCCATCTGGCCCTGCCGCCGCTGCATTTCGCCGCCGAAAGCCCGTTCGATTACGCCGGCAACGCCCGCGTGCTGATCGTCAACGATATCAAGCGTGGCGACATGGCCGGGCTGGCGCACGCCTATCGCAGCCTGATCGAGGCGGCGGGCGGCGGCACCCTGGGCCTGTTCACCGCCATCGCCCGGTTGAAGGCGGTGCACGCCCGCATCGCCGATCCGCTGGCCCGCGCCGGGCTGCCGATCTATGCACAGCACGTCGATCCCATCGAAACCGGCACGCTCGTCGATATCTTCCGCGCCGAACCGCGCGCCTCGCTGCTCGGCACCGATGCGCTGCGCGATGGGGTCGATGTGCCCGGCGCCTCGTTGCGGCTGGTGGTGATGGAAGGCGTGCCATGGCCGCGTCCCACCGTGCTGCACGCCGCGCGGCGTGCCGTGAAGGGCGGCTCGGCCTATGACGATCGCGTCACCATGGGCCGGCTGGCGCAGGCGTTCGGCCGGTTGATCCGCCGCGCCGATGATCGCGGCACCTTTGTGCTGATTGGCCCGGCGGTGCCGTCGCGGCTGCTCGCCGCCTTCCCGGAAGGCACGCCGATAGACCGGCTGGGGCTGGACGATGCCGTCGCCGCGGTGGCGGCCGCACATCAGGCCTTTACTACCCCTGCGCCACCGCGCCATGGTGACGCCACAACCGCAACGGACGGCTCGATTTCCGGGGAGCGCAGGTGAAAACGCTGACTTTGTTGCGCCACGCCAAATCCGGCTATGACGACCCGTTGCTGCGCGATTTCGACCGGCCGCTGAACGACCGTGGCCGCCGCGCTTCGGTCCGCATCGGCCAATGGTTGCGCGCCGCACAGGATCGTGGCGACATGCCGGATTTCGACCATGTCGCCGCCTCCCCCGCCGTGCGCTGCCGCCAGACTATCGACGGCGTGGAGGCCGGCCTGAAGGCCCGGCTGGCCCCGATCTATGAAAAACGCATCTATCTGTCGTCGTCGGCAACGCTGACCGAGCTCATCGCCGGTTTCGCCGATCACCATGACAGCGCGATGCTCGTCGGCCATAATCCGGGGCTGGAGGACCTGCTGCTCGAACTCGTGCCGCCCGGCGAACATCTGCGCGACGAAGCGGAGTTGAAATACCCGACCGCGACGCTGGCGCACCTGAAGCTGGACATCACCAGCTGGACCAAGATCGACGGCGGCCGCGCCCAACTCGCCCAGTTCATCCGCCCGCGCGATCTTGATCCGACGTTGGGGCCGGACGACTGACGCCGCCTTTCACCGCTTGGCCTCAATAAGGGCCGCTCTCCCGGTCCTCACGCTCGGCCTTGCGTCGCTGCTTTTCGGCCTTTTTCGCGGCTTTTGCCTCGGCCTCCTCTGCCTTGCGCTCGCGGCGGCCGCGGTTGCGGTCGGCCTCGGCCTGGCTGGTCGTTACCGCATCGACGCCGGCGCCGACGATCTGGAACGGCGCCTTGACCACGGCGACGGCGGTCGAAACACAGCCGGCGGTGAGCAGCGGCAACAGCAGCATTGGCATCACCGCTTGCAGCCTGGGCAATCGCATCGAGCCGGCCCTCCCCGGCCAACGCCTTGCTATCAGGGCGCCAGCAGGCGGGGAATCACTGATTTGAAGGCAAAAAAGCCTTTCGTCGCAATTGGCCATGCTGCTGCGTCCCAGGGCCGGCGCAGCTGCACCAGCCGCACGCCATCGGCCGCAAGCGCGGGAGTCACCGCCGCCAGCCAATCAGCGATAGGCCCGACCGGCGCTTCCCCCGTTACCACTTGGCGAAGGCCCTGGCAGTTCGCCCAATCGCGCAGGGCGTCGATGCCGTTGGCGCTCGCCAGCTGCTCGGCCGCGACGCCGGCCCGCGTTGCGGCGCGGGCCAACCCATCAGCCAGCGCGGTTTCGGCCAGAACCTGCTTTGGCGACCGCAAATCGCCGTCGAAACACGGCAATGCGGCGACAGCACGCAAGGGCGGCAGGGGCAGGGTTTCCACACTGAGATCGTCGGTCGTCACCAACAGCCCACTCGGCAGCGTCGGGTCATGGTGATCGGCCGGCAGCAGCGGGCGCGGCGGCGGTATCACGTCCATCGGCAGGGCCACCGCCTCCCGCGCCAACGCCGCCGTAACCGCAAAGCGCCCGCCGCTGCGATCGCGAATGATATCGGCGCGCGCCAGATAGGTCTTGCCTGGCGTTTGCAGCCCGGCCACCCAGCGCCAGGACAGGGTGTTCGACGCCGGGCAGGCATCGATCAGATGGCGATAAAAGAAATCCGCGCCCAGTTGCCAGGGCAGGCGCAGCGTGAAGATCCAGATGCTGGCGAAGTTCATCCGGGCATGGTTGTGCAGCCAGCCGGTTTCGACCAGTTCCCGCGCCCAGGCATCGAAGCAATCGATGCCGGTGCGGCCTTCGGTGGCCATGGCGAGCCCGGTGCGCAGGCTGGCGTCCATCGCCGCGGTCAGCCTGTCGACATCGGCGCAATAACGCTGCCAGATCGCCGGCCGCAATTGCAGCCAGCCGACCCAATAGCTGCGCCAGCACACTTCCTGCAGGAATTTTTCGGCGGCGCCATAGCCATGCGCACCCAGCACCCGATGCGCGACTTCCGCCTCGCTGATCAACCGGTGGCGTATGGCGGGGGACAGGCGCGATGTGCTGCCGTCGACGCCCGGCCCGGCATCCTGGTTGCGCGTCGCGGCATAGGCCCGGCCGGCACGGGGCAGAAAAGCTTCGAGTCGATCGAAGGCGGCAGCGCGGGTGGCGGGGAACTCCATGTCGCGGGCATAGCCGCGCCGGGCGGCCCCAGTCAGCGCGCCAAACGTCGCGGGTTCAGACGGTAAAGCTTTCGCCGCAGCCGCAGCTGCCCTTCGAATTGGGGTTTTCAAAGACGAAACCGGCGGCGAAATCGTCTTCCTTCCAATCCATGCGGCTGCCGATCAAATACATCAGGCTGCCGCCATCGATGAACAGCGTGCCGCCCGGCGTTTCCACGGCCTCGTCGCCCGGCTTGGCCTCGGTGACATAATCCAAGCTGTAGGCAAGGCCCGAACAGCCGCGCTTCGGCGTCGTCAGTCGCACGCCGGCGGCGGGCTGCGGTGCCTTGGCGATGATCTCGGCGATACGGCGCGCGGCGTCTTCCGTCACGGTGATCGGGGCCGGGCGCGGGCGGCGAAGGGTGGTGGTGGACATCAGAGCATCCCCATTTCAAGCTTGGCCTCGTCGCTCATCTTGCCGGGGTCCCAGGCCGGATCCCAAACCAGATTGACCTCGGCGGTGGCAACGCCGGGCACGCTCATCACGCGCAGTTCGACTTCGCCCGGCATCGTTTCGGCGACCGGGCAATGCGGCGTCGTCAGCGTCATCGTCACCACCGCATGGCCATTGTCGATCTCGACGCCATAGATCAGGCCCAGGTCATAGATGTTGACCGGGATTTCCGGATCGAAAATCTGGCGCAACGCCGCAACGATTTCCTGTTGCAGATCGCTGCCCGGCGCATCGGCGGCCACCGTTTCGGCCGGCTTGGCGAGAAAGCCCTCCAGATAATCCGGCGCGCGGTCCGCTGCAAAACCGCCCTCTGCGGCGCGCAATGGCGGCGCCTTGGCGACAGGGGTCGCCTCGCTGACTTCTTCCACCGAAAAGCTGCGATCGGTCATCTATTGCTTCCTGTTCCGAATATCCGTGTCACCCGTTCGATGCCGGCGGCGAGCCGCGCCACATCGTCCAGATCATTGTAAATGCCAAAGCTCGCCCGCGCCGTCGCCGGCACGCCCAGCACCGCCATCAACGGTTGGGCGCA
>JBBQPR010000119.1:0-5775 GCA_038217075.1 Sphingomonadales bacterium
TTCAAACTGGTCGAACCCGCGCTCACGCTTGTCGAAACCACCACCACGCCCGGAACCACGTCCGCGTCGATCAAAGCTCATTTTCTGTCCAAGTCTTCCATAGTCAGTACAATTGGTGCCCGTCGGATGCGATGCGGTGAAATTCAATGCGCCGAAACCGAAACTGCTCCAATGCTTACGGTATAGGAATTCAGGCGATTCGGCGAGCGATATTCGAGACGGACCAATCCCGCCCGGAACCGCCACCACAGGGCTGCCCACCAAGCTATCCACAGGCCTGGCGGCACGCCCTCGCAACACGCCCCCTCACCCGCATCGATTCAAAGCCGCCGTGTCGCGACGCTGGCCACCCAGCCGGCAAAAAGCGCCGCCGCCACCGCCACCAGCCCATATGCCAGGCTATGGTCCTGGGCCATGACATAGATCCAGCGTTCAAAGCCGGATTTGTCGATGCTGATCGGCGAGCTTGAACTGGCGATGACCCGGCCGTTGCGGATCAGATGAATTTCGGCGGTATAGTCCCCAACCGGCACCGCGGACGGGATTGCGATGCGCGCCCGGTACAGCACGTTTCGCGTTACCCTTACCCCGCCGCCGTCTTCGAAAAACAGCCCGGCGCGCCGCTTGACCGCGATCAGGCCCTTTTCGAACCGGCTGGTTTCGGCATCGCTGGCGCCGGTTGCCGGTGACAATTGCAGGTTTGCCACCCCGATTTCGTAAATCGCCGTGGTGCGATCATCGGCCAATTGCTCGATCGGCCGCGTGGAGGCGACGGAATAAAAGCCCGGGACGCTTTCGAACCGCACCGAATCGGTGTTGAGCCAGATGCCGGCAACGCGCGCCTTCAACCGCACCGTCACCGGTTCCGCCGGGCCACGCACCACCACCACGATATCCGGCGGCGCATCGGGCACGGCGCCCGCCGGATATTGAATCGCGCCGAACACCAGCAGATCGGCGCCCTTGAACGTCGTATTGATGTCGATCCGGCCCTGGCTGAGATCGGTGATCAGCATTGTCGGCGCGGCGCCCATCAGCGCCAGCGCCGCCGTTATCGCCATCAGGCAGCGGCCGGCACGCATCAGGCAGGACCATAAAGGGTGAACAGCGATTGCGGCTGCACTGTCAGCCCGAACAACAGCCGCACCGCCACGGCCAGCACGATCAACGCCAGCGCCAGCCGCAGCTTTTCGGGCCGCAGCTTTTGTGCCGCGCGCACCCCCAGCTGCGCCCCCGCCACCCCGCCGAGCAGCAGCAGCAGCGCCAGCACGATATCGACCGATTTGGACGAGGTGGCATGCAGCATCGTTGTCACGGCCGTCACAAAAATGATCTGGAACAGCGACGTGCCCACCACCGCGCTCGCCGACATGCCGAGCAGATAAATCATCGCCGGCACCATGATGAAGCCGCCGCCGATGCCAAGCGTGGTCAGCATGCCGACGCCAAAGCCCAATATCAGCGGCGCCAGCGGCGAAATATACAGGCCCGACCGGTAGAACCGCGTCCGCCCCGGCAGCGCCACGATCCAGCGGACATGCCGCCGCAACCGGGTCGGCGGCTGCGGACCGGTCTGCGCCGCGCGCCGTATCGAACCAATGGCTTCCTTCAGCATCAGGCCGCCGACGCTGGAGAGCAGCAGCACGTAAATGATGTTGATGCTGATATCGATCTGCCCGACCTTTTGCAGCGCCCGAAAGATCAACTGGCCAACGCCTGCCCCGGCAACACCCCCTGCCACCAGCACACCGCCCATTTTCAGGTCGATCTGATCGCGCCGCCAATAAGCCAGCGCCCCCGAAACGCTGGACCCGGTGATCTGCGTTGCCGATGACGCCACCGCCACCGCCGGCGGAATGCCATAAAAGATCAGCAGCGGCGTGGTCAGGAACCCGCCGCCGACCCCGAACATGCCCGACAGAAACCCTACCCCGCCACCCAACAGGATGATCACAAGCGCGTTGACCGACATTTCGGCGATAGGCAGGTACAGATCCACGGCGCATAGACATAGCCGGGCGATTGCCACCCCGCCATCCTGCCATTTGGCATCTGCTTCCAAAGGCGCGACATACGGCAGTGCTTGCCATATTCGAGAGGGATGACGCACCCTTTGGTCCGCTATCATCCGCGACCAGATCAAACACCGGAACGGGCGCAAGCGAGCGCACACCAACAGGGAATCACAACATGCGCCGGGGTGTCATCGAAATCGGGCCGCAACGCTATCGCGAAAGCTATGGCCGCGATTATGAGGAATTCACCATCGGCGATGTCTATGAACACCGCCCGGGCCGCACCATCACCGAAACCGACAATATCTGGTTCACCCTGCTGACGATGAACACCCATCCGACGCATTTCGATCATGTCTATGCCGCCAAAACCGAATTCAAGCGGCCGCTGGTTGCGTCGCCGCTGACGGTCGCCATCCTTGTCGGCATGAGCGTTTCCGATGTCAGCCAAAAGGCCGTCGCCAACCTTGGCTGGAAGGAAATCCGCATGACCGCACCGGTTTTCGCCGGCGACACGCTGTATGCCGAAACCGAAGTCATCGAAAAACGCCCGTCGAAATCCCGCCCGGACCAGGGTCTGGTGACGGTCAAGACCATCGGCCGCAACCAGGATGGCGTGATCGTCTGCGATTTCCTGCGCACCATCCTCGTCTGGAAAAAGGGCCACGGGCCGGGGGAGGATTGACCCCGGCATGACCCATCTTCCGCTTTCCGGCATGCGCATCCTCAGCGTCGAACAACATGGCGCCGGCCCCTATGGCACGCTGTTCCTTGCGCAATTGGGTGCCGAGGTCATCAAGATCGAGCCCCCCGGCAGGGGCGATTCATCGCGCGCCGGCGGGCCCTATTATCTCGGCGAGAATGACAGCCTGTTCTACCAGACCTTCAACCTCAACAAGCGTTCGATCACGCTCGATCTGAAGCAATCGGCGGGGCAGGCCATTCTCCACCGCCTTGTCGCCACCGCCGATGCCGTCACCAACAACGCCCGCGGTGACCAGCCGGCGCTGCTCGGCCTCGATTATGCAGCACTGGGGCCGGTCAAGCCGTCGATCGTCTGCGCGCATCTGTCGGCCTATGGCCGCGACACGCCGGGCAGCGTGGCCGCCAATGGTGGCGCCAACCCGCGCGCCGCCTGGCCGGGCTATGATTATCTGATGCAGGCGGAGGCCGGGGTCCTGTCACTGACCGGCGAACCCGATGCGCCGCCGACGCGTTTTGGCCTGTCGATCATCGACTACATGACCGGCTCCATGCTGGCGACGGCAACGCTGGCGGCCATCATCGACGCCCGCGCCACCGGCATCGGCCGCGACATGGATGTCTGCCTGCTCGATGCCGCTGTCCATCAGCTTACCTACCCGGCGCTCTGGTATCTCAACCGTGGCCATGACATCGGCCGAACCGAACGCTCGGCCCACCCGGCCGCTGTGCCATCGCAACTGCTCCGCACCCAGGATGGCTGGCTGTTCGTCATGGCGCAGCTCGAAAAATTCTGGGAACGCTTTGCCGATGAACTCGGCCTGTCGGCGCTCAAGGCCGATCCGCGTTTCCACACCAACGCCGATCGCCACGCCAATCGCGCCGCCTTGATCGCGCTTGTCGAAGCCGTCACCACCACCCGGCCCACCGCGCACTGGATCGACAAGATGGGTGGCAAAGTGCCGGTTGCGGCGGTCAACAGCCTCGGCCAGGCGCTCGACAGTCCGTGGCTGGCGCAGAGCGGCATGGTGACCGGGATCGATCACGCCAGCGGCCCGATGCGGGTGCTCGCCAACCCGATCCTTGTCGATGGCGAACGCCTGCCCAGCCACGCCGCACCGAAGCTGGGTGCCGATACCGCCACGTTGCTTGCTGAAATCGGCATCGATGCGGCCGAGGTCGCCGCGCTCAAAGCCGCCGGCACCATCTGACATGGCCAAGCTCGACGGCATCCGGGTCATCGACCTGTCGCAATTCCTGCCCGGCCCGATGCTGACCGGCATGATGGCCAATCAGGGCGCCACCGTCATCAAGATCGAACCGCCGGCCGGCGACCCGGCGCGCAGCCAGGGGCCGTTCGAGGCCGGCCATGGCATCTGGTTCCGCAACCTCAACCGCGGCAAGGCCAGCGTCACGCTCGATCTGAAAAGCCCAGCCGGCAAACAGGTGCTATGGGAAATGATCGCCGACGCCGATGTTCTCATCGAAGGCTTTCGTCCCGGCGTCATCGCCCGGCTCGGCTTTGATTACGCCAGCGTCGCCGCACGCCATCCCGGCATCGTTTATTGTTCGATATCCGCCTTTGGCCAATCCGGCCCGCTCGCCGATCATCCGGCGCATGATCTCGGCGTGCAGGCCGAATCCGGGCAGCTCTCGCTCAACGACGGCCCCGATGGCACGCCGGTCGTCCCCGGTGTCGCCGCTGCCGACATGGCCGCCGGGCTGACCGGCCTTGCTGCCGTGCTGATGGCGCTGATCGGCCGGGCGCGCACCGGGCGCGGCGATTATATCGACATCTCGATGCTCGGCGCGCTCATCCCCTGGAGCACCCATGTCGCCGGCCTCGCCATCGCCGGCGGCCCCGCACCGCGCTCCACCGAACAACGCTCGCTGGGCGGCGCCGCGTTCTACAACATCTACGCCTGCGCCGATGGCCGCCACATCGTGCTGTGCGGTCGCGAGCTGAAATTCGCCCGCACCCTGCTCGGCGATCTTGGCCGCCCCGACCTGATTCCGCTCGCCGAGGCCGAGGCCGGGCCTCTGCAAGCACCGCTGCGCGCCTTTCTCGCTGACACCTTCGCCGCCCGGTCGCAGGCCGAATGGATCCAATGGTTTCACGGGCGCGACGTCGCCTTCGCCCCGGTCCGCACGCTCACCGACGGCCTCACACGGTCCGGCTTGATCGTCACCGATACCGATGGTGCCCATCATTTCGCCCCGGCGATCCGCTTTGCCGGGGAACCGCCTTGGCAGCCCGCGCCGGTACCGCCACTCGAACCGAACCCGTAACGAAACCCGCAGTGATTGCGGCGGCGCACCTTTCCACCGCCCCTACGAGCCGCTACCGTCCCTACCAATGGATACAGCTCCCACCTACCTGGTCGTCATCGACAGCAGCGCCGAAAGCCGCGTTGCCGTGCGCTTTGCCGCGCTGCGCGCCGCCCATGTCGGCGCCAAGGTCAACATCGTCCGCGTCGTGCCCCCGCCGGAATTCATGCAGTGGGGCGCGGTGCAGGAAGCCATGGCCGCCGAAGCACTCGCCGAAGCCATCGCGCTGCTCGCTGCCGAGGCCGATGAAGTCGAAACGCTCGCCGGCGCCCGCCCTGATACCATCGTGCTGCATGGCGAGGCAGCGCCGGTGATCTTCGATCACATCCGCGGCGATGCCAGCATTCGCGCCCTGGTGCTGGGCGCCGCGTCAAAGGGCGCACCGGGGCCGTTGGTCAGCTATTTCACCGGTGAACGTGCCGGCCATCTGCCCTGTGTCGTCATCCTGGTGCCCGGCGGCATCGAACCGGATCGCCTGCAATCGCTGACCTGATCGGCAAATCAGGAACGTTTTTGTACGATTTTTGCCCATCGCGACGTCGCTGCGCTTGATTCCCTCGGTGCATCGCGCCACATCGCATATCGATAACCGATCCCAACAATTGCAAAAGGCGCCCGATTCGCCATGTTCATCGAAACCGAACGTACCCCCAACCCGGCCACGCTGATGTTCCGCCCCGGCCGCGCCGTCACCGATGGCGCCACCGCCGATTTCGCCAGCCCGGAAGCC
>JBBQPR010000120.1:0-5669 GCA_038217075.1 Sphingomonadales bacterium
CGCGCTGGCGCCGGGTGAGGCTGGTTGTCGGCATCCGCCTTACATATGGGCGAAAATGTCGGTTTCATCCCAGCCGGCGAGATCGAGATCGGCGCGGGTGGGCAGGAAATCGAAACAGGCCTGCGCCATTTCGGTGCGGCCTTCGCGCGCCAGCCGTTCGGCAAGCACGGCATGGGCGCGGTGCAGGAAGCGCACATCGGAGGCGGCATAGTCCTTTTGCGCCTCGCTGAGTTCGTCGGCGCCCCAGTCCGACGATTGCTGCTGTTTCGACACATCGACGCCGACGGTTTCACGCAGCACGTCCTTCAGGCCGTGGCGATCGGTGTAGGTGCGGATCAGCTTGGAAGCGATCTTGGTGCAAAACACCGGGGTCGCGTCGACGCCGAGATAGTGCTTGATGACGGCAAGATCGAAGCGGGCAAAGTGAAACAGCTTCAGCCGCGCCGGATCGGCGAGCACGGATTTGAGGATCGGCGCGTCATATTGCCCCTTGGGAAAGCGCACCAGATGTTCATCGCCCTTGCCATCGGCGA
The DNA here is from genome assembly GCA_038217075.1 of Sphingomonadales bacterium. Taxonomy (GTDB): domain Bacteria; phylum Pseudomonadota; class Alphaproteobacteria; order Sphingomonadales; family Sphingomonadaceae; genus Sandarakinorhabdus. Next base: position 534 of record JBBQPR010000120.1, read on the forward strand.
GTTGCAACAGGCACAGCCGATCGCGGTGAGGGTGGAGGCCCATGGTTTCGCTGTCGACAGCAATGGCGCCCGGGGCAAAGACATCGGCGGGCAGATCGCCCTGGTGCAGATAGATGGTCATGCCGGTGCGCGTAGCAGCCGTTGGCGCCAATGTCATCCGCTGGTCGCGCAACACACCCGATTGGGCGCGGCTTTGCGCCGGCGGGGGCGCTATTTCATGAAATCCCGGTTAGGGTTCGAATCACCGGCAACAAGTTGCTGGAAAGTAAACATTTTATTTGTAGTAGTTGCTTAGGAGTAAAGTTCATGACGATGCGTATTCGCGGCGGGGCCGCGGTGATTGCAGCTGTTTTGATGGCATCTGGCGCGTTTGCCCAGACCGTCGCCACACCGGAGGCGACGGCGCAACCCGACGCAGTGGCAGCCCCCGAAGTTACGGCGGCCCCTGCCCCCGAAGCCGCACCCGCTGCCGATGCGGCGCCGATGGCGGCCGACGCCGCCCCGATGCAGCAGGACGCCATGGCGGCGCCGATGCTGGAGCAGCGCGACGGCACATGGATGAACGGCGACAAGCCGGCCACCCCGACCGAGATCGCGGAATACAAGAAGGCCGAAAAGGCCAAGCCCAAGAACTGATCGATCTACCTCGCGGGCGGCATGTCACGGCCGCCCGCATTTTTGTTGCGGATCGGTGCCGGCCCGCCTCCTGGATCAACGGGCTCCTAGATCAAGCCCTGCGCCCGCATCGAGACATGGCCACCGCGGCCGATGATGACATGGTCATGAACGGCGAGGCCAAGGTGCCGTCCGGCCTCGATGACCGCCTTGGTCATGACGATATCGTCGCGGGATGGTTGCGGATCGCCGCTGGGGTGGTTGTGGACAAGCACCAGCCCCGATGCGGCGAGTTCCAGCGCGCGCTTGATGATTTCGCGCGGGTAGACCGGGGCGGCGTTGACGGTGCCCTGCCCCATCACCTCATCGCGGATCATGACGTTGCGGTTATTGAGGAAGATGACGCGAAATTCCTCCGTCACCCGGTGCGCCATCGCGGCGTGCAGATAATCGGTGAGCGCCTGCCAGCCACTGAGCACCGGGCGATCCAGCGCGGCGGTTTTCAAGGAGCGCAGCGACACCGCCTCGACGAATTTGATTGCGGCGACGGCGCCCTCGCCCAACCCCTCGACGCGGGCGAGTTCGGCGGGGGTGGCGGCCATCAGAACGGGCAGGCTGCCGAATTCTTCGAGCAGGCGCTTGGCCAAAGGCTTGGTGTCACGACGCGGAATCGCCAGCCCGAGCAGATATTCGAGCAGTTCGTAATCATGAAAGCCATCGCCGCCGCCGGCGAGCAGGCGGGCGCGCAGGCGTTCTCGGTGGCCGCTGGCGTTTGTGGAATCGTCGGTCATGGGTGGGGGCCGGTCATGCGGGGCGCACATTGCGGGGCCGGCAGGTAGCTTGCAAGCCCCGCGCAATCGTCATGCCAGCGCAGGCAGGCATCCACCCGTGGGGCAAGGTGCCGACGGCCGGTTCTGGCGGCGGGACTGGATGCCAGCCAGCGCTGGCATGACAGGTTATTTGGGCTGGGTCGGCGCACGCGGTGCGGCGCGATGACCGGCTATGCAGGCCATGACAGGTTGGTGGCTGGCCGCTATCGTCGGCCTTGTCGATCAAGGAGCCCCTATGCCGCATCATCACATCAGCGTTCCGGCCAGCGATGGGGCGATGGGGGTCGATGTGTTGACCCCGGCGGGCGATGGCCCCTGGCCGGCGGTGATTTTCTATATGGATGCCGGCGGCATTCGTCCGGCGCTGGTGGGCATGGCGCAGCGGATTGCCGATGCGGGCTATCTCGTGCTGTTGCCCGACCTGTTCTATCGCCATGGCCCCTATGGGCCGTTCGTGCCGGTGGAAGTGTTCAAGCAGGATTTTCGCGCCATTCTGGGGCCGTTGATGGCAACGACGAGCAATCTGAAGGCCGCCGCCGATACATCCGCGCTGCTCGATTGGCTGGACCATGACCCGCGCGTGAAGCCGGGGCCGATTGGCGTAACCGGCTATTGCATGGGCGGCGGCATGGCGATTGCGGTTGCCGGCACCTACCCGGATCGCATCGCGGCGGTGGCGAGCTTTCATGGCGGCCGATTGGCGACGGATGACGCGGCCAGCCCGCATCTGCTGGCGCCGGCGATCAAGGGGGAGGTCTATGTTGCGTCCGCCGACAAGGATGCGACCTATCCGCCCGAGATGGCCGAGCGTTTTGAAGCCGTACTGGCCGGGGCCGGGGTGCGGCACGCTTGTGAAACCTATGTCGGCTGCCACCATGGCTGGACCAAGCCGGATTTCCCGATCTACGACAAGGCCGGGGCGGACCGGGCGCATGGCGAATTGCTGGCGCTACTTGAAAGGAATTTAGGGTAGTGCGGGTGTGCGCTCTCGGCCAAGCGCAGCTACACCCTCACCCGCCGCGCTGATGCGCGAGTCGCCTCTCCCGCAAACGGGACAGGGGCATCAAATGGTGTAGGGCGGCGCGGTATGGCCGATCAGCGAGCCGGTGAAGATTTCGGCGCCCGTGTCCGTGATGCCGATCGAATGCTCGAACTGCGCACTGAGCGACCGATCGCGAGTGACGGCGGTCCAGCCATCGTCGAGCAGCTTCACTTCCGGGCGGCCGAGGTTGATCATCGGTTCGATGGTGAAGAACATGCCGGGGCGCAGCGTGACGCCGCGGCCGGGCTTGCCGAGATGGACGACGTTGGGCGCATCGTGGAACACCAGCCCCAAACCATGCCCGCAGAAATCGCGGACGACCGACATGCGGTTGGCCTCGGCATGGCTCTGGATGGCATGGCCGACATCGCCCAAGTTGGCACCAGGACGCGCCGCCGCAATGCCGCGCATCAGGCATTCATAGGTGACTTCGACCAGTCGGCGCGCCTTGATCGACACATCGCCGACCAGGAACATGCGGCTGGTATCGCCGTGCCAGCCATCGACGACCACCGTCACATCGATGTTGACGATATCGCCGTCCTTCAGCTTTCGCGCCGAAGGGATGCCGTGGCAGACGACATGGTTGACGCTGATGCACAGCGAATGGCTGAAGCCGCGATAGAAGATCGTCGCCGAATCACCGCCGGCGGCGCGGACGAAATCATAGGCGAGTTGATCGAGATCCAGCGTCACCACATCGGGGACGACATGCGGCGTGAGCATGTCGAGCACGCTGGCGGCGAGGCGGCCGGCCTTGCGCATGCCTTCAAACGCCGCAGCAGTGTGCAGGCGGATCGGCCCTTCCGACGGATCGGCGATGGTTTCATAGGCGAGAGCGGTGCTGGTCATGGTCTGTGACAGATAAGCGCTGAGCGCCCGATAGTCCATGCGCGCGGCCTGTTGCGCTACTGTCACCCCTTCCCGCCCGCACGCCCTTGCGCTAGTCCGGCGACATGATCGACCCCGCCAACAGCTCCGCCACCGATTCCAGCCGCATCTGGACCGCCGCTCTGCTGGTGATCGGCGACGAGATCCTGTCAGGCCGCACCCAGGATGCAAACATCGCCTATCTGGCCAAATGGCTGGGGGTGCAGGGCATAAGGTTGAAGGAAGTCCGGGTGGTGGCCGACGAGATGGACGCCATCGGCGATGCGGTGAACGCGTTGCGCCACAAGCATGATTATCTGTTCACCACCGGCGGCATCGGGCCGACGCACGACGATATCACCGTCGATGCGATTGCTGCGGCGCTGGGCGTGCCGGTGATCGTCCACCCCGATGCGCGGGCCATTCTGGCGCATTATTACGGCGACAAGCTGACCGACGCGCGGCTGCGCATGGCGCGCACGCCCGAAGGCGCCATGCTGATCGAAAACCCGCGCACCAAGGCGCCGGGCATCCGTGTCGGCAATATCTACATCATGGCGGGCGTGCCGATGATCACCCAGGGCATGTTGGCGGCGCTGGACGGGGCATTGCCGGGCGGCGCGCCGGTTTTGTCGCGCACAGTTGCAGCCTGGACGCAGGAAAGCGCCGCGGCGGCGACGCTGGGCGCGGTGGAAAAGGCCCATGTCGGCGCGCAGATCGGCAGCTATCCATTCTGGCGCGAGGGCAAGACCGGCGCCAATTTCGTCATCCGCGCCACCGATGCGGCCTTGCTGGATGGGGTTGCCATGGCATTGATGGCGGCGCTGCGCGAGGCGGGTATCGAACCGGTTGACGGCGAATTGTAAACCAACACCGGGTCTGGCAGGGGTGCCGGGGTCGCCAGACCGGCGCGCGCTGTGTTAACCCCTTCGTCGGTGAAATGATCAATCTGGAGACACCATGACGATGCTGCGCTGGGTGCTGCTGACGGCTTTGGCGGTTGCCTTTTTGTTGCTGGCCGTCGCCAATTGGACGCCGGTGCCATTCCGCATGCCGGATGGCGCGATCATTTCGGTGCAATTGCCGGTGCTGCTGGCCATCGCCTTTCTGGCCGGGTGGTTGCCGACCTGGCTGATTCACCTGGGCACGCGGACGCAATTGCGCCGCAGGCTGGCGCGCTATGAACGCGACGGCGACAGCGGCGTGGCAACGAAGCAGGCATTGCCGTCACAGGCGCAGCCGACCGTCGTGCCGCCCGCCGGCGCCTGAGGCGGAATCGCGATGACAAACCCGATCTTCGTTGCCGTCGATACCGGCGACATCGACCGTGCCGAGGCGGTGGCGCGGGCGGTGGCTGGCCATGTCGGCGGGTTGAAGCTGGGCCTGGAATTCTTCATGGCGCAGGGCCCGGCGGGTATCCGCCGGATGGCCGGGCACGGCCTGCCGATCTTCCTCGACGTAAAGCTGCACGATATCGGCAATACCGTTGCCGGCGCGATCCGGTCGCTGTCCGGGCTGGGCGTGGCAATCATCAACGTCCATGCGGCGATCGGCGGCCGGGCCATGGCGGAGGCGCGCGCTGCGCTCGACCCCGCGACGGCGTTGATCGCAGTGACGGTGCTGACCAGTTTCGATCGTGATGACCTTGCCGCCATCGGCGTGCCGGTGCCGGTGCCGGCGCAGGTGGCACATCTGGCGGCGATGACCCGGGCGGCCGGGTTGCAGGGCATCGTCTGTTCGGGGGCGGAAATTGCCGCCACCCACGCCGCCTGGCCCGAA
>JBBQPR010000121.1:0-5611 GCA_038217075.1 Sphingomonadales bacterium
CACCACCACCGGCGCCAGCACCGGCAGCAGCGACGGCACGATCATTTCCTTGATCGCGCCGGCCGTCACCAGGCCCACGGTGCGGGCATAATCCGGCCGCACGCTGCGGTCGGCAATGCCGGGGTTTTCCTTGAACTGGGCGCGAATGTCCTGCGCCACGGCAGACGCCGTGCGCCCCACCGCCGTCATCGCCATGCCGCCGAACAGGTATGGCAGCAACGCGCCGAGCAGCAGCCCGACGACGACATAGGGGTTGGACAGGGTGAAATCGACCGGCACATCGGCAAAGAACTGCCGCAGATCCTCGGTATAGGTCGCAAACAGCACCAACGCCGCCAGGCCCGCCGAACCGATGGCATAGCCCTTGGTCACCGCCTTGGTGGTGTTGCCCACGGCGTCCAGCGCATCGGTGCGTTCGCGCACTTCGCTGTCCAGCCCGGCCATTTCGGCGATACCGCCGGCATTGTCGGTCACCGGACCATAGGCATCCAGCGCCACCACCATGCCGGCCAGCGCCAGCATCGCGGTCGCGGCAAAGGCGATACCGATCAGGCCGGCCATCTGGAACGCGGCGATAATGCCGGCCACGATCACCAGCGTCGGCAGCGCGGTCGATTCCATCGACACGGCAAGACCCTGGATGACGTTGGTGCCATGGCCCGAATCCGATGCCTTGGCGATGGATTTGACCGGGCGATATTCGGTGCCGGTGTAATATTCGGTGATCCAGACGATCAGCCCGGTAACGATCAACCCGATCATCATGCAGCAGAACAGGTTGAGCGCGGTGAAGTTGGTCGGCGCCGCAACCGCGGCCGCCATTTCGGCGCTGACACCCTTTACCGCGATGACCGCGTGCATGTCGGGGAAGATGTAATTGGTGGCGAACCACAGCGCCGGCACCGACAAAAGTGCGGTGGCAATAAAGCCCTTGTACAGCGCGCCCATGATGGAGCCGCCGCCCAGCCGCACGAAATAGGTGCCGATGATGGAGGTGAGGATGCAGACACCGCCGGCCAGCAGCGGCAACGTCATCAGCTTGGCCGCATCGCTGCCGCCAACAAGCAGCGCGACCAGCACCATGGTGGCACCGATGGTGACCACATAGGTTTCAAACAGATCGGCCGCCATGCCGGCGCAATCGCCGACATTGTCGCCGACGTTATCGGCGATGACGCCGGGGTTGCGGTCATCATCCTCGTCAAAACCCAGCTCGTTCTTGCCGACCATGTCGGCGCCAACGTCCGCTGCCTTGGTGAAAATGCCGCCGCCCAGACGCGCAAAGATCGAGATCAGCGAGGCGCCAAAGCTGAGCGCCACCAGTGCGTTGATCATCGGCCGGCCGGTCGGGTCGAGCCCGGTTCTGGTCAGGAAGTAGAAATAGCCGGCGATGGCCAGCAGCGCGAGGCCCGCCACCAGCATGCCGGTAACAGCGCCCGAACGAAACGCCATGGTCAGGCCGGCTTGCAGCGATTGCCGCGCCGATTCAGCGGTGCGGACGTTGGCGCGCACCGAAATGTTCATGCCGATGAAGCCGGTAACGCCCGACAGCACCGCACCGATGACAAAGCCGATGGCCGGCAGCGTGCCAAGGAACACCGCGACCAGCACGGCCACGATGACGCCGACGATGCCGATGGCGTAATACTGCTTCTTCAAATAGGCGCCGGCGCCTTCCTGAATGGCCGCGGCGATCTCCTGCATCCGGGCATTGCCGGGCGATGCCGCCAGCACCTGCCGCGATGTTACGACACCATAGGCAACGGCGGCGAGACCGCACAAGATTGCGATCAGAACTACGTCCATCGGAAAGCTTCCCCTTCAACCCCGAAGATATGCGCCTTTGTGACGCATGTTTGGGCGTGTCATGGCCGGGCGCGCCGCCGAAAGCAACTGTTCCGCACAAAAGCCGCCCGATCCTGCCCAAAGCACCAGCCCCGAAGCGCGCTTAATGCTCCCAGCCCAGCCGCGCCGGCGTCACATCCACCCCCGCCGCCAGCGCCCGCACGCCCGTGCCCGCGCCGACAGCGCCCACCCGCGTCACCACCGTTCGCGCGTCCGCCGCCGCCGCCAGAACCGCCCCGGCCAGCCCCGCCGGTGCCGTGAACAGCAATTCATAGTCATCGCCAGCCGTCGCACAGGCCAACCGCCCGGCATCACCCGAACACCGCGCCGCCGCCGCATCCGATACCGGCACCGCACCCAGGTCGATATCGATGCCCACCCCGCTCGCCCGCGCCAGCCGGTCGGCATCGATCAACAGCCCGTCCGACACATCCATCGCCGCCGTCGCCAGCCCAGCCAAACCCCGGCCCAGCGCCAGCCGCGGCATCGGCCGGCGAAAACGGTTCAGCAGAAATTTGTCGGCCGCCGCATCACCGCGCGCATCCCCCCGCGCCACCGCCAAGCCCAGCCCGGCATCACCAATCGTCCCCGACACCCAAACCTCATCGCCCGCCCCGGCCCCGGCGCGGCCCAGCGCCTTGCCGGGCTCGACATGGCCCACCGCCGTCAGCCCGAGCACCGCCGTCGCCACCCCGGTTACCGTATCACCGCCCCATAGCGCCACGCCGAAATGCGCCAGCGCCCGGCCCAGCCCCTCGGTAAACGCCGCCCGCCACGCCTCATCTTCCGCCGCCGACAGCGCCAGCCCCAGCAGCACGCCCGCCGGTGCAGCCCCCATCGCCGCCAGATCGGACAGGTTCACCGCCAGCAGCTTCCACGCCACATCGCCGGGCGGATCGCCGGGCAGATAATGCACGCCCGCCGCCAGCACATCATGGGTAAACACCAGGTCGCGGCCCAATGGCGGCGTCCACACCGCCGCATCATCGGCCAGCCCGCGCGCCGCGGGGTCGGTGGCCAGCGGCACCAGGCGCTGCGCGATGAAGTCGCGCTCGCCGCTCACGTCAGCCACCCATCCTAGGGGCGCACCCGCCGCGCCACCGTATCCAGCAGGCCGTTGACGAACTTGGCCTCTTTTTCGGCATGAAAGGCGTGGGAAACATCGACATATTCATTGATGATCGTCGCCGCCGGCACATCGGCGCGCGCCACCAGTTCATAGGTTGCCGCCCGCAACAACGCCCGCATCGGCCGGTCCAGCCGATCCAGCGTCCAGCCCGTCGCCAGCGCCGCGCTCACCAGCCCATCGAGTTCATCCTGCCGCGCCACGACGCCGGTGACCAGATCATCGAAAAACGCGCCATCGGCCTCGGCATAATCGGTGCCCTCGATTTCCTGCCCCAATCGGTGCGAATGAAATTCGTGCAGCAGCTTGGGCAGGGCGTCGCCGCCCATCTCGCGCTGGTACAGCGCCTGGACAGCGCCCAGACGGGCCGTGGATCGGGCGGTATTGTTCATGGTGTGGGGCGTCTAGCGGGGTGGAACGGCAAAGTCACCAGCGAACGCAGCCGGTATCCGCATGGCCGCCCTTTCGCAGCCGCATGGCGGAGTGAAGGCAGACCCACCGCCACCCCGGCAAAACGCCAGCGCCGCCAATCGTCGCTTCTCCACAGACATTCTTTTTGATCGCATGAATCCAGCATGTTACCCACGCATCTGCCTGTGAATAGGCTGTGGGTTCACCCCCCGGACTCTGTGCAACACGCCGCCCGCCTTTGCCGATACCGCCGCGATGGTCGATAGAAGTGCCATGAACCCGCCGATCCCCCTTCGCACCATCGATGCCCCCATCGATCCAACCGTCGAAGCCGCCACCCTGCCGCAGAATCTGGAGGCGGAGCAGGCGCTGCTCGGCGCGCTGATGATCGACAACCGGCTGATCGAGGACGTGATGATGCGCCTCAACCCCGATCATTTCGCCGAACCGCTGCACGGCCGCATCTATGATGCCATCCTGCGGCTGAACAACCGCAAGATGGCCGCCACCCCGGTCACGCTGAAGCCCTTGTTCGAGGCCGATCCGGCGATGACCGAAATCGGCGGCCCGGCCTATCTCGCCACCCTCACCCAGCACAGCGGCGCGCTGCTCGCCGCCCGCGATTTTGCCCAGCAAATCTATGATCTGGCCCTGCTACGCGAACTCATCCGCGTCGGCCGCGAAATGGCCACCAACGCCGCCGACACCTCCATCGATGTCGAACCGCTGAAACAGATCGAAACCGCCGAAATGGCGCTCTACAAGGTCGCCGAGGCCGGCGAAGTTTCGGGCGCCGTCAAATCCTTCGGCCAGGCCACCCGCGAAGCCATTGAAATGGCCGACCGCGCCATGAAATCCGGTGGCCATCTGTCGGGCTACACCACCGGCCTCAACGCGCTGAATGAAAAAATCGGCGGCCTGCACAAATCCGATCTCATCGTGCTCGCCGGCCGCCCCGCCATGGGCAAGACCGCTCTGGCCACCAACATCGCCTTCGCCTGCGCCCTGCGCGGCCAGCAGGACGCCGCGCGCAACATCGATCCCGATAAATCCAGCGGCGCTGCCGTTGCGTTCTTCAGCCTCGAAATGTCGTCGGACCAGCTCGCCACCCGCGTCCTTGCCGAACAATCCAGCGTCAATTCCGAAAGCCTGCGCATGGGCAAGATCAGCCAGGAGGAGTTCAGCCGCCTCGCCCGCGCCGCCGGCGATCTGGCCAACCTGCCGCTCTATATCGACGACACCCCGGCGCTCAGCATCGCCGCGCTGCGCACCCGCGCCCGCCGGCTGAAACGCCAGCGCGACATCGGGCTGATCGTCGTCGATTACCTGCAATTGCTGCAAGGCACCGCCCGCAACGCCGGTGAAAACCGCGTGCAGGAAATTTCCGAAATCACCCGCGGCCTCAAAACCCTCGCCAAGGAATTGCAGGTGCCGGTGCTGGCGCTGTCGCAGCTCAGCCGTGCCGTCGAACAGCGCGAGGACAAGCGCCCCTTGCTGTCGGATCTGCGCGAATCCGGCACCATCGAGCAGGACGCCGATATCGTGCTGTTCGTCTATCGCGAGGAATATTATCACGCGCTGAAACAGCCCGACCCGGAAGAAGCCGACAAGCATCTGAAATGGCGCGAAAAGGCCGAAAAAGTCTTTGGCCTTGCCGAAGTCATCGTCGCCAAGCAGCGCCACGGCTCGACGGGCAGCGTGCCGCTGACCTTCCACAAATCCACCACCAAATTCGCCGATCGCGCCGCCGGGGACTATATTCCGGAGGAAATCGGCGAATAGCTGCCGTCCGCTGCCTGTGCACGACCCGGTTTACGAAAGCGAAAGTCCATCCTAACCTGCACCCCAGCCGGGGAGGTCGCCACCATGCTCATTCGCAATGCAAACGAAGTCGTGCGCAACTGGCACGCCGACAGCCGTGCCTGGGACGGGTTCAAGGCCCGCGCCGGCGACATCATGGTGGTCACCCCGCCCAAATGCGGCACCACCTGGACCCAGCGCATCATCGGCATGCTGCTCCGCCAATCGACCGAACCGCATGTCGTGATGATGGACCAGCCATGGATCGACGCGCGCTGGGTCCCGCATGAAATGGTGCTGCCGATGCTGGCCGCGGCGCCCGGCCGCCGTTCGCTGAAATCGCACCTGCCGCTGGGCGCGCTGCCGCTGCATGACGACATGCTCTACATCAACGTCGCCCGCGATCCGCGCGATGCCTGCATGTCCTAC
>JBBQPR010000122.1:0-5398 GCA_038217075.1 Sphingomonadales bacterium
GGAAGCCGTCCGGCCCTTCGGCAACCGCGGCGGAGGCGGCGGGAGAGGGCAGGCAGGTGATGATCAGATCGACCGCCCGGCCCATGGCTTCGGGAGAGTCCGCAGCGGTTGCGCCGCGGGCGACGAATTCGGCGACGAGCCCGGCGTCGAGATCGCGGACCATAACGTCATGGCCGTTGCGCACCAGACTGCCGGCGAGTTTGCCGCCGACATTGCCAAGGCCGATAAACCCGATCTTCATATGGCGATGCCCACCCGTTTTCGCTGCCGTCGCGCCCGCTCGATGGCCGTTTCCATCAACCGTTTCCACTGCTTTTTCGGCAACGGAAGGCCGAAAGCTAGACAGAAGCCGGCGGGTCCCAACAAATGAAAAAATTCCGCCGACAGGAAATATTCTTTTGGCGCTTGCGGCGCGCGCAGCGGCGACAGGCCATTGATCGCGCGGGGGGACGCCGCGGCGCATCCGTAAAATTATTTTACCCAAACCCGAATTTCTACTGATTTGTCTTGCGGTGGTGCTGGCCCCAGAGTGATGCCGCAAGCAGGTGGCGGTCGCATCGACAAGGGCCGTGCAGGACAGACTGGAACAGCATGAAGAACCAGGCGCAAGTCGTGATCATCGGCGGCGGCATCATGGGTGCCAGCCTGCTCTATCACCTTGCCGAACTGGGTTGCACCGACACCATCCTGGTTGAAAAGGACGAGCTGACTTCGGGTTCGACCTGGCACGCCGCCGGGCAATGCCCCAGCATCACCGGCAGCTTCAACCTCGCCAAGATGCACGCCTATAGCAATGATCTTTACCCGCGGCTGGAAGGGCTGACGGGGCAATATGTCAGCTGGCACAAATCGGGCGGCATCAGGCTGGCGACCAACGAACGCGAACTGGCCTGGTTCAAATATATCCATGGCTTTTCAAAGATCATCGGCTTTGACATGGACATCATCGACCCGGCCGAGATCCGCCGGATCAACCCGTTTATGACCACCGATGGCGTGATCGCCGGCGCCTATACGACGGGTGACGGCCATGCCGACCCGTCCGGCATCTGCAACGCGCTGGCCATCGGCGCGCGGGCAATGGGCGCAACGATCATCCGCAAGAACCGGGTGATCGGGCTGGTGCAACTGCCGTCCGGCGAATGGGACGTGGCGACGGAACAGGGCGTGATCCGGGCGCAGATCGTCGTCAATGCCGCGGGTTGCTATGCCCGGCAGGTAGCGCAGATGGCCGGGATCGATATCCCCGTCACCAACATGGAGCATCATTATGTGGTGACCGACCCGATCAAGGCGTTTCAGGACCGGGCCGAGGAAATCCCGGTGATGCGCTGCCCCTGGGTTTCGGGCTATTTCCGGCAGGAACAGAAGAGCGGCCTGATCGGCATTTACGAGAAGGCCGGGCTGCGGGAGGCCTGGGCGCCCAAGGGGATGCCCGAATGGGAATCGACCAGCGAATTGTTCGGCGATGACCTGGAGCGGATCGGCAAATGGCTGGAACGCGCCATCGAGCGGATGCCGATATTCGGTGAGGTGGGGATACGGCGGGTTATCAACGGCGCCATTCCGCATACGCCGGATGGTGGGCCGTTGCTGGGGCCGGCGTCGGGGCTGACCAATTTCTGGCATTGCTGCGGCACCTCGTTCGGCATCGCGCAGGGCGGCGGTGCCGGCAAATATCTGGCGCAGTGGATGGTGTTTGGCGATGCCGACATCAACATGACCGAATTCGATCCGCGCCGTTATGGCAGCTATGCCGATGAAGATTATTCACGGGCCAAGGTGTTCCTCGACTATCGCCTGACCTTCACGACCCGGTTGCCGGGTGAGGAGGAACCGGACGGGCGGCCGCAAAAGGTCAGCCCGTTGCACGACAGGTTGCGGGCGGCCGGGGCGGTGCACACCGAAACCTTTGGCTGGGAACGGCCGAAATGGTTTTCGCTGGATGGCCGGGATGAGGTTTCAGGCTATGCGCGGACCAATGTGTTCGAGGTGGTGCGCGCCGAGGTGAAGGCGGTTGAGGAGCGGGTCGGGGTGCTCGATCTGACCGGGTTTGCCAAATATGACGTGACCGGGCCGGGGGCGGAGGCATTCCTGAACCGCGTCTGCGCCAACCGGATGCCGCGCAAGCCGGGTGGTATCGGGCTGGTGCATCCATTGTCGCGCGGCGGGCGGATCTACGGCGAAATGACCGTGACGCGGCTGGCGGATGACCATTTCTATTGCCTGTCCGCAGCGGCGGCGGAGCTGCGCGATCTCGATCTGTTGCTGCAATCGCGGTTGCCGAACGAGGATGTGACGGTGCGCAATGTCACCATGGAACGCGGGGTGATCGTGCTGAGTGGGCCGCGATCGCGCGATGTGCTGGCGACGCTGACCGATGCCGATCTGGGCAATGACGGTTTCCGCTGGCTGAGCGGCAAGGAAATCATGATTGCCGGGGTGCCGGTGCGGGCGCTGCGCGTGTCCTATGTCGGCGAATTGGGGTGGGAATTGCACCCGATGATGGGTGACATGGCGGCGCTGTACGATGCCATCTGGGCGGCGGGGCAGGCGTTCGGCATCGCCAATTACGGGCTGTATGCGGTCAACACCATGCGGATGGAGAAGGGTTACAAGGCCTGGGGCAGCGAATTGACCAATGAATTGACGATGATCGAGGCGGATATGGGCCGTTTTATCGCGATGAAGAAGGATGATTTTGTCGGCAAGGCAGCGACCCTGGCGGCGCCCGACCGGATGCGCATCGTCTATGGCGAGGTGGCGGCGACCAATGTCGACGCGCGCGGTGGGGAGCCGGTGATGCTGGGCGACGCCTGTATCGGCATGACGACATCGGGCGGCTATGGCCACCGGGTAGGCAAGAGCCTGTTCTTTGCGGCGGTGCCGGTGGCGCAGGCGGTGCCGGGCACGGTTTTCGATGTGGTCTTGCAGGGCGAACGGCGGCCGGCGGTGGTGCTGGAACAGCCGGCCTATGATGCCGACAATGCACGGATGAAGGTCTGACCGTGGCCGGGGCACTACCCAAGCGCGCGCGGGTCGTCATCGTTGGCGGCGGCGTTATCGGCTGTTCGATCGCCTATCACCTGGGCAAGATCGGTTGGGCCGATACCGTGCTGCTGGAAAGGAAGCAGCTGACCAGCGGCACGACCTGGCACGCCGCCGGGCTGGTCGGGCAATTGCGGCCGTCGATCAACATGACCAAGCTCGCGAAATATACCGGCGAACTGTATCGCGGGCTGGAGGCCGAGACGGGGCAGGCGACGGGCTATCGCCAGTGTGGCTCCATCTCCATGGCGAGCAATATGGAGCGGTTCGAGGAGTTGAAGCGCAGCGCCTCGATGGCCAAGGTGTTCGACCTGCCGGTGCACGTGATCACGCCCGACGAGATCAAGGCGCGGTTTCCGATTGCCAATGTCGATGACATTGTCGGCGGCATCCATATCCCCAGCGACGGCTACGCCAATGCGGTGGACATTACCCAGGCGCTGGCCAGGGGCGCGCGCAACGCCGGGGTGCGGATTTTCGAAAACACCAAGGTGACGAAAATCCGCCATGATGGCGCCCGCGTGACCGGGGTCGACACCGATGATGGCCCGATCGACGCCGATTATGTCGTGCTGTGTGGCGGCATGTGGACGCGTGACCTGGCGGCGAGCGTCGGCGTGGCGGCGCCGTTGCACGCCTGCGAACATTATTATGTGCTGTTCGAAGGGGTTGCGGGGTTGACGCCGGACCTGCCGGTGCTGCGCGATTATGATTATTGCGGCTATTACAAATATGACGCCGGCAAGTTGCTGGTGGGGGCGTTCGAGCCCAACGCCCGGCCCTGGGGCATGGACGGGATTTCGGAAGATTTCTGCTTCGACGAGATTGCCGGCGATTTCGGGCATTTCGAACCGGTGTTGATGGATGCGATGCGGCGGGTGCCGGCGCTGGAGACTGCCGGCATCAAGAAGTTCTTTTGCGGGCCGGAAAGTTTTACCCCCGATGTGCGCTATCACATCGGCGAAAGCCCGGAATTGCCGGGGTGTTTCGTTGCCGCCGGGTTGAACTCGATCGGGCTGCAATCGGCGGGCGGTATCGGCAAGGTGATGGCCGAATGGATCCGCGATGGCGTGCCGCCGGCGGATTTGTGGACGGTCGATATCCGCCGCAACATGCCGTTCCAGATCAACCGCAAATATCTGCGCGAACGGGTCAGCGAGAGCCTCGGGTTGCTCTACGCGACGCATTGGCCGTTCAAGCAATATGAGACGGCGCGCGGGGCGCGGCGGTCGGCGATCCATGACCGGGTGAAGGCGGCCGGCGCCTGCCATGGCGAGGCGTTCGGTTGGGAACGTCCGAACTGGTATGGCGAACCGGGCAGCGCGCCGAAATATGCATATAGCTATGGCCGGCAGAACTGGTTCGATGCCACCGCCGCCGAGTGCAAGGCGGTGCGCGAGGCGGTGGGGCTGTTCGATCAATCATCGTTCGCCAAGTTCCGGCTGGAGGGGCGCGACGCGATGCGGGTGCTCAATCGGGTCTGCGCCAATGATGTCGATGTGGCGCCGGGCAGACTGGTCTACACGCAATGGCTGAACGAAAAGGGCGGGATCGAGGCCGATCTGACGGTGACGCGGCTGGCGTCGGATGCCTATCTGATCGTCACCGGCGCCGAAACCGAAATTCGGGATTTCAATAGGTTGAAGCGGCATATTGATGTGGATTCTCATGCGGTGCTGACCAACGTCACCTCCGCCATGGGGGTGATTTCGATCATGGGGCCGAATGCACGGGCCTTGTTGCAGTCGATCTGCCCCAATGATCTGTCCGACGCCGCATTCCCGTTTGCGACCAGCCAGGCGATCGAGCTTGGCTATGCCATCGTGCGGGCGTCGCGGATCACCTATGTCGGTGAGCTGGGCTGGGAGCTGTATGTGCCCACCGAGTTCATGGCCGGTGTTTATGACGAGATCGTCGCCGCCGGAGCGGCCTTCGGGCTGCGCCATTGCGGCTATCACGCGCTGAATTCGCTGCGCATGGAAAAGGCCTATCGCCACTGGGGCCATGACATCACCGACGAGGATACGCCGCTGGAGGCTGGCCTTGGTTTTGCGGTAAAGATGGACAAGCCCGGCGGCTTTATCGGGCGCGAGGCGTTGCTGGCGCAAAAGCAGGCCGGGTTGCGGCAGCGGCTGGTGCAGTTCCTGCTGAAATCACCCGAGCCCATGCTGTATCATAACGAGCCGATCTGGCAGGGCGATCGCATCGCCGGCTATATCCGGTCGGGCATGTATGCGCCGACCCTGGGGGCGGCGTGCGGGCTTGGTTATGTGACCGCAGCCGACGGCGGCGTCGTCGGGCCGATCGGCGCCGATGATTATGAAATCGAGATCGCCGGGGTGCGGTACCC
>JBBQPR010000123.1:0-4879 GCA_038217075.1 Sphingomonadales bacterium
CGGTTCGGGCGCCACCGCCGCCACCGTGGTGCCGGCCATGGCGCAGACCGCGGCGCACGTCACCATGCTGCAACGCTCACCGACCTATTTCCTGCCCAGCCCCAACGCCAATGAATTTGCCGATACGCTGCGCAAGCTGCAAGTCAGCGACGAGCTTGTCCACGAACTGACTCGCCGCAAGAACAACTTCGACATGGCCGAAATCACTCGCCGTTCGTTCGAGGAACCGGACGTCCTGCGCGAGGAACTGCTGGAAGCGGTGCGCACCCTGTTGCCGCCCGATTTCGACATGAAGCATTTCACGCCCACCTATCGCCCATGGCGGCAACGGCTGGCGCTGGTGCCCGATGGCGACATGTTCCAGGCGATCAACGCCGGCAAGGCCAGCGTCGTCACCGACGAGATAGACCATTTCACCGAAACCGGCATCAAGCTGAAATCCGGCAAGACGCTGGAGGCCGATATCGTCGCCGCCGCCACCGGCTTCAACCTGTGCGTGATGGGCGACATCGCCTTTACCGTCGATGGCGAGGCGATCGATTTCAGCAAGACCGTGACGTACCGCGGCATGATGGCGACGGGCGTGCCCAACATGGTCTGGGTGTTCGGCTATTTCCGCAACAGCTGGACCCTGCGGTCCGATCTGGTCGCCGAATATGTCTGCCGGATGCTGGCGCACATGAAGGCCAAGGGCGTGACCAAGGTCGTCCCGGCGCTGCGACCCGAAGACCATAACATGCCGATCGGGCCGTGGATCGACGAGCAGAACATGAATTCCGGCTATCTGCAGCGCGGCGTCCACCTGCTGCCCGGCGCCGGCGACAAGCCGGAATGGCAGCACAGTCAGGATTACTGGCGCGAAAAGGACGAATTCGCGCTTTATGATCTCGACGATTCGGCGCTGCGCTACAGCTGAGGCGCGGCACCCTATCGACCTCGTCATCCCGGGCTTGACCCGGGACCCAGCTTTCTTGCGTCAAACTCGACCGTAGTTCGGTCGGATCGCGCCTCGCCCTCAAGCAGGAGAGGCGGCCCTTACGCGAGCGCCGCCTTCAGCACATCGACAAGATCCGTCTGCTCCCAGGAAAAGCCCCCGTCGGCGTCGGGCGTCCGCCCGAAATGCCCATAGGCAGCGCTGCGCTGGTAAATCGGCGCATTCAACTTCAGCCGGGTGCGGATGCCCTTTGGCGTCAGCGCAAAACCCAGCGCCTTTTCATCGGACAGGATCGCCTCCAGCCGGCCTTCCGAAACCGTGCCGGTGCCGTGCAGATCGACATAGACAGACAGCGGCCGGGCAACGCCAATGGCATAGCTCAACTGGATGGTGCAGCGGCGCGCCAGCTTGGCGGCAACGATGTTCTTGGCAAGGTAGCGGGTGATATAAGCCGCCGATCGATCGACCTTGGTCGGGTCCTTGCCGCTGAAAGCGCCGCCGCCGTGCGGGGACGCACCGCCATAGGTATCGACGATGATCTTGCGGCCCGTCACGCCGGCGTCGCCATCCGGGCCGCCGATTTCGAAACGCCCGGTCGGGTTCACATGCACCACCGTCTCATCGGTGATGAAGCCCTTGGGCAACACATCGTGAAACACGCCCATCACATAGTCGCGCAGCACCTTGTACTTGGCGGCATCGCCACCCTTTTCGACGGTGCCATCGGCATCGCGGGTTTCCCAGGGCTGGCAATAATCGACCGCATGCTGGGTTGAAACCACCAGCGCGGTCGCCCGCACCGGCAATTCATCCTCATAGGCCAGAGTCACCTGGCTCTTGGCGTCGGGTTCCAGGAACGGTGCGCGGCCGGCGTGGCGATCATCGGCCATGCGCGACAGGATGCGGTGCGAATAATGCAGCGTCGCCGGCATCAGATCGGGCGTTTCGTCGGTTGCATAGCCGAACATGATGCCCTGGTCGCCGGCGCCTTCATCCTTGTTGCCGGCTTCATCCACGCCCTGCGCGATGTGCGCGGATTGCGGGTGCAGGAAATTTTCGAACACCAGGTTCTGCCAGTGAAATCCGTCCTGTTCATAACCGATGCGCTTCACCGTGGCGCGTACTGCCGCCTGAATTTCCTCCTGCGCGCCCGGTGCCCAATTGCCCTGCTTGTCGATCATTCCACGCCCGCGCACTTCGCCGGCCAGCACGACGCGGTTCGTCGTCGTCAGCGTTTCGCACGCCACCCGGGCTTCAGGGTCCTTCGACAGGAACAGATCGACCACCGCATCCGAAATCTGGTCCGCGACCTTGTCAGGATGGCCTTCGGAAACCGATTCGCTGGTAAAGAGAAAGCTGGAGCGCGCCATCTGGTCCATCCGTGTTGTTACAGGAAAGCGCCCCGCGTCTAGGCGGCGGCGGCGCGCCATGCAAGGGGTATAAAGATAGCTTTATATGAGTTAGCGGCTACCGATTGGGGGGTAGACGCCGGTCCTCCCGCCGAAAACCCGGCCGTTCGCGCCGCTGCCAGCGGTCAAAGCCCAAGCCCGCCAGCGCCAGCAAAAGGCCAAAGCCCAGCGACGCAAGATACCCCGCCCGCGCAAACACCGTTGCGGCGAGCGGCGGCGGCAGGCTGGATGATGTCACTCCCTTCACCCCGGCGGCCAATTGCGTCGTGATATTGCCATGCCCGTCGATGATCGCGCTGATCCCGGTCGGCGTCGCCCTGACGATCGGCAGGCCTTCCTCGATCGCCCGCAACCGCGCCTGCGCCAGATGCTGCGGCGGGCCGCTGTCACCGAACCAGGCATCGTTGGAAATATTGGCGACCCACGAGGGCCGCTGGCTTTCATCCACAACCGCCCCGGCAAAGACGATTTCATAACAGATCATCGCCCCCACCGCCGGAAAGCCCGGCAGCAGCAGCGTGCGCGGCCCCGGCCCCGGAATGAAGTCCAGATCCCCCGGCGTCAGCCGCGCCAGCCCCAATTGCGTCATCAGCGCCCGCGCCGGCACATATTCGCCCAGCGGCACCAGATGCGCCTTGTCATAGCGCCCGTGCAGCACGCCCTTGGCATCGATGACGAACAGGCTGTTGGTCAGTGCCTTTACCCCGCCCGCGGCGTCGCGGATCACCGCCACGCCGCCGAACAGCAGCAAATCATGCGGCCCCAGCACCGAAGCCAGCCGCTGCCGCGTCGCCGGGTCCTCCTCTACGGCATAGGGCACCGCCGATTCGGACCAGACGATCAACGCGCCGCGATCCGGGTCGGGCGCGCCATCGGCAAAGGCGGATGCGGCCTCGCTCGCCGTCATCGCCGGGGCCGGTTCCGGCGCGATCGGCAGATCGGTGGACAAGTCACCCACCGTGCCATCAACCGGCGCCTCGACTGCCGCCGGCACCGCCCGGCTGCCCAGCCGCGCCGTCGCCAGCGCCCGCTCGGTCAGGTCGAGATAGGTCTGCAGATGCGCTTCATCCGACCCCGGCACATATTTCTGGTCCTGGCCAATGTCCGGCTGCACGACATAAACCATCGGGCTGTCCGGCGCATATTGATCGATGTTGAGCCCGCTTCCGGCAACGCCGCCTGCGGCAATAGCCCCCGCCAGCGCAATGCCCAGCCCGCGTTCCACCCGCGTCCCGCCGCGCCGCACCACCAGCCACAGGCCGCCGCCCAGCAATATGGTCATCCCCGACAGGGACAGCGCGCCACCGAACTGCGCCAGTTGCCGCACGCCCGAAACATTCACCCACATCGCGCCCAGCGGGTTCCAGGCAAACCCCGTCAGCACCCAGCCGCGCAGCCATTCCGTCAACATCCACGCCGCCGCCAGCACCAGCACCCGCGCCAGCGCATCCTTCGCCAGCGTCCGCGCGATCCCCGCCGCCAATGCGACATACAGCGCCAGGAACATGGACAGCCCGACAACCGCCACCCAGCCCAGCGCCGCCGGCATCTTGGCCTGAAAGGTGAAAGCCTTGGCGATCCAGGTCAGTCCGACGCAAAAATGCCCGACACCGAACAGCCAGCCCAGCCACATCGCCCGCCGCCGCGTCGTCGCCACATCCACCAGGCCGACAAACGCCGCCACCCCCAACAGGCCGAGCGGCAGCAGGTTCCAGGGTTCAAACCCCAATGACGCAAGCCCGCCCGCGACAAGCGCGACGATCAGGGCGACAGGGTAGGAAAGGCGCAAGGCAGGCACCGCAGCGCGTTAGCGCGAAACCCCCCGGCATGGCCAGCCCGCCACGAAAATGTCACCGCCCGGCCTTGCGGTGCAGCGGCCCTGCCGCCAGAGTCCGCGTCGATGGCCACCGCCGACCAAACCCCGCCGGCCGCCCCCGCACGGCTCGAATATGCCGCCGCCAGCGTCCGGCGCGGCGACACGACCATCCTCGATCAAATCTCGCTCGCGATCCCCGCCGGCGATTTCGTGGCGCTCACCGGTGCATCGGGGGCGGGCAAGACAACCCTGCTGCGCCTGGCAAACCGCCTGATCGCCGCCGATGCCGGCCATGTCCGCGTCGATGGTGCCGATATCGCCGCCGGTGATGCCGCGACCCTCCGCCGCCGCATCGGCTATGCCATCCAGGGCGTCGGCCTGTTCCCGCACTGGAGCATCGCCGAAAACATCGGCGCCGTGCTGCGGCTGCTGGGCCGGGACTCGGCCGAAACCGCCGCCCGCGTCGATACGCTGCTCGATCTTGTCGAGCTGCCGCGCAGCTTCGCGCCGCGCCTGCCCCGGCAATTGTCCGGCGGCCAAGCCAGCCGCGTCGGCCTCGCCCGCGCGCTCGCCGCCGCGCCGAAACTGCTGCTGCTCGATGAACCGTTCGGCGCGCTCGATCCCGAAACCCGCGCCAGCCTTGGCGATCGCCTCGTCGCCCTGCACCGCGAACAGGGCCTCACCACGCTGATGGTCACCCATGATCTGTCGGACGC
The DNA here is from genome assembly GCA_038217075.1 of Sphingomonadales bacterium. GTDB lineage: Bacteria > Pseudomonadota > Alphaproteobacteria > Sphingomonadales > Sphingomonadaceae > Sandarakinorhabdus. Next base: position 4,876 of record JBBQPR010000123.1, read on the forward strand.
GCTG
>JBBQPR010000124.1:0-4795 GCA_038217075.1 Sphingomonadales bacterium
CATGCGCGACAGCGGGGTCCATTGCGACACGCCGGTGGCGCCGTGCATCTGGATCGCCTGATCGATGATCTGGCAGACGCGTTCCGGCACCATCGCCTTCACCATATGCACCCACACCCGGGCTTCCTGGTTGCCCAGCACATCCATCGCCTTGGCGGCCTTCAGCACCATCAGGCGCATCGCCTCGATGTCGATGCGGGCACGGCTGATGATTTCCGGGTTATGGCCCAGCTTGGCCAGCGGCCGGCCAAAGGCTTCACGGCTCATGCCGCGCGTCACCATCAATTCCAGCGCGCGTTCGGCCTGGCCGATCGACCGCATGCAATGGTGGATGCGCCCCGGACCAAGCCGGACCTGGGAGATTTCAAAACCGCGGCCTTCGCCCAGCAGCATGTTTTCCTCGGGCACCCGCACATCGGTGAAGCGGATGTGCATGTGGCCGTGCGGCGCATCATCCTCGCCGAACACGCACATCGGCCCCAGAATCTCGACGCCCTTGGTGTCGATGGGCACCAGGATCTGCGATTGCTGCTTGTGGCGCGGCGCGTCAGGGCTGGTCTTGACCATGGTGATCATGATCTTGCAACGCGGGTCGCCGGCGCCCGAAATATAGAATTTTTCGCCGTTCAGCACCCATTCGCCATTTTCCAGCACGGCGGTCATGCCGACGTTGCGGGCATCCGACGAGGCACGGCCGGGCTCGGTCATCGCAAAGGCCGACCGGATTTCACCGGCGAGCAGCGGCTTCAGCCAGCGTTCCTTCTGCGCCGGCGTGCCGACCCGCTCCAGCACTTCCATGTTGCCGGTATCGGGCGCCGAACAGTTCATGCATTCCGACGCCATCGGGTTCTTGCCGAGTTCAACGGCGATATAGGCGTAATCGAGGTTGCTGAGACCCTCACCGGTTTCGGCGTCGGGCAGGAAGAAGTTCCACAGGCCTTCATCCTTGGCCTTTTGCTTGGCCGCGCCCAGCAGTTCGAGCTGCCCCGGCGCATAGCTCCAGCGGTCGGCACGGCCTTCGCCGAGCTTGTAGAATTCAACCGACATCGGCTCGACGGTTTCGGCGATGAAGCGCTTGACGTGCTCGAGCAGCGGCATCGCCTTGGCCGACATGCGCAGGTCGTTGAGGTCGTCCATCGGGTTCAACCCGAAGCTGGCGGTTTCATGTTTCGCGGTCTTGGTCATGGCGTTCGACTCCCCATCAATCCGGCGTGCAGCACGGCGTACAGCATTGCCATAGCGCAGGTACGGCGGCTGCCGCCCCTGTCACTTTCAACTTGCTCGCCGTTTTCGCACCTGCAGGCAGCGCTGTCCACCGCGAGGCGGCGCTGCACGATGCCACGCTGCATGATGCCACAGGGACGACCTGTGCTTCAGGCGCCCCGGGCCTTGGCGCCGAACGCCCAGGCCGATGCGGGCACCAGGCGCAGGCACAGCAACACAAAGCCCAGCGCCAGGCCATAGGCCAGCACGGCGCCGGCATAGCTGCCGGGCTCGAATACACGCCTGGCGATGATCGCGAACAGCGGATGGGCGAGATACACACCCATCATGCACCGCGACATTGCCTTGATACCCAATGATGCCGAATGCTGCGAGGATTCCAAGGCATCAAATGCTCTGAACGCGTACCGTCCGGACAACATTTTACGACGTTCCGGAATCAGTCATTCCGCGTTTCGACGAAGCTGTCGCTTTCTTGCTCAACGCATTGTTTCGAAAAAAGAAAAAAGAGAACAAGGCGCCATGTTCAGCAAAAATATTGGCGAACAGTCAATTCCCGAAACTGCGCGGTGCCGCATCGATGGTGGTGATCGCGCCATTGCCGATCTGTTGCACCTCCAACGCGCGTTCGGCGACATTGCCATTGCCAAATCGGAAGGCGCCATCGATCCCGGCAAAGCCGGCCCGCGTCGTCAACGCCGCCTTGGGAAACGGTGCCCCCAGCGTCCAGCCATTGGCAACGGCATTGACCAGCAACACCGCATCATAGCCAAGGCTGGCCAGCCGCGACGGGCTGGACCCGAATTTGGCGCGATAGCGCGTCGCCAGCCGGTTGAAATTTTCGTCCGGCACTGCCGCGAACAGCCCGCCGCGCAACGACGCCGCGCGCGCCAGCGCCGGTTCGCTGTTCCACAATTCGGTGCCGACCAGCACGACGCTTCCCGCCCCGGCGCCAAAGCGCGCCAGTGCCGGGGCAAGCTGGTTGGCAATGCTGCCGCTGTCGGCGATCAACAGCGCCTGAAACGGCGGCGGCGGCAATTGCGTGGATGCCGGCGCGACGCTGCCATCCGGGCGGATGCTTGGCGCCGCCGATGCCGCGCGACTGCGCGTGTCATAGGCGGTTACGCTGCGCACGGCGGCGGCCATCTTGGCCGGATCCCGCGTATAGCTGGCGATGGCGGTGGAGCGCCCCCCCACGGCATCGACGGCGCGCAAGAACGCCGATTGCGCGCGCTGGCCATAAACGCCCGCCGGCACCAGCGCGGCAAAACGGTTTACGCCGCGACCTGACACATAGGCGATGGTGCGCGCAATCGACTGCGCAGGCTGGAAGCCCAGGATATAGGTATCGCCGCCGGCCAGGCTCGAATCATTGGAAAAACTGATGACCGGCACACCGCGCGCCCTGGTGACCGATTCCACCGCCGGCACATCGCCGGCCAGCAACGGCCCAAGCACCAGCCCGGCGCCATCCGCGAGCGCCCGTGCCGCGGCCGCGCCGGCCCCGGATGCGGTATCATAGATGCGCAAATTCACCTGGCGATCGCCGACATCGAGCATCGCCATATTGGCAGCGTTGGCAATCGATTGCCCGACCGGCGCGTTGGACCCCGTCAGCGGCACCAGCAGCGCGACACGATTCTGCTGCGCCTGCGGCAGCGGCAGCGGCTTTACCGCCGGCGGCGCGACGACCGGCGGCGGCGCGACGACAACGGCGCGTCTTTGCGGTGTCGCGCAGGCCGAGGCGATAAGCGCCAGCCCGATGGCGATGATACTGCCGCGACGCCGGGCGCCGGCAATCTGGCCAAGCGATGTGGCGCTTGGCGACAGCGCCCACCAGCGAGACGGTGGCGCTTGCCAGCGATAGGCCGAACGCTTCAGGATGGAATCGTGCAACATCATAACCCCGAACACACGCCGCAACCGGCACTCGAAACTGCGGCAACGCCAGACCCGGCAACACCAGACACGGCGCCACCACTTGCGCCGGGGCTTTACATCGTTGCAACCCCTATCGGCAATCTTGGTGATCTTTCGCCCCGCGCCGCCCATATATTGGCCAAGGCCGCGTTGATCGCTGCCGAGGACAGCCGGGTGACGGCAAAGCTGCTCCGTCACATCGGGGTGCGGGTGCCGATGCAGGCCTATCACGACCATAGCGCCGAAAGCCTGCGCCCGGCCTTGATCGCCCGCGCCCTGCGCGAACCGGTTGCGCTGGTATCGGACGCCGGCACGCCGCTGATCTCCGATCCGGGTTACAAGCTGGTCCGCGATGCCCGCGCCGCCGGGGTCAACATCGTCACCATCCCCGGCCCCTGCGCCGCCATCGCCGCGCTGACCCTGGGCGGCCTGCCCACCGATCGCTTCATGTTTGCCGGCTTCCTGCCCGCCAAGGCCGGCGCCCGCACCACCGCCATCGCCGAACTGGCCGGCATCCGCGCGACGCTGGTGCTGTATGAATCGGGGCCGCGGCTGGCCGCCAGCCTGGCTGCGCTGGCGGCGGGACTCGGCGACCGCGAGGCGGCAGTCGCACGCGAAATCAGCAAACGCTTCGAAGAATGCGTCACCGGCAGGCTGTCAGAACTGGCAGATCGCTATGCCGATGCGCCGCCAAGGGGCGAGATCGTCATCACCATCGCCCCACCCGATGCACCGCCACCGGCCGACGCCGACTCGCTCGATTCGGCGCTTCGCGCAGCTTTGGCCACGAACAGTGTCAAAACCGCCGTCGCCAATGTCGCCGGCTTGCTCGATCTGCCCCGCGCCCAGGTCTATGCCCGGGCGCTGCAACTGCGCGACGGCGAACAAGGATGACGGGGCGACAGCTTCCGGCCAGCCGGTCGAGCCAACGACAGAATCGGCAAAAAAACGAGAAAAAAGGCCGCCGCGCCGAATGGATTGCCGCGCTGTTCCTGATGGCAAAAGGTTACCGAATTCTTGCCAGACGGGTCCGCACACCCGTTGGAGAGATCGATCTGGTGGCGCGAAAGGGGGATACGCTGGTTTTTGTGGAGGTAAAGGCGCGTGCGGCTCTCGACTCCGCAATATTTGCGCTGCATCCTGCTTCGCGCCAGCGGATCGAGGCCGCGTCACGTTTGCTCGCCGCCCGATTCGCCGGGTCAGCCTGCACAAGACGCATCGATGCGGTGCTGGTGCGGCCCTGGGCTATGCCCGTGCACATGGTCGCGATTTGGCAGGAGCGATGACGATGGAGTTGAACGAGCTGGGCCTGCTGGACGATGGTGACATCGATCTGATCGAAGCCAGCATCGCGATTGCCAAGGCCGATCGGCCCGATGCCGATCCGGCGCGGCTGCGGCGGCTGGTCAGCGGCTGGGCCATTTCCCTGCAACGCGATACCGCCCCTGTTTCGGGCAATGGCCGGGCGCGGCGGCTGTCCGGCCTGATCGCCGGCGAAGCCGGGCTGACCGGCGCCACCGATGATTATGACAACCCGCTCAACGCCGATCTGATCGCCATTGTCGAACGCGGCCGCGGCCTGCCGGTGGCGCTGTCCATCCTGTATGTGGCGCTGGCCCGCCGCGTCGGCTGGCGCGCCGATGCGCTCAAC
>JBBQPR010000125.1:0-4795 GCA_038217075.1 Sphingomonadales bacterium
CGCCAACACGGTCGGGCTCGGCGACACGTCGGGCCTGTATCATGGCACGCAACAGATCAACCAGGGCCAGATGGACCGCTGGAGCATCGTCACCACGTTGAATTACCTGCCGCACCACACCGAATGCGCCATCGTCGTTGCAAAGGAAAAGGCGTTCGATACCGATGCAGGCCGCAAGACGGTGTCGAACATGGTCAAGGTGGCCGACATGACCCGTGCCGGCTTCATCGGCGGCGACATCTCGACAGTGATGAGCCCGCGCACGGTGATCACCTGGGCCCAGAACGCCAGCATCTTTAGCGGCAACATCGGCTTTGCGTTCCGCCTGACCTTCCTCAACAAATGCGACGAAGCCGAACGCGGCATCGTCGCCGAATATTACCAGCGTGTCTTCGGCGAGGAATTGCCCGAAAGCATTGTGGTGAAAGCGCGGAAATAGCAATCATCCTGCCTTCCCCTCTCCCCTTGAGGGAGAGGGGTGGCGCGCAGCGCCGGGGAGAGGGAAGGACCAAAATGCCAACCCCGCAATACCAAAAGCAGACATTGACCAATGCCAAAGTGCTGCGCGCCGACGCAACGCCGGCGGAACGCGCGCTGTGGGATATCGTCCGCGCCGGAAAACTGGGCGCGCGCTTTCGCCGTCAACAGCCGATCGGGCCGTTCATCGCCGATTTCTATTGCGCCGCCGCCGCGTTGGTCATTGAACTTGATGGCAAGGGCCATGCCGACACCCTAGCCTATGACGCCCGGCGGACGGCATGGCTTGAAAATGCCGGCTACAGGGTGCTGCGGTTTGCCAATGCCGATGTGCTCGACCAGCCTTCGAACGTCTATCGCAAGATCATGACGCTGCTCCAAACCCCTCACCCCGGCGCTGCGCGCCACCCCTCTCCCTCAAGGGGAGAGGGGAGTTTGGCCCCTTAAATCATGTCCCAACCTGAAAACCCCGTCGAAGATTTCCGCACCGCCGTCGCCGCGGCCCTGCGTGCCATGGGGCATGATCCGGAAATCGAGCTGGCCTATACCGCCGACAAGCCAAGTTTCGTCGGCGGGCAGGCGCGGGTGCCGCAGCCAGGGCGCGCGTTGGCGGCCGAACAGGTGGCCGAAGTGCGCGGCTGGGCGGACAGTTTTGCGCTCCGCAAACGCCACCATGATCCGCGGTTGCACGGCGTCGATCAACCGGAACCCGGCCTTGCCCGCGATATCTGGAACGCCGTCGAACAGGCGCGTATCGAAGCCATCGGCGCCACCGAAATGGCCGGCGTCGCCAAAAACCTCGATCGCATGACCGAAACCAGGGTCCGCGCTGATCCGATCGTGCGCGCCCGCAGCGCCGAAGAAGTACCGATGGCCACCGCGCTTGGCCTGATGGTGCGCGAACGGCTGACCGGCCAGCCGGTACCGCGCATCGCCGAGCCTGCCATGGAACTGGTGCGCGACGATATAGAGGCGCGCGCCGGCGAACATCTCGATCAACTCACCACCGCATTCGGCGATCAGGCCGCCTTCGCCCAGGTCATGCGCCGCGTGCTGTCCGATCTCGGCCTCGCCGCCGATCCGGATGCCGAGCCTGAGGATGGCGACAACGCCGAGGACCAGCAGGAGGAAGAACAGCCCGGCGACGATGGCGAGGATGCCGAACAGGACGCGGGCGGCCAGGACCAGTCGACTGAATCCCGGCCCGAGGATTCGCAGGACGACAGCGATTCCAGCGAAAGCCGCGAAGTCGAGATGGACAGCGACATGGTCTCCGAAGCCGAAATGGGTGACGACGGCCAGGAAGGCATGACCCCTTGGCGGCCCAATGCGCCGATGTCGGACCTGCCCAATGATTTCGACTACAAGGCCTATACCCGCGCCAATGATGAAGTGATCGGCGCCGAGGATCTGTGCGATGCCGAGGAACTGACCCGGCTGCGCGCCTATCTCGATCAGCAACTGGTGCCGCTGCAGTCGGCGGTGACCAAGCTCGCCAACCGCCTGCAACGCCGCCTGATGGCGCAACAGAACCGCAGCTGGGATTTCGATCAGGAGGAAGGGCTGCTCGATGCGGCGCGGCTGGTGCGCATCGTCACCAACCCGTCCTATGCGATGAGCTACAAGGTCGAACGCGATACCGAATTCCGCGATACGGTGGTGACGCTGCTCATCGACAATTCCGGCTCCATGCGTGGCCGGCCGATCAGCATCGCCGCCATCTGCGCCGATATTCTGGCCCGCACGCTGGAACGCTGCGCCGTGAAGACCGAGATCCTCGGCTTCACCACCCGCGCCTGGAAGGGCGGGCAAAGCCGCGAAAAATGGCTCGCCGATGGCCGCCCGCCCAAGCCGGGCCGCCTCAACGATCTGCGCCACATCATCTACAAACAGGCCGATGCGCCATGGCGGCGGGCGAGGAAGAACCTTGGCCTGATGATGCGCGAAGGGCTGTTGAAGGAAAATATTGATGGCGAGGCGCTCATGTGGGCGCACGATCGGTTATTGGCCCGCCGCGAGGATCGCCGCATTCTGATGGTGATTTCGGATGGCGCGCCGGTCGATGATTCAACACTCAGCGTCAACACAGGCAATTACCTTGAACGCCATCTGCGCCAGGTCATCAAACATATCGAAACCCGCTCGCCCATCGAACTGATCGCGGTTGGCATCGGCCATGACGTGACGCGCTATTATGCAAAGGCCGTCACCATCATGGACGCCGAACAATTGGGCGGCACCATCATCGAACAGCTGGCCGGGCTGTTCGAGGCCGATGGCGGCAAGAAACGGAAGCGCGGCCGGTGAGCATCCGCCTCGCCGGGGTCTATACCCGCGAGGTTGGGGCGAGCCTCGCCCGCATTCGCGAAAATGTGCTGGACTGGGAACATCTTCCGGCGCTGCACGCCAGCAGCTTTGCCGCCTGTCAGCTGATCGACAGCGATGCCGATGGCTGGCGGGTGCGCATCGTCAACCAGCCCGGCGACGCCCGCGCGGCGCAAGTGCTCAAACTCCACATGGCGCCCGATACCAGCGGCTATCGCGTCGTCACCGAACAGGGGCCGGGCACAAGTTCCGAAATCCGCGTCGCCCTGACCGTGCGCGGCCCGCATGAAACCGGCGTCCGCGTCGAATATCATGTCCCCGAAACCGACCCACAGCGGCTCGAACTGATCGGTCGCGGCTTTGTCGCCATCTATGAACGCCTGTGGGACGAAGATGAAGCGATGATGCAGGCCCGCGAGGCAGCCCTCGCCCCGCGCCCGCGCGTTCCGACGCCGGACCGCCTGGACCTCGGCCCCGAAGCAGACGTCCGCGCCGCCCTGCCGTTCAGCTTCGATTTCGGCCCGAACCGCTTCCGCCTGATCGAACATGCAGGGCAACTCATCGCCCACAGCAACACCTGCCCGCACTGGCTCGGGCCCCTCGATGCCCCACCCGACGCCACCGGCTGCCTCACCTGCCCTTGGCACGGCTACCGCTTCAACGCCGCCACCGGTCGCAGCAGCGACGGCCGCGGGCTGAGGCTGGCCCCGGCACCGAGGATCGAGATTGAGGCTGGAACTGTTATGGCGCGCCTGAGCGCACAATAGTTTAGCTGCCTGCGTACGAATGCTCGCGGCGCAGGAGCATAAGTACGGCCCATGCCGATGATCGCGATAAAGCCGTAATCTCCGTATCGATCGCTCAATATTCATTCGATCTTGTTTGTTGAGGGTGAAGCTTTAAAAGCCTAACCGGGCGAAGCGAAATGTGGGGCAAAAAGCGTGAATTCACCGGCTAGGAAATTGATTTTCTCAATCTCTCTGATTTCTATGGCGATTGTGCCTGCTTCCTTGGCGACTGCGCAAACCGCCACGGCTGCGACAGTCGAAACGATCGACAATGCGACAGTCTTTAGGCTTTTGGCTGCTGGCTTGCCTGATGAAGCCGTCATCGCCAAGATTCGGGCGTCGAAGCCCAATTTTGATCTCTCGACCGATAAGCTTATCGAGTTGAAAAACAAGGGCGTTTCTGGTGCAGTCATGGCGGCGATGCTAGCGCCAGCACAGGCTGCTGCGCCGTTGGAGTTCTCAACCGACGCGGCCGACTTGGCGGTTCCACACTATCCTGGCGTCTATATGTTTGGCGAGAAGGACAAGCGGATGAGTCGGATGATGGCAACTTCGTCCAACCAAGCAAAGACTGGTGGCATACTGGGTTATGCGCTTACGGGCGGAATTGCTTCAGCCAGTGTAAAGGCGACGATTCCAGGTGCCAATGCCCGCATCCGGTCGGCAACTTCGCGCCCGGTCTTCTACTTTTACTTCGATGAATCGGTGCCTCGCGGCCTGCAAAGCAACGGTCCAAGCGTCTGGATCAGCGGTGCTGGCGCGCTGACGACCTCGCCAGCCGAGCTCAGCCTTGTGCGCTTCAATGAAAAAACAAATGCACGCGAGGCGCGTGTTGGCAGCCTCAACATTGCCGGGGCCAAGCAAGGCGTGATGGACAAGGACCGTATCCCGTTCAATTCTGAACTCGTCCGCCCCGGCGTTTTTAAGGTGGTCCCCGGAATCGATCTGCCTGCCGGCGAATATGGCTTCATTCAGTCGCTGACCGGCGGCAATGTTTCGGGAGGCGGCGGCGCGCTCACGGCGCGCTTGTATGATTTCGGCGTTGAGTGACGAGCGGAGGCGGCACTAGGCGGCGTGGACAAATTGGTTGACGCGGGACTCGGTGGTTGATTCAAGGCTTCCTTTTGGAGGCGATGTTGAGCCGGGGCGATCTGAGCGAAGCGGAATGGCGCGTTTTGAGGGGCTTGCTGCCGATTGAAGCCGCA
>JBBQPR010000126.1:0-4601 GCA_038217075.1 Sphingomonadales bacterium
CTCGCTGCCCGACATCGTCGAGGACCAGTTCCGCCGGCTTTTCAAGGAACTCGGCATCGCCCGGGTCGATACGCTGCCGCCGCGCCGGGCCAAGGATCTGCCCGCCATCGGCCCCGGCACCCGTTTCCTGCTCGCCCAGCCATTCCTTGGCGACACCGCCCGCGCGCTCGAAACCCGAGGCGCCGTCCATCTGCCCGCCATGTTCCCGTTCGGCGCCGAAGGCACCACCAACTGGCTGCGCGCCGCCGCCATCGAATTCGGCATCGACATGGCGCATTTCGACCGAGTCGTCGCCCCGGGCCGCGAACGCGCCAAAAAAGCCATCGCCCGCCAGGCCGAACGGCTCGCCGGCAAATCGATCTTCTTCATGCCCGATTCGCAGCTGGAAGTGCCGCTGGCGCGCTTCCTCCATAACGAACTCGGGATGACGCTGGTGGAGGTCGGCACGCCTTATCTCCACCGCGGCCACCTTGTTGACGACCTCGCCGCGCTGCCTGCCGATGTGCAGATCAGCGAAGGCCAGGATGTCGACCGCCAGCTCGACCGGGTCCGCGCCGCCAGGCCGGATCTTACGGTATGTGGCCTCGGCCTCGCCAACCCGCTCGAAAGGGAAGGGCTTTCGACGAAATGGGCGATCGAGCTGGTATTCTCTCCGGTCCATGGCTTTGAACATGCCGGCGATCTTGCAGAACTGTTCGCGCGGCCGCTGGTCCGCCGCGACCGGCTGACGGTGTAAGCGATGCAACTCACCGTCTGGACATATGAAGGCCCGCCGCACGTCGGGGCCATGCGCGTCGCCACCGGCATGAAGGGGCTGCATTATGTGCTGCACGCGCCGCAGGGCGATACATATGCCGATCTGCTGTTCACGATGATCGAACGGCGCGGCGAACGCCCGCCCGTCACCTACACCACCTTCCAGGCCCGCGATCTTGGCACCGATACCGCCGAACTGTTCCAGCGCGCCGCCCGTGAAGCCTATGCCCGGTTCCAGCCGCAGGCGATGATCGTCGGCGCGTCCTGCACCGCCGAACTGATCCAGGATGACCCCGCCGGGCTTGCCCAGACCATGGGCCTGCCCTGCCCGGTGATCCCGCTCGAATTGCCCAGCTACAGCCACAAGGAAAACTGGGGCGCCGCCGAAACCTTCTACCAGATCGTCCGGCAACTCGCCGATCAGTCCCGCAAGGCACCGCCGAAGGAAGGCCGCCGCCCGCGCGCCAACCTGCTCGGGCCGACGGCGCTGGGCTTTCGCCACCGCGACGATGTCGTGGAAGTCACCCGGCTGCTTGATGGCCTTGGTGTCGATGTCCATGTCGCGGCACCGATGGGATCGACGCCAGCCGACATCGTCCGGCTCGGCGAGGCCGATTTCAACGTGCTGATGTACCCCGAAGTCGGCCACGAAGCCGCGCGCTGGCTGGAAAAGACCTTCGGCCAGAAATCCACCAAGACCGTGCCGATCGGCGTCGGCGCCACCCGCGCCTTCATCGCAGAGGTATGCCAGATCGCCGGTGTCGCGGCCCCCGTCGATCCCGATGCCGGCCGCATGCCCTGGTGGTCGCGCTCGGTCGATTCGACCTATCTTACCGGCAAGCGCGTCTTCATCTTCGGCGACGCCACCCATGCCGTTGCTGCCGCCCGCATCGCCCGTGACGAGCTTGGCTTCGAAGTCGTCGGCCTTGGCTGCTACAACCGCGAATTCGCCCGTGACATCCGCACCGCCGCCGCGCTTTATGGCGTCGAACCGCTGATCACCGATGATTATCTGGTCGTCGAGGACGCCATCGCCGCCGCCAATTGCGAGCTGGTGCTGGGCACCCAGATGGAGCGCCACATTGCCAAGCGGCTGCGCCTGCCCTGCGCTGTCATCTCGGCCCCGGTGCATGTTCAGGATTTCCCGGCCCGCCATTCCCCGCAAATGGGTTTCGAGGGCGCCAATGTCATTTTCGATACCTGGGTGCACCCGCTGGTGATGGGGCTGGAGGAACATCTGCTCACCATGTTCCGCGACGATTTCGAATTTTCCGACAGCGCCGGCGCCAGCCACCTTGGCGGCCATGGTGCCGCGTCGCCCGCCGCGCCTGCTCCGCTCGCAGGAGACGCCGGGGACGCCGAGTCGAGCGCCGAAACCACCACCCTCGTCGCCGAAGCACCCGCGCACATCGCAGCGGGCAGCACCGACGTCTGGTCCGCAGACGCAACCCGCGAGCTGCAGAAAATCCCGTTCTTCGTGCGCGGCAAGGCCAGGAAGAACACCGAACGCTATGCCGCCGAAAAGGGCATCACCAGCATCTCGGTCGAAACCCTGTACGAGGCAAAGGCCCATTATGCGCGCTGATACGCCTCCATCCGGCACGCCCGGCACAGCTGCCACGCCCGGCACTGGCCCCACCCCATCGGTACGCGTCGTCATCCTCACGCTCGACAATCACCTGTCGGGCGCTGTCCAGCGCGCTCGCGCCCGCTTTGCCGCCGAACAGCCCGAAATCAGCATCGCTTTCCACGCCGCCGCCGATTGGGAACAGCCGGGCAAGCTCGATGCCGCCCGCGCCGATGTCGCCACGGGGGACATCATCCTCACCTCGATGATCTTTCTCGAAGACCAGATCCGCGCCATCAAGCCGGCGTTGGAAGCCCGCCGCGAAGACTGTGACGCGATGGTCAACCTGATGTCGGCCAGCGAGATCGTCAAACTGACGCGTATGGGCGATTACCGCATGGATGCGCCGCCCAAAGGCCCGCTGGGCTGGCTGAAGAAACTGCGCGGCTCCTCCAAATCCGGCGCGCCGAACAGCGGTGCGGCCCAGATGGCGGTGCTGCGCCGCCTGCCCAAGCTGTTGAAATGGGTGCCCGGCACCGCGCAGGACGTACGCGCCTATTTCCTCACCCTGCAATATTGGCTGGCCGGGTCCGACGACAATGTCTTTGCCATGGTGCTGGCGCTCGTCGATCGCTACGCCGCCGGGCCACGGCTGGCGCTGCGCGGTGCCAACAAGGCCGATCTGCCGCGCGAATACCCCGATGTCGGCGTCTATCACCCCGATCTGGCCGACCGGATCGGCACCAGCGTCGCCGAACTGCCGGTGCGCGATGCCGCTACCGGCACCATCGGGCTGCTGCTGCTGCGCTCCTATGTACTGGGCAAGGACGCCAATCATTATGACGGGGTCATCCGCGCGCTCGAAGCCCGCGGCCTGAATGTCATCCCGGCCTTCGCCGGCGGGCTCGATTCGCGCCCGGCGATCGAGGCGCTGTTCCTCAGGGACGGCAAGCCTATCGTCGATGCCGTCGTCAACCTGACCGGGTTCAGCCTCGTCGGCGGCCCTGCCTATAACGACGCGGCGGCTGCCGAAGCCATCCTGGCCCGGCTCGATCGCCCCTATATCGCCGCCCACCCCGTCGAATTCCAGACGCTGCAAGGCTGGGGCGCCAATCGCCAGGGCCTGTTGCCGCTCGAATCGACCATCATGATCGCCATCCCCGAACTCGATGGCGGCACCGCGCCAATGGTGTTCGGCGGCCGTTCGGATGGCACCGATGCTGCCTGCACCGGCTGTTCGCGCGGCTGCACCTGGGCCACCGGCGGCCCGGTGCGCGCCATGCAAAGCTGCCCGGAACGCGCCGAAGCCATGGCGGCGCGCATGGTCAAGCTGGTCGATCTGCGCCGCGCTGCCGAAGCCGAACGCCGCATTGGCATCGTGCTGTTCAACTTCCCGCCCGGTGGCGGCGCCGCCGGCACGGCACAATTCCTCAGCGTGTTCGAATCGCTGCACGCCACGCTGAAACGGCTGGCCAGCGAAGGTTATCAGGTCGAAATCCCGGCCAGCGTCGATGAACTGCGCACCCGCATCCTCAATGGCAATGCCTCGCGCCATGGCACCGAAGCCAATGTCCATGCCCGGGTCAGCGCCGAAACCATCGTCGCCAACGAGCCATTCCTTGCTGAAATAGAGGCCGAATGGGGCCCGGCACCCGGCAAGTTCCAGTCGGACGGCCAATCGGTGTTCGTGCTCGGTGCGCAATTCGGCAATGTCTTCATCGGCATCCAGCCGGCGCTCGGCTATGAAGGCGATCCGATGCGGCTGCTGTTCGACGGCCGTTTCGCCCCCACCCACGCCTTCATGGCGTTCTACCGCTGGCTGCGCGACGATTTCGGCGCCCATGCCGTGCTGCATTTCGGCACCCATGGCAGCCTCGAATTCATGCCCGGCAAACAGACCGGCCTCACCGCCAGCTGCTGGCCAGAACGGCTGATCGGCGATCTGCCCAACATCTATCTCTACGCCGCCAACAACCCGTCCGAAGGCGTGCTCGCCAAGCGGCGCTCGGCGGCAACCTTGGTCAGCTACCTGACCCCGGCGCTGACCAATTCCGGCGTCTACAAGGGCCTCGCCGATCTGAAGGCGAGCGTTGATCGCTGGCGCGGCGCCGATCCGGGCAGCGAGGAAACCGCAAGCCTCGCCGAAATCATCGCCGAACAGGCCGAAGCGCTCGATCTGGACGGCAGCGACATCGCCGCGCTCGCCGCCCGGCTGTATGAAATCGAACGCGAACTCATCCCGCAGGGCCTGCACATCGCCGGCCAGGCCGCAACGCCC
>JBBQPR010000127.1:0-4519 GCA_038217075.1 Sphingomonadales bacterium
CGAGGCGGCGCGGCTGGGCATCACGGCGGCCGAACGCGCCTATGACCTGCTGCTGGAAGACGAAGGCCGCTCGATCCTGTTCCTGCCGGGCGCCAATTACCGCGACAGCAACCTCGATGCGGCGCGCGAAATGTGCGTCCACCCCAATACCGTGCTCGGGCTTGGCGATGGCGGCGCGCATTATGGCGTCATCTGCGACGCCAGCTTCCCGACCTTTTTCCTCGAAAAATTCGTCCGCGATGCCGCACCCGACAAGGCCGTTGCGCTGCCACAGGCCATCGAGGCGCTGACCAGCCTGCCGGCGCGGGCGGTGGGTCTGAACGATCGCGGCCGGCTGGCCATTGGCTGCAAGGCCGATATCAACATCATCGATCTGGCCGGGCTGCGGTTGCACGCGCCGACCATGGTGCGGGATCTGCCCGCCGGCGGCAAGCGGTTGCGGCAGGAAGCCAGCGGCTATGCCGTCACCATCAAAAGCGGCGCCGTCACCTATCGCGATGGCGTGCCCAGCGGCGCGCTGCCCGGACGGCTGGTGCGCGGCGCCCAGATGGCGTGACGCCAGACATATGGCGCGCGCATTGACAGCCAGGCCTCGGCGGAACATGTTTTCTCATCAGGGTTAGCCGGGGTCGGGCGTGGGGCATATGGAGCCTGATCTTGGCAAAACGCCGTCGTCGATGTAGCCGGGCATCAACGCTGCGACGATCCTGTTGATCACAGGCTGCCTGGGGGGATGCAGGACAGATGAAGATGCTCACATTGATTGTACTGGGGGCTTATATTTCGGCCTATTTTGCCGCCGTTGTGATGTTGATATCGGGAACGATCGGGTTGCTGGGCCATGCAAATCAGGCGCTCGCCACCGATTTCCTGGTGCCGCTCGGCCGGCCGTGGAACCGGCTTCTGGCGACGGGCGCGGCGGGTGAAAGAGCGACGCTTGGCGCCGTGGCCCCGATGCTCAACATCTTCCTGCTCTGGTTGTTGTACCGGATGACGACCAGCGTCGGCGACTGATCGACCACCACAGCAATTCACAACCGCGCCGGGAGGCAGGCACATGACCGAAGCGATCATCGAGCCATCGCTGCCCATCATCGATCCGCATCACCATCTGTGGGATCGCAGCGGGCTTCTATTGCAATTGCCGCTGGCCACCCACCCGTTCGAAGCCATAATCCGGCAGACCCCGCGCTATCTGCTCGATGAACTGCTCGCCGATGTCGGCAGCGGCCATAATGTTGTCGCCAGCGTCTATGTCCAATGCGGTGCCTTTTACCGCGCCGATGGCCCCGACGCCCTGAAACCGGTGGGCGAGACCGAATTCGTCAATGGCGTCGCCGCCATGTCGGCAAGCGGTATCTATGGCCCGTTCCGTGCCTGTGCCGGCATCGTCGGCCATGCCGACCTGGGGCTGGGTGACGCGGTGGCGCCGGTGCTCGATGCGCATCTGGTGGCCGGTGGCGGTCGCTTTCGCGGCATCCGCCACATGATGGCGCATGATGCCGACCCGGCGGTGCTGGGGCCATTGGTCAACGCCGGGGCGGACCGCTGCGCCGATCCGGCGGTGCGCGCTGCCCTTGGCCATTTCGCCAGCCGCGGCCTGTCGCTCGACATGTGGATCCTCGAACCGCAACTCGCCGGATTCGTCGATCTGGCGCGGGCCTTTCCCGATGTCGCGATGGTGCTCGATCATGTCGGCACGCCGGTTGGCATCGCCGATTATGCCGGGCAGCGCGACGCCCGCTTTGCCGGCTGGGCGGCGCAAATCCGCGCGCTCGCCGCTTGCCCGAACGTCTGCATGAAACTGGGCGGGCTCGCCATGCCGTTCGCCGGCTTTCCGGGCATGGGGCCCGATGCGCGCCCGGATTCCGCGACGCTTGCCGACATGTGGCGGCCGTGGATCGAAACCTGCATCGAAGCCTTCGGGCCAGAGCGTTGCATGTTCGAAAGCAATTTCCCGGTCGATCGCTGGGGCGCGGATTATGCGGTGCTGTGGAACGCCTTCAAGCGCCTCGCCACCGGTGCTTCGGCGAATGAAAAGGCGGCGCTGTTCGCTGGCACCGCCGCTCGCTTCTACCGGCTGGAAGGCCTGTCCTGACCGCCTGAGTGACCGTTCAGGCCGCCACCGTCGCGCTCAACCGGTCGCGCAATTCGCGCTTCAGGAACTTGCCGCTGGCGTTGCGCGGCAATGATTCATCCAGGAACCAGACATAGCGCGGCACCTTGTATTTGGCCGAAATCGCCGCGCAATGCGCGCGCAACTCCACATCGCTCAGGCTTTCGCCGGGCTTCAGCACCAATGCCACGCCGACTTCCTCGCCCAGCCGCATATCGGGCACACCGAACACGCAACATTCGGCGACCGCACCATGGCGGTAGATGGTCGCCTCGACCTCGGCGCAATAGACATTCTCGCCGCCGCGCAGCACCATGTCCTTCTTCCGGTCGACGATATAGATGAAGTCATTCTCATCGATCCGGGCGATGTCGCCGGTGTGCAGCCAGCCGTTGGTGATCGTTGCTGCGGTGGCCTCGGGGCGGTTGATATAGCCTTTGATGACCGCAGCACCCTTTACCCATAACTCGCCAACGGCCCCGGGTGCCACCTCATTGCCATCATCATCGACGCATTTGGCCTCGTAACAGGGCATGGCCGGGCCGGCACTGTCGGGCTTGTCGACAAAGAAATCGCCCGAAATGGAGGTGATGATCCCGCAGGTTTCGGTCATGCCATAACCGGTGCCGGGGCGGGCGGTGGTGACTTTTTCCTCGATCTTCAGCACCAGGTCGGGCGGCACCTGTGCACCGCCACCGGCCAGCGCGGTCAGGCTGGACAGGTCGGTCGTCGCGAAATCCGGGTGGTTGATCAGTTCGCGCGCCATCACCGGCACGCCGCTCATCCCGGTCACCCTTTCCCGAGCGATCAACCGCAATGCTTCGCCGGCATCCCAACGATACATCAACACCATCGTGCCGCCCGCCGCGGTGGTGACGTAGGCACCGCAATTATTGGCGGTGACATGGAACAACGGCGTGGTGATCATCGTCACCGGCGTTGGCGGGGTCGCCGGCGGGGCAATTTCGGTGGCCCGCTCCACCGCCAGCGCAGCCGAGGCGCCAGCATACAACATGTTGTAAAGATTGGCGATGCAGCCACGGTGGGTAAGCTGCGCACCCTTGGGATTGCCGGTGGTGCCCGATGTGTAAAAGATGCAGGCATCGGCATCGGGATCGACATCGACCGCCGGCATCGCGCCACCATGGGCAACCACGTCGGCCCAAGGCGTTACATTCGGCGGCGCACCGGCAATTCGTACCCCAACCAGGGTGATGCCATCGGCCATCGCCGGGCGCTCCAGCACGCGGGCCAACCGCTCGCTGTCCAGAAACAATATTTTCGGCGCCGAATCGGCCAGCGCATAGGCCATTTCTTCGGGCGTCCACCAGGCGTTCATGCCGACAACGGCGATGCCGCACGACACACAGGCCCAGTAAATCAGCATCCATTCGGGATAGTTGCGCATGGCGATGGCCACCCGGTCACCCGGCGCGACGCCCTGCGCCGCCATCCACGCCGCCACAGCACCTACCCTGGCGTGCGCCTCGGCATAACTCAGCCGCTCGTCGCCATAAACAAGATAGGGCCGGTCGGCGAACTGCATGGTCGACAGCCACAGCGCCCGCACATTGGGCAGGGCGTTCTTGTAGGTGCGCAGCCGATTGCCCAGCACATCGGCCTCGACGATTTCGTACGCACCGCCCGCGCCGGTCAATTCCGCCCGCGCCGCCTTCAGTTCGGCGTAGTGCATGTCGATCCCCAGTCCATTGTTATGGACCAATCGATACAG
Organism: Sphingomonadales bacterium; assembly: GCA_038217075.1. GTDB lineage: Bacteria > Pseudomonadota > Alphaproteobacteria > Sphingomonadales > Sphingomonadaceae > Sandarakinorhabdus. The sequence goes on from JBBQPR010000127.1 coordinate 3,849, forward strand.
GCGTTGCGGCCTGCGACAAACTATCAACCGCGCCAGCCACCGATGCGATTGCCCAGACGTCGCCGCCACCCATGATGCACTGCGGGCTGGTGATCACCCGGGAAGCGTCCGCAGCCGTTTGGCCCAAGTCACCGCCAGGCCATCGTACATTGACTGCGGCTTGTGGAAAGGTCGCAGCGCTGGCCGCCGAGCGCCTTCGATATCCCGGCGATCTGCTCTTGCTGAGCCGGCTGCGCTGGGTTCGTCCGGCTCTGATGTGGTCCCGCCTGTCTGGACAGCTTGGCGGCGAAGTTAAGCCAGGTGTTTAGGCCCAGCCGAGTTGCTTCAATGCCCAGCCGTCGTTCCACACCTTCGTCATGTGCCGCACGCGCCCGTCTTCCATGCGCATGATATAAACATAGTCGGATTCGGCGCGCATCCCGGTCGGCGGCATCGGCCCATCCGGACCGCTGTGGGTGCCGGTGAAAACCGCCGATGCAATGACGGTCTGGCGTTCCGTATCCATGGCAAAGCCCGTCAGTTTATAGGCACTGTCCGTCGTCAGAACATTTGGCGCAAAGTGGGGCGCGGATTATCGGAGGGTTGGCCTCGTCTGGGGTTTGATTTTAGGCGGCTAGTTTGCGGTGCTGCAAGCGCCGATGTTCGATGGTCTGTCGTTTGATCCTTTCACG
>JBBQPR010000128.1:0-4201 GCA_038217075.1 Sphingomonadales bacterium
ACTGGGCGGGCGCACCCCCGCCGAGATCGCCGGCCAACGGGGTTGGGGGCATGCCCCCAACCCCGTTGCCATCACATCAACCATCAGCCATCAAAGCAAAGGACTCTACTTCTGAACGGTACCAATCAGGGGTGCACGTCAGCTTGAGTAAGCCGGGAGGGGAAATCTATCGTACAATTACGTCCCTGACTGCTGGCGTGACGACTGAAAAAATTATCTCGGCGGCCACAGCGATGGGGTATGGCTACCGGATTATGCATGGAAAAATTCACGTTTTTGCGCCAGCCTGACGCTTAATAGATCGTCAGAGACAGTTATGCGACACGACTTTCGTGATCAGTCAGAGCAGCTCCACAGCCACGCTGGGCTAGTCTGGGTGACGTGCAGCTCTTATTTGGCACAGTTTACCCGTAGAGGTGGTAGACTGGGAGCCTCGGCCAATAGCGGTCAGTCCGCAAGCGGCCAGAAGCTGCCTCTTGGCTTGAGTATTTTGAATGTCTGCTTCCCACCCTAAATCAGGCGTTCCTGCCCCCCACCAACAGGGCCCCAATACCTGCCAACCCGAACAGCCTCTCAATCCGGCAGCAGCGCATAGCCCTGCAACTGCAACGTCGCCATGGTGGTGATGGCAGACGTATCCACATGCACATTGGGGTTGATCTCGGCAGGCTTGTACCCGTGCCCGACCATCGATTGGCCGCACAGGCGGATGCTCACCCCGGCCTCGGTAAGCTTCTGGATAAGCTCGATATTGGGGTTGGCGGCGCCCTTTTCATGCGCCGCATGGGCGGCGGCGGTCAACGTCACCGACGCCGCCGGGCCATAGATCACCGCGACCAGATCCCCGGCCTGTGGGCGGATGCCCGAATGGCCGAGCAAATTGACGAAGCGCGCCACTTTTTCAAGGCCGTGGTTGGTTTCATCGGGCTTGTCGGCAGCGGACCGGATTTCGAAAACCACGCGATACCGCAGCTTTGGATCGGGGGCGAGGAACGGATCGGTGATTTCGGCCATGCGGCCATAGCCCGTAATGACCGGCACCGGCGCCGCCATCGCAGTCTGCGCCAGTGCCGGTGCCGCAATCGCCCCGGCCAACAGCGTCAACATGATCCAATTGCGCATGAATATTCCCCTCTCGATCTGCTATGCGTGCATTGATACGGTGGTGGCCAGCGCAAAGCGATAGCCATGGTCAGGGCAGGGGGCGTTTGATGATGAAATGGCGTGTCGCAACGGGCATGATTCTTCTGTTCGGCGCGGCATATGGTGCCGCCATGGCCGGCCCGACACCGGCCTTCACGCCGCAATCGCTGGCCAGCGCGCCGGCCGATGGTTTCGGCGATGCGGTCCGCCTCGGCGCCCGCTTGATGACCGACACAAAGGCCACGGCCCCGTATAACGTCGGCAATAATCTGCGCTGCGCCAATTGCCATCTCGCTGCCGGCAGCCAGGCCGGCGCCTCGCCGCTATGGGCGGCGTTCGTCAACTTCCCGGCCTATCGCAAGAAAAACGCCGAGGTGAACAGCTTTCAAAAACGCATCCAGGAATGTTTCCTGTACAGCATGAACGGCACACCGCCGCCGCTGGGATCGAAGGAACTCATCGCCATCGAAAGCTATGCCTATTTCATGGCGAAGGGCCTGCCCGTGGGCGAATCCCCGCCGGGCCGCGGCTTTCCCGCCATCGCCGCGCCCCCGCAACCGGCGAATTTTGCGCGCGGCAAGGCGGTGTATGACGAAGTTTGCGCCGCCTGCCACGGCCCCAATGGCGCCGGGCAAAAACTGGAAGGGCAGGATCCATTCCCGCCACTATGGGGCCCGCAATCCTATAATTGGGGCGCCGGCATGGCCAATATCGACCGCGCGGCGGCGTTCATCCACGCCAACATGCCGCTGGGGCAGGGCGGCAGCCTCAGCGTGCAACAGGCGTGGGACGTGGCGACTTTCATCGACAGCCAGGTCCGCCCGCAAGACCCGCGCTTCACCGGCGATGTCGCGGCGGCGCGCACCGCGTTCCACGATTCACCCTTTTCGATGTACGGCCAAACCGTCGCCGGCGTGGTGTTGGGCAACGCAGCAACCACCCCGCCAGCCGGCGCAAAATCCGGGCCGAACGGACCGACACAATAGGTCATCCCGGGCTCGACCCGGGACCCAGCTTCTTGCTGCATCAACCAACCGCGACCAACCCCGACAGCGGCGGCAATGCATCACCCGCCGCAGCACCGTTGACCGCCGCAATCACCCGCCACCCCTCAGGCAGCGGGTTGGCAACCGCAGTATCGCCAAGGTTGAACAGGCACCGCAGCCGCCCAGGCCCCGCACCGCGATCGAAGCCTAGCAACGGCGCCGGCAAATCCAGCCCCGCAAATCGCCCGCTGCGCAGCGCCGGCCGGTCGCGGCGCAGCGCAATCAACCGCCGGGTCAGGTGCAGCATCGAATCCGGATCGGCCGCCGCCACATCGACAGCGCGGGCGGCGTGGCTGGCCGGCACCGGCAGCCACGGCTCGACCGTCGAAAAACCCGCAAACGCCGCCGATCCCACCCATGGCATCGGCGTGCGGGCACCATCTCGGCCCAGTGTCAGCGGCCAGTTGGCAATCGCTTCGGGGTCCTGCAACCGGTCAAACGGCACCTCGGCCTGTGGCAGGCCAAGCTCCTCCCCCTGATACAGAAAGACATTGCCGCGCAGCGTCAGCAGCAACAGCATCGCCAGCCGCGCCATGCGATCACTGTCACCATCCGCCGCCCAGCGTGAGGCCACCCGCGGCGCATCATGGTTGGAAAATGCCCAACTCGGCCAGCCTTCCCCCGGCGCCCCCGGCCAGCGATCGAGCGTGCGCGTCACCAGCGCCGCATCCAGCCGCCCGGCATAGAGAAAGTTGAAGCCATAGGCCGTCGAAAGCCGCTGCTCGCCTTGGGTATAGCGCTGCATCTCGGCCTCGGCACGCGGCCCGACGACTTCGGCAACGGTGAACCGATCACCCGGATAACTGCGCGCCAGCGCGGCGATGCTCTCCAGAAAATCAACGACCCCAGGCTGCGACAGATTATGGACATGGCGCTGGAAATCGAACGGCCGTGTGCGCGGCCCGACACCCGGCGGCAGCGCCGGATTATCGGCCAGCCCGGCATCGTGCAGCGCAAAATTGATCGCATCGAGCCGGAAGCCATCGACCCCGCGATCCAGCCAGAACCGCGCCACATCAACCTGTGCCGCCTGCACCGCCGGTTTGTGGAAATTCAGATCGGGCTGCGACGACAGGAAATTGTGCAGATAATATTGCCCGCGCCGCGCATCCCAGGTCCAGGCCGGGCCGCCGAACACCGATTGCCAGTTGTTGGGCGGCGTCCCGTCCGGCCGGGCATCGGCCCAGACATACCAATCGGCGAATGCGTTGCGCCGGTCGGCGCGGCTGGCGGCGAACCAGCGGTGCGTATCGGCAGTGTGCGAATAAACCTGATCGATGATGACCTTCAGCCCCAACGCATGGGCGCGGGCGAGCAGCGCGTCGAAATCGCCGATCGTGCCGAACAGCGGATCGACGGCGCAATGATCGGCAACGTCATAACCGAAATCGCGCATCGGCGATTGAAAGAACGGTGACAGCCAGATGCCATCCACCCCCAGCGACGCCACGTGATCCAGCCGCGCGGTAATCCCCGGCAGATCGCCCACCCCATCGCCGTTCGAATCGGCAAAACTGCGCGGGTAGATCTGATAGATCACCGCACCCTTCCACCAGGGATCGCCGGCCGTCGCCATCGCTTGATCTCGCCCGATTGCCGCACCGCTGGCGTTTATGGTCGACAGGCGCGCGCTTCGCCAGCAGGATCGCCGGCGTGCGGATCGGGAGTAGTTTCAAATGAACAGCGTCATGGAAGCAGCCACCGGATTGCTGCCGGACCTGGTGGCGTTGCGCCGCGCCATCCATGCCGAACCGGAAATCGGCCTGCACAACCCGCGCACGCGGGACCGGATCCGCACGGCGCTGGCCGGGCTTCCGCTGGAATGGCGCGAAGGGCCTTCGACCACCGGGCTGATAGCCACGCTGCAGGGCCCGCACAACGGCCGCACCGTGCTGTTGCGCGGCGATACCGATGCGCTGCCGATGCCGGAAGAAACCGGGCTGGACTATGCCTCCACCGTGCCCAATGCCATGCACGCCTGTGGCCATGACAGCCATGTGGCGATGCTCGTC
>JBBQPR010000129.1:0-4156 GCA_038217075.1 Sphingomonadales bacterium
AATGGGAATGGACGCCCATTCCTCGGCGCAGATGACATGGTGTCTGAACCATAAAGGAACTGATCAGGTCAAAAGGCTCGGCGACATAGATGTGCTGGTATTTTCGCCTGATCGGGCAAGGGTGTGGGTGATCGAAGCCAAAGATCTGAAAATGTGCAGGACGCTTGGCGAAACAGCCCGCCGCCTGTCGGAGTATCAGGGGAAGCCTAAATCGAACGGCAAGCCAGACAATTTGATGAAGCACCTGACACGCGTTGATTATCTGCGAACCCATGCTGACGATCTTCAGAAGCGCTTTGGCCTTTCGACGATGCCATCGGTGTCGGGGCTGATCGTGGTGGGATCGCCCCAGCCAATGGAAATGATAAGGATTCCGGGCGGAAAGGATGCAATCACGGTCAGAAAGGAAACCCTTAACGTTGTGCCTTGGAATGACGGATACTGATTTAGACGGTTGCTATGTCCCAAGACACTGAAACAGCCATAAGGCATTGAACCTGTTGTATATTCAAGTGGGAAGCTGCCCAATGCAACTAGCCCAATGCCTTGGGATAAGCGATGGCTGATCTCGGCTTGCGGATCGCTGCTTGCGCCGTCGGGTCGGTTGCTGGCAATACGAAAGGACAAGGCGGCGGCGGATTTTTGGCGCCTGGCTGTGAGTTTTTGGGGGATGACGGGTTGCCGACACTGGACTGGTTGACGCGGGATAGGGATTTGCGGGCTGCCGATGCCGTGCCGTATCGGCTGTTGACGCGCGAGGCGTCGCTGTCGGTGGGTGACGCCAGTGATGCTTCGGCCGGCAACATGCTGATCGAAGGCGATAATCTGGAGGCGTTGAAGGCGCTGCTGCCTTACTATCGCGGCCAGGTGAAGTGCATCTATATCGATCCGCCGTACAACACGCGATCGGCGTTCGAACATTATGACGACAATTTGGAGCACAGCCAGTGGCTTGCGATGATCTGGCCGAGGCTGGAACTGCTGCGCGACTTGCTGGCGGAAGATGGCAGCATCTGGGTGTCGATCGACGACAATGAAGGCCATTACCTCAAGGTGGTGATGGATGAGGTTTTCGGGCGGCAGAATTTCCTGTCCACGATTATCTGGCGGAAGAACTATTCGCCGAAATCCACGGCGCGCCACTTCTCCGAGGACCATGATTATATCCTCGTCTATGCCAAGTCTGCCGCTGGCTGGGTGCCAAATATGATGCCGCGTACCGAGAAGCAGGACAAAGCGTACAAGAATCCGGACAACGATCCGAGAGGGCCGTGGAAAACCAGCGATTTATCCGCGCGGAATTTTTACAGCAAGGGCACCTACTCGATTACAAGTCCCGGCGGCCGTGTGATCGAAGGCCCGCCAAAGGGACGGTATTGGGCGATTTCAGAGGAAAAGTTTCACGAATTTGCGGCCGACAATAGGATTTGGTGGGGCAGGGAGGGCACTGCAATCCCGCAGGAGAAGCGGTTTCTGATGAATGTGCGCGATGGCTTGGTGCCGCAGACGTTCTGGTCGCACGAGGAAGTCGGGCACACGCAAGATGCCAAGAAAGAGTCAGTTATCTTATTCCCTGACACGGTTTTTGGAACTCCAAAGCCCGAAGCGTTGATGAAACGCATCCTCCACATTGCTACCGAACCTAGTGACCTCGTCCTCGACAGCTTTCTCGGCTCCGGCACGACGGCGGCGGTGGCGCACAAGATGGGGCGGCGCTGGATCGGCGTGGAAATGGGCGGCCATGCCGTCACGCATTGTGCGCCGCGCCTCGCCAAGGTGATTGCCGGCGAACAGGGCGGCATTTCAAAGGCGGTCGGCTGGACCGGCGGCGGCGGCTTCGGCTTTTACCGGCTCGGCGCGCCGGTTTTCGATGCCGATGGCCGCATCAACGCCGGCATCGGCTTTGCGGCGCTGGCGGCGCATATCTGGTTTTCGGAAAATCTGGTTCCGATGGCGGGGGTGGCGGCGTCGCCATTTCTGGGCGTGCACGCGGGAAGTGGCCTCGCGCTGCTGTACAACGGCATCTTGGGGGACAAACGCCCCGCCGGCGGGAATGTGCTGACCCGCGCGACGCTGGCCACCATCCGCGCTGCTGCCAAGGCCTTTGACGCTGATTTCGACGGCCCGCTGACCATCTATGGTGAGGCCAGCCGGATCGGCGCCGAAGCGCTCCGGGTGGCAGGGGTGACGTTCAAGCAGACGCCCTATGACGTGAAGGCGCGCTGATGGAACTGAAGAAATATCAGGAGGCGACGCTCGCCATTCTGCGTCGCTTTCTCGAAACGGCGCGGGTTCACGGCGCCGCCAGCGCCTATGCCGCGATCACCAGCGAACCCGAACAGGCGAAGCGCCTGCGCGGTTATGGCGGCACCTATGTGCCGCTTGGGGGGCTCGCCGACACCCCCTATGTCTGCCTGCGGCTGCCCACCGGCGGCGGCAAGACTTTGCTTGCGGCGCACGCCATTGCCGTGGCCAAGGAGGCGTGGATTGAACGCGATTATCCCTTGGTGCTGTGGCTGGTGCCGAGCAACATGATCCGCTCGCAAACCGTCGAGGCGCTGAACAACCCTCGCCACCCGTATCGAAAGGCGCTCAATGCCGCCTTTGATGGCCGGGTGAAGATTTTCGACATCGGTGATTTCACGCGTGTGCGCCCACAGGATTTGAAATCGAACGTCTGCATCATCATTGGCACGATCCAGACGCTGCGGGTCGACAAGACCGAAGGCCGCAAGGTTTACGATCATCAGGAGGATCTGGAATCGCACTTTGCCGGTGTTTCAAAACGAATGCCGGGGCTGGAAACACTGGGTGCGGAACTGGCGGCCAAGGTCGGCGGGCACGCGGACGACATCCGCTATTCCTTCGCCAATCTGCTGCGGATCAACCAGCCGCTGATGATCGTCGACGAAGCGCACAAGGCGATTACCGACCTGTCGGCTACCATGCAGGGCCGGGTGCAGCCCATCGCCATCATCGAATTCACCGCCACCCCGCAGAAGCGCAGCAACATCCTCCATTCGGTCACTGCCGCCGAATTGAAGGATGAGGCGATGATCAAGTTGCCGGTGCGCCTGGAAGAACATGACAGTTGGGAAGCCGCGGTAACCGGCGCGATCGAGCGGCGCGCCGAACTGGCAGTGGCGGCGGCGAACGACCGTGAGGCGTATATCCGCCCCATCGTGCTATTCCAGGCGGAGAACAAGGACCGCGAGGTGAATGTTGCGGTGCTGCGCCAGCACCTGATCGATGTACACGGCATCGCCGAAAACCGCATCGCGGTTGCGACGGGCACGCAGACCGAACTGGACGGGATCGACCTGTTCGACCCCAAATGCCCGGTCGATTTCGTCATCACCGTGGAGGCGTTGAAGGAGGGCTGGGATTGCTCCTTTGCCTATGTGTTTTGTTCGGTTGCCAATATCCGCAGCGCCACCGACGCCGAACAGTTGCTCGGCCGAGTACTGCGCATGCCCTATGCGACGCGGCGCAAGGCGGCGGTGCTCAACAAGGCCTATGCCAATCTGGTGTCGAAATCCTTTGCGGAAGCCGCCGACGCGCTGCGCGACCGCATGGTCGAGAAGATGGGTTTTGGGGAGGAGGAAGCGGCGGCGAACATCGAGCTGCAATCGCATCTGGCCGGCGATGATAGCGGCGGACTGTGGGGGGAACGGCGGCGGTCGCTGCCATCGACCAAAGTCGCGGTGACGGTAGATGCGGCGGCGGTTGCAGCGGTGCGCGCCGCGGCGCCGGAGCGGGTGTCGGTGGCGGAAAGCGCGGACGGCACGGCGACCATCACGGTGACCGGGTTCTTGCGTGAGGCGGAGAAGGCGGCGGTTTATGCGGCGCTGCCCGAGCCCGCAGCGGTGGCGGTGCGCGAGGCCGTGGCGAAGTTCGAGGCCGAGCATCTGCACACAGCGTCTCCGGCGGAACAGGGCAAGCCGTTCGTGGTGCCGCGCCTGATGGCGTGGGTGCAGGGCGAGCTGGCGCTGGCGGACAGCGAGATATTGGCGGATTATTTCGACTGGTCGCTGGCGGACCACTCGCCGCAATTGGACGAAGCCGCATTCCGGGTCACGGTGACCGCAGACAGTTTCGAGATAGACCTAGATGGCGAGGCTTTGATGTTGCGCCACGCCGATACATCGGACCAGTT
>JBBQPR010000130.1:0-3884 GCA_038217075.1 Sphingomonadales bacterium
GAGGCGGCCGGCGTGCCGTGCGGGCCGTTGAATGACGTGGCGCAGGCGCTGGCCAATCCGCAGGTGCGGGCGCGCGGCATGGTCATCGAAACCGGCTTTCCCGATGGCAGCCCGTTGATGGCGGCGGGCAACCCGGTGAAACTGTCCGGCCATGCCGACCCCGCCGTTCGACCCGCAGCGCCGGGGCTGGATGCGGATCGTGCGGCGATAATGGCGGAGTTCGGCAAATGAGCAACGACATCGCCGCCGATATCGCGCTGGCGCAGCACCTCGCCGATGCGGCCGGGGAGGCCATACGTCCCTATTTCCGACGGCCGTTCCTGGTGGAAACCAAGGCGGATTTTTCGCCGGTTACCGTCGCCGACCGCGCCGCCGAAGCCGCCATCCGCGAACGGCTGGCGCAATATCGCCCCGATGATGGCGTGATCGGGGAGGAATATGGCGACGACCGTGCCGATGCTGCGCGGGTCTGGGTGCTCGATCCTATCGATGGCACCCGCGCCTTTGTCGCCGGGCGGCCGATCTTCGGCACATTGATTGCGCTGTTGCAGGATGGCGTGCCGGTGCTCGGCCTGATCGACCAATGCATCATCGGTGACCGCTGGATCGGCGCGGTAGGCCGCCCGACGTTTTTCAACGACCATCCGGCGCATGTTCGCCATTGCGGCGGGCTGGCCAATGCGCATCTTGCGACGACAGCGCCCTGGCTGTTCGATGGCAGCGATGTTGCGGGGTTTGACGGGCTGCGCCGGGCGGCGCGCGATACGTTGCTGGGGGGTGATTGCCATAATTACGGGCTGGTTGCTTCGGGGCATCTCGATGTTGTTGTTGAATCCGGGTTGAAGATTCATGACTGGGCGGCGCTGGTGCCGGTGGTGAACGGGGCCGGCGGGGTGATGACCGATTGGGCCGGCGGTCCGCTGCGGCGGGGCAGCGATGGCCGGGTGATTGCGGCGGGTGATGCCGGGGTTGCGGCGGAGGTGCGGGCGAGGCTGGCGGCGGGCTAGGGTTGTTTGCAGGTTGGTTGAAGTGCCTCCTCTCCCGCTTGCGGGTGAAGGTGCATCCGGGTGTCGAAGAAAGAAGACACCCTCACCCGGGCCGGCTTTGCCGTCTCTCGCCTCTCCCGCAAGCGGGAGAGGGGGAGGAACTTGTCTTGGTTGCGCTATTTGCGCGTCAGGCCGGTCCAATAGCCGATGAACGACCACAGGTCGGTGATTTCCTCGATCTGCTTGGATGTCGGTTTGCCGCTGCCATGGCCGGCGCGGGTTTCGATGCGGATGAGGTGCGGCTTGTCGCCGATTTTTGCCGCTTGCAACGCCGCTGTGTATTTGAAGCTGTGGCCCGGCACGACGCGATCATCGGTATCGGCGGTGGTCACGAGGATTGCCGGGTAATCGCGGCCACCCCGAATGTTGTGATAGGGCGAATAGGTCAGCAGGTTGCGGAACTGCGGCTCGTCTTTCGGGTCGCCATAATCGTCGGTCCAGGTGCGGCCTTCGGTGAACAGCGGGAAGCGCAGCATGTCCATGACGCCCACCGCGGGCAGGGCAGCGGCGAACAGGTCCGGCCGTTGATTGACCACGGCGCCTACCAGCAAACCGCCGTTGGAGCCGCCTTGGATGGCCAGGCCGTGTTTCGGCGTGGTGCCGGATTTGATCAGATATTCGCCGCCCGCGATGAAATCATCAAAGACGTTCTGTTTTTTCAGGCGCTTGCCATTGTCGTGCCAGGCCGCGCCATATTCGCCGCCGCCGCGTAATGTCACTTCGGCATAGACGCCGCCCATCTGCATCCACGCCATCGCATCGACCTGGAACGCCGGCAGCATGTTGATGTTGAAGCCGCCATAGCCATACATCAGCGTCGGCGCGCCTTTCGACAGGTCGAGGCCCTTTTTATGGGCGATGAACATCGGCACGCGGGTCCCGTCCTTCGATGTGAAGAATTGCTGGGTCACCACGAAATCGGCCGGATCGAACGCCACCTTGGGCGCTGCGAACACCGTCGAGGCGTTGGTGGCAGCGTCATAGCGATAGATGGTGGTGGGGACATTGTAGCTGGTGAAGGCGTAATAGCTGGTCGCCGTATCGGGCACCGCGTCGAAGCCGCTGGCCGTGCCGATGCCGGGCAGCGCCACCACGCCATCGGCAGCGCCGGCGAGCGTGTAGCGGCGCACTTCGGTCTGGGCATCCTTCAGCGCCAAGGCGATAATGGTGTCGCCGATGATGTGCGCGCCGGTCAGCGTGTCGGCGCCTTCGGCCACGACTTCGCGTGGGGCGGAATCGCCGGTTGCGACATGATCGAAGGCGATAATGCGATAGCGCGGCGCGCCGGCATTGGTGACGAAATACAGCGTGTCACCCTTTGCCCCGGCAAAGCGCCAGTCGAACTGCCGGTCGGGCACCAGCGCCTTGATTGGCGAGCCCGGCGTGGCGAGGTCCTGCACCCGCACTTCGTAGCTGGAATCGGACCCGGTGCTGGAAAACAGCAGCAACCAGCGGCCATCGCCGCCAACCTCGGCCTCGTTGTAATAGCCTGGGTGGTCGGGCGTGGCGAAGATCTTCACATCGCCCGATTGCGGCGTGCCGGCCTTGTGGAACCAGATCTGGTGGTTCAGCACTTCGGACCGGAAATCCCGCCCGCCTGGCGTTTCGGGATAGCGGGCGTAGTAAAAGCCGCTGTTGTCGCCCTTCCAGGCGATCTTGGAAAATTTCACCCATTCCAGCGTTTCCGGCAGATCCTTGCCGGACGCCACATCGAGCACCTTGATCGATCGCCAATCGGTGCCGCCATCCTGGATGGCATAGGCGATGCGGGCGCCATCGTCGCTGGGTTCCCATTCGGCCAGCGCGGTCGCGCCGTCCTTGGCCCAGCCATTGGGGTCGATGAGCGTCCGGGGTGCGGTGCCGCCTTCATCGACGAGCAGCACGGACTGGTTCTGCAGGCCCGAATTGCGGCGGTAGAAGATCTTGCCGCCGCGCGAAACCGGCACGGTAATGCGTTCATAATCGAACAATTGCGTCAGCCGCGCCTTGATGGCGTCGCGCTGCGGCAGGGTTTCGAGATAGGCGTGCGTCACCTTGTTTTCGGCTGTCACCCAGTCCTCGACAGCCTTTTCGGTCCGCACATCGCCCTCCAGCCAGCGATAGGGGTCCTTTACCGTCACGCCGAAACTGGTGTCGGTTTGCGGCACAGTCGCTGTCGGCGGATAGGCGATTGGCGCTGCGATGGCGGCAACGGGGAGCGTGGCGAGCAAAATTGCCACAAAGCTTGGAAGGATCATGGGGCTCCGGAAGGTCAGTTGGGGATCGCTGGCACCTTAGGCTGAGCGACGCCGCCAACGCCAGCCCATGCCTTGATCCGGTCGATCGGTTCCCAGGCCGGCCTGGCGATGGGGCAGAGTGGTTACCCCCTCTGGCCATGAGCGCCGCAAGGGCAAATCGCGTAAAAATGAGAATCGGATGAAATCGTCAGTCGCGTTGGCACTGCGCTTGCGACTCGTTGGTAAACGAAATGGAGAGCAACCGATGAAAGCGCTCATTCTGGCTTCGTTTCTTGCCTTTGCAGCCACGTCTGCCTCGGGCGCGACAATCGTCAACGGCAGCTTCGAAGCGGGTTTCGATATCGCGCCCGGATCGTTCCGAACGGTCGCATCTGGCAATAGCAGCTCGATCAGCGGCTGGACCGTCGGCGGCGCTGGCGTCGATTATATCGGCACCTATTGGCAGGCTGAAGCCGGCAATCGGTCGATCGACCTTTCCGCTCTGAATGCCGGCAGCGTCTCACAGTCGCTCACGACCGTGATCGGCCAGGCTTACAAGGTGGCGTTCTACCTTTCCGGCAATCCCGACGGCGGATTGGGCCAGAAAATGGCCACCGTAGCC
>JBBQPR010000131.1:0-3593 GCA_038217075.1 Sphingomonadales bacterium
CCGAAGCGGTCGCCGCCGTCCGCGAAAAGCGCACACCCCGGCTGACCGGCGAATGAGCCTGCAAAGCTTCACCGACGAACCCGGCCATGTCGCCGAACTGCGCGCCATGCTGCAGCGTTTTGTTGCGCAGCATGCACCGCGTTCGGCGCGCATCGCCTGGGATCGTGCCCATCAATGGCCGCGCGATGTCTATGCCGAATTGAACAAGCTTGGCCTCACCGGCCTCACCGTCCCCACCGAATATGGCGGCGCCGGGCAGGATATCGTCGCCGCCATCGCGGTCATCGACGAACTCGCCATGGCCGGGCCGTGCCTCGCCGGGCCGTTCATCCACACCGCCTTTTATGGCGGCATGAACCTGTCGGAAAACGGCTCGCCCGAACAAAAGGCCGAATATCTGCCGCGCCTGGCCAGGGGCGAATTGTTCTTCGCCTATGGCCTGTCCGAACCCGATGTCGGCGGCGATCTCGCCAGCGTCACCACCCGCGCCGCCATGGAGGGCGACACCATCGTCATCAACGGCGCCAAACGCTGGTGCTCCGGCGCCGATTGGGCGCATGTCATCTATGCGCTGGTCCGCTCCGGCCCGGCGGAAGACCGCTATCGCAACCTGTCCTTCGTGCTGATTCCCACAGACACGCCCGGCATCACCATGCAGCCGATCCACCATGCCAATTTGCGCTATACCGCCTCGCAGGATGTGTATTTCGACAATGTGCGGCTGCCCGTCGCCAATATCGTCGGTGGCCCTGAAATGTGGAACAAGGGCTGGAAAATGCTCGCAGGCCGCGCGCTCGATGTCGAAAAGCTCGAAATCACCGCCGTCGCCTTCGGCATCGCCCGCGCCGCGCTCACCGAAGCCTGGGACTATGCGCAACAACGCGTGCAGTTCGGCAAGCCCATCGCCCATCACCAGAGCGTCCGCCACAAGCTGGTCACCGCCAAAACCAAGCTGCAGGCCGCCCGCCATATGCTCTACCACGCCGCCTGGCTGGCCAATGAAGGCCGGCCGTGCTCGGTGGAAACCAGCATGGCCAAGCTGTTCGTCGCCGACACCGGCGTCGAAATCGCGCTGATCTGCCAGCAGGTGCTGGGCGCCTATGGCCTCACCGACGCCTTCGACATGGAACGCCATGTCCGCGATCTGCTCGGCATGCCGATCGTCGGCGGCTCCAGCGACATGCAGAAAAACAACCTCGCCAGCCTGTTGAAGCTGTAGATCGCCGCTTCTCCCCTCCTGCTCGCGGGGGTGGGGCGGAGGCGGGCATCACCACCCCCAGCCTGTCATGCCAGCGAAAGCTGGCATCCAGCCCCACCGAAAGCCCCGCCCCCCCCGACGCCACACACCGCCCTGCCGCCAGGACTGGATGCCAGCCTTCGCTGGCATGACAATCGCGCGTCGACGCACGCCCCGCCACCACCACCAAACCCATGCAGACACACGCCCCGCAACCCCTTAAACTCCCCCCATGACCCTGCTCACCACCGCCCGCGACCTTGCCCCCATCATCGCCGCGCGCGCCGCCGATACCGAGGCGCAGCGCCGGCTGCCCGCCGATCTTGCGGCGCAAATGGCCGCCGCCGGCCTGTTCCGCATGGCGGTACCACGCGCCCTTGGCGGTGCCGAGGCGCCCCCGGCAGACATCTTCGCCACGCTGGAAATCCTCGCCGCCGCCGATGCCGCCACCGGCTGGTGCGCCATGATCGCCGGCACCACGGCGCTGTCCTCGGCATGGCTGCCCGAACCCTTCGCCACCCAGGTGTTCGGCGACGCGATGACGATCACCGGCGGCGTGTTCGCCCCGATGGGCAAGGCCATCAGCGACGGCGATGATTTCATCGTCAGCGGCCGCTGGTCCTGGGCCTCCGGCTCGGCCAATTGCGACTGGCTGGTCGGCGGCGCGCTGATCTTCGATGATGGCAAGCTGCGCACCCTGCCCAACGGCGCCCCCGATCACCGCATGATGGTGTTCCCGCGCGCCGATGTCGAACTCATCGATACCTGGGATGCCAGCGGCATGCGCGGCACCGGTTCCGGCGACATGGCCGTGACCGCGCTGCGCGTGCCGCAAAAACGCTCGGTCTCGTTCATCACCGACGCGCCGCAACACAATGGCCCGCTCTACGCCTTCCCGCCGTTCGCGCTGCTGGCGCTGGGCATCGCCGCGGTCGCCAGCGGCAACGCCCGCGCTGCGCTCGATGATGCGCGCAGCCTCGCCGCCACCAAGAAATCCGCCGGCTCGTCCCGCACCCTGTCCGAACGCGGCGCTGTGCAGGCCGATTACGCCCGCGCCGATGCCGGGCTGGAATCCGCCCGCGCCCTTGTTCAGCGCGAAATTGCCGCCGGCTGGGCGCTCGCCGGCGCCGGGCAGCGGCTCGATATCCAGGCCCGCGCCCGCCTGCGCCTTGCAGCCACCCACCTCACCCGCACCGCGGCGGAGGCGACCCGCGCCGCCTGGGATATCGCCGGCGGCAGCGCCGTCTATGCCAGCCACCCGCTGCAACGCCGCTTCCGCGATGCCCATGTCGCCACCCAGCACATGATGGTGGCGCCGCCGACCTGGGAACTGGCCGGCCGCATCCTGCTCGGCGTGCCCACCGATGACATGGTGCTGTAACCGGCGATGCCGCGGCTGATCCTGTTCAACAAACCCTATGGCGTGCTGTCGCACTTCACCGATCGCGGCAGCCCGACAACGCGCGCCACCTTGTCGGACCATATCGACCTGCCCGGCGTCTATCCCGCCGGCCGGCTCGATCGCGACAGCGAAGGCCTGTTGCTGCTCACCGACGATGGCCGGCTGCAGGCGCGCATCGCCGATCCCAGATTCAAAATGCCCAAAACCTATCTCGTCCAGGTCGAAGGCGATCCACAACCGGCAGCGCTTGATCGGCTGCGCAAGGGCGTCACCCTCAACGACGGCCCGACCTTGCCCGCCGAAGCCGAGCGCATTGCCGCGCCGGACTTGTGGCCCCGTGACCCGCCGGTACGGTTCCGCAAAAGCATTCCCGATTGCTGGCTGCAAATCACGATCCGCGAAGGCCGCAACCGGCAAGTTCGCCGCATGACCGCCGCCATCGGCCACCCGACACTGCGCCTCGTCCGCTGGTCCATCGGCGATTGGACACTCGCGGACATCCCGCCGGGCACATGGCGGGATGGCTAAACCCGCACCACCCGCCGCCCGAAACTGGCACCGGTGAACAGCCCGCAAAACGCTTCGGGCAGGCTCGCCAACCCTTCGAACACTTCCTCGCGATATTTGACCGATCCCTGCTTGATCAGGCTGGCCAGTTCCGCCTGTGCGGCGGCGAATTCGGGCAGGTCGTCGAACACCACCAGCCCTTCCATGCGCAGCCGCCGCGCGATGAATTCGCGGGTGTTGCGCAATCCCGGAATCCGGTCGGGCGGCGTGTTGTAATCCGCCACCTGCCCCGAAACCACGATGCGTCCGCGCAGCCGCATATGGGGCAGCGCCATGTCGATCATCGCATTGCCGACATTGTCGAACATGATGTCGAACCCGCCGCCTGCGGCTTCCACAAACGCCGCCTCGAACCCCGGCGCCTTGTAATCCAGCGCCCGGTCGAAT
>JBBQPR010000132.1:0-3591 GCA_038217075.1 Sphingomonadales bacterium
GAACAGGGTCGCATCGATGACTCGAATATCGCTCTTGCCCATTTCGGCTGCGAGCCATTCTGTCGTCACCAAGGGGTTCATTGTTCGCTCCCGATTCTATCGTTGGGGGTGACATAGTGAGGGCAAGTCGCCATGTCATCACACAAGTCATCCAATCTGATGCGACGAGGGCGACAGTTTTTCACATGACTGACACATTGCACCTGGGCCAGGTTTCGGCGCTGCCGGCATCGCCGAGCGAAGCGATTCTGGATTATCCCGTGAATCCAAGGGCCGGGACCGATTTTCTGGTGCGGTTTGCTGTGCCGGAGTTCACGTCATTGTGCCCGGTGACCGGCGCCCCGGATTTTGCCCATCTCGTCATCGATTATGCGCCGGGCGACCGGATCGTCGAATCGAAATCGCTGAAGCTGTTTTTGGGCTCGTTTCGCAACCATGCCGGATTTCATGAGGATGTGACCGTTGGCATCGGCCAGCGGCTTGTCGCGGAAATGGCGCCGAAATGGCTGCGCATCGGTGGTTACTGGTATCCGCGCGGTGGGATTCCGATCGACGTGTTCTGGCAATCGGGGCAGGTTCCGGCCGGGTTGTGGGTGCCGGAGCAGGGTGTTTCCGGCTATCGCGGGCGGGGTTAGCGCCGTTCAGGGCAGGCCGGTCATCTTGTGGGTTTGCAGGCTGAGCCGCCAGCGTGGGTGATCGAGGCAGTATCGGATGGCGGCCTGGGTGTTGGCTTCCCGGTCGGGTCCATCCATCGGTTGCAAGAAGAAATGCTGGAAATCGAGCGATTCGAAGCGGTCCGGCATGGCCTTTGGCTGGGGGTAGACCAGTTTCAGTTCGGTGCCGGCGGTAAGCACCAGCGGTACATCGGCCTTTGGGCTGACGCAGATCCAGTCGATGCCGGCGGGCGCGGGCTGGGTGCCGTTGGTTTCGATGGCGATTTCAAAACCATGTGCCTTCAGCGCGGCGATGAGCGGCGGATCGAGTTGCAACAAGGGCTCACCGCCGGTGCAGACAATGAGGCGGTGGGCTTGCGTGTCACCCCATGCAGCGGCGGCGGCGGCGGCGAGCGGTTCGGGGCCAGCGAATTTGCCGCCGCCCGGGCCGTTGGTGCCGATAAAATCGGTGTCGCAGAAGGTGCAGACGGCGGTCGCGCGGTCCTGTTCGCGGCCTGTCCACAAATTGCAGCCGGCGAAGCGCAGGAACACCGCGCGGCGCCCGGTCTGGCCGCCTTCGCCTTGCAGGGTGAGGAACAGTTCCTTGACGGTATAAGCCATTGCCGGACTACAACGACAAACTACAGCGCCGGATCGGCGACGCCGGCTTCGGCGAAGCCCTTGGCGCGCAGGCGGCAGCTGTCGCACGCCCCGCAGGGGGTGCCGGCGGGGGTGGGATCGTAGCAACTCCAGGTCAGTGCCAGCGGGGCGCCGACATCGGCGGCGGCGCGGACGATATCGGCCTTGGTCATGGCGGCCAGCGGCGTGTGGATTCGGAAGCGGTCGCCCTCCACCCCGGCCTTGGTCGCGGCGTTGGCCATGGTTTCGAAGGCCGCGATGAATTCCGGGCGGCAATCGGGATAGCCCGAATAATCCAACGCGTTGACGCCGATGAACAGGTCACGCCCGCCCGCCGCCTCTGCCCAGCCCAGCGCGACGCTGAGAAAGATGGTGTTACGCGCCGGCACATAGGTGACCGGGATGCCGGGTTCCACGCCCTGTTTGGGCACATCGATATCGGCGGTGAGCGCCGATCCGCCAAAGCCGCGCAGATCGAGCGGCAGGGTGATGTGTCGTTCGACGCCCAGCGCCTCTGCAACGCGCGCGGCATGGACGAGTTCGATGCGGTGGCGTTGGTTGTAGTCGATGGTCAGCGCCAGCAGGCGATAACCGCTGGCCCGCGCCATTGCGGCAACGGTGGTTGAATCGAGGCCGCCCGAGAGCAAGACGACGGCGAGAGGGGCGGGGCTGTTCATGCTTCGACCGCGAACACGCGCGAGCAGAATTTGCAATCGACGCTGATGCGGCCATCGTCGCCGCGCATGTCGGCGCGTTCTGCCTCTGGAAAACGGGTGATGACGTCGCGGATATGGGCAAGGCTGCACCGGCAGCCGCGTGAGGGGGTAGCACCCTGGGTGATGCGCACCTTTTCTTCGTGGAACAGGCGCCACAACAGGGTTTCGGGCAAAAGATCGGGATCCGTCAGCTCGGCGACGGTGGTGGTGCCGGCCAATATGCTGACATGTTCCCAATCCGGGTGGAGTTCGACGACATCGAGCCGCCCGCCGTCCAGTTCGCGCCGCGCCAGATGCTGCACGAGCAGGCCGCCAGCGATCCAGCCGGTGCTTTCATTAAAGGTCACGCCGACACGGATCTGGGTCGGCAATTGTTCGGAATTGGCAAAATAGGCTTCGATGGCATGGGCCAGCGTGTCGCCTTCCAGCGGGACAATGCCCTGTGAGCGTTCGCTGGTCGCCGTTTGTTCGAGGGTGATCGCGAGATGGCCGTCGGCGAACAGGTCGGGCAGTGTCATGCCATCGGTGAAGGTCGTTGCTTCATTGAAGTTAAGATAGCCACGCAGCTCGCCGGCGCGATAATCGCACACCATCAAATTGACGGGCGCGTCCTTTGCCTGCGCCTGCAGCGTCAACTGGCCATCACCCTGCCGCAACGTGGCGCCGAGCAGGGCGGTGACGGTCAGCGCCTCGCCCAGCAGGCTGGCCAGCGGCGGCGGGTAATCATGGGCGGCGAGCACGGCGTTCAGCGCCGCATCGAGGCGCACAACCTGGCCGCGCACATTGCGCGCGGCCACGCTGAAACCGATGGCGCGATCGGCGACCGGGGCCAGACCTTCCGGGATAATCGTATCGCTCACAGCTTGCCGAGGCACCAGAGCATGATCGCTTTTTGCACGTGCAGGCGGTTTTCGGCCTCCATCCAGACCAGCGAACGCGGGCCATCGATGACATCGGCGGTGACTTCCTCGCCGCGATGCGCCGGCAGGCAGTGCATGAAGAACGCATCGGGGCCGGCCGCCGCCATCACCGAATCATTGACCTGAAAGGGTTGCATGGCCTCCAGCTTGTCCCTGGTATCGGCCTGGCCCATCGATACCCAGGTGTCCGTTACCACGACATCGGCGCGTTCCACGGCTTCGGCGGCATTGCGCACGATGCCGATGGCGCCGCCGCGGGCGCAGGCAGTGGCGACGACGGCGGCATCGGGATCATAGCCGTGCGGCACGCCGAGCCGCAGGTCGAACTTCATCACCGATGCCGCTTCGATGAGCGAATTGGCCATGTTGTTGCCATCGCCCAGATACGCCCAGAGCGTGCCTTCGACCGGGCGTCCGCTGGCTTCTTCAAAGCTCATGATATCGGCGAGGATCTGGCAGGGGTGGCTGATATCGGTCAGGCCGTTGACGACGGGGATGGTCGCGGCGCCGGCAAAGGCCTCAATATCGGCATGGGTGTTGGTGCGCAGCATGGCGATATCGACAAAGCTGCTCAGCACCCGCGCGGTGTCTTCCACCGGTTCGCCGCGGCCCAATTGCATTTCGCCGGCGTTGGTGACGATGCTGGTGCCGCCAAGCTGGCGC
>JBBQPR010000133.1:0-3569 GCA_038217075.1 Sphingomonadales bacterium
GATCACGCGGTTCGATCCGGAAGGCTATGCCTGCCAGATCGCCTGCGAGGTCAAGCGCGGCGATGGTTCCGGCGTCACCTTCAACGCCGATACCCGCGTCGATTACAAGGTGCAGCGCCAGGTCGATCCGTTCATCACCTATGGCATCGATGCCGCCGGCCAGGCGCTCGAAGACGCCGGCTTGACCGACATGACCGAGGAACAGCGGCTGCGCGCCGGCTCGTCGATCGGCTCGGGCATCGGCGGCCTGCCCGGAATCGAGGAAGAATCGATCGTCCTCCACACCAAGGGCCCCCGCCGCGTGTCGCCGCACTTCGTCCATGGCCGGCTGATCAACCTCATCTCCGGCCAGGTTTCGATCAAATACGGCCTGATGGGCCCCAACCACGCCGTCGTCACCGCCTGTTCCACCGGCGCCCATGCCATCGGCGATGCGGCGCGTATGATCCAGCTCGATGATGCCGATGTCATGCTCGCCGGCGGTTCGGAAGGCGCCATCTGCCCGCTCGGCATCGCCGGCTTCTCCCAAGCCAAGGCGCTGTCCAGCCATTTCAACGACGAACCGACCCGCGGCAGCCGGCCCTATGATCGCGACCGCGACGGTTTCGTGATGGGCGAAGGCGCCGGCGTCGTCGTGCTCGAGGAATATGAACACGCCAAGGCACGCGGTGCCAAAATCTATGGCGAAGTCATCGGCTATGGCCTCACCGGCGATGCCTGGCACGTCACCGCGCCGCATCCCGAAGGCTCGGGCGCCTTCCGGTCCATGGAAATGGCGCTGCGCCGCGCCGGGCTGTCGCCGCACGATATCGATTATATCAACGCCCATGGCACCTCGACGCCGATGGGCGATGAACTCGAACTCGGCGCTGTCCGCCGCCTGTTCGGCAGCGCCATCGAAACTGTGTCGATGTCCTCCACCAAATCCGCCATCGGGCACCTGCTCGGCGGTGCCGGCGCGGTCGAAGCGATCTTCTGCCTCCTGGCGCTGCGCGATCAGATAGCACCGCCGACGCTCAACCTAGATAACCCGTCCGATGGCTGCATCGGGGTCGATCTGGTGCCGCACGTGCCCAAAAAGCGGAAGATCCGCGCCGTGCTCAACAACAGCTTCGGCTTTGGCGGCACCAACGCGACGCTGGTGATGCGCGCGGTGTGATCGGCGGTCGATGAAGCTTCCCCCATGCTAAAGCGGGCATGGCTCGCCTTTGTGGCGTTGCTGCTGCTGCTCGGCGTGCCGTTGCTGGTGTCGCCCTGGTATGGGCTGGGGTCGCCGCGCGGGGACTATGTCGTCATCACCATCGAAAAAGGCGCCACCGTCACCGATGTGTCGCGGCAGTTGGGGGAGGCGGAACTGGTCGATGCGCCGCGACAATTCCGCATCCTCGCCCGGCTGCTCGGCTCCGACGCCACCGTGCAGGCCGGCACCTACCGCCTGCGCCGTGGAGACGCATGGCGAACCTATCTGCGCACCATGCAAAAGGGCGCGGTGTTGCGGCTCAGCGTCACCATTCCCGAAGGCATGCCCTCGCTGCTGGTGGCGGAACGCCTGCGCGCCCAGCCGCAACTGGCCGGCGACGTCGCGGTGCCGGCCGAAGGTTCGGTGTTGCCCGACACCTATGATTTCCAACCCGGCGAACCGCGTGCAAAGCTGCTGGCGCGGATGCAGGCGGCCATGACCAATACGGTCGCGACGCTTTGGCCGAAACGCAGCAAGACAAGCGCCGTCGACAGCCCGGCCGATGCGGTCATTCTGGCCTCGATCGTCGAAAAGGAAACCGGCAAGGCCGAAGAACGCCGCCAGGTTGCCGGCGTCTATTCGAACCGGCTGCGGCTGGGTATGAAGCTTGATGCCGATCCCACCGTCATCTACCCGATCACCCAGGGCAAGCCGCTCGGCCGCCGCATCAAACGCTCCGAACTCGACGCCGATACCGGCTATAACACCTATCTGAAACCCGGCCTGCCCAAGGGGCCGATCGCCAATCCCGGCCGCGCCAGCATCGCCGCAGTGCTCGATCCGGCGCCAACCAACGCGCTGTATTTCGTCGCCGACGGCAGCGGCGGCCATGTCTTCGCCACGACGCTTGCCGAACACAACGCCAATGTCGCCAAATGGTATGCGCTGCGGCGCCAGCGCGGCGAAATGTGATGGCCACCGCCCCCCGCCGCCGGCCTTTGGTCATCAAGGAGTCCCGCCGCCGCGAGAAACCGGGGCTTGGCGGCATCATCGGTCGCCTTGTCGGGTTGGCGCTGCTGCTCTGGCTGGGCGGGTTCCTGTGGTTCAGCCTGACCCTGCCCGATCCGGCGCCGATCGCCACCCGCACCGATGCCATCGTCGTGCTCACCGGCGGGCAGGGCCGGTTGAAGCGCGGGCTTGAAGTGCTCGATGCCGGCAGCGCCCGCCGCATGCTGGTCAGCGGCGTCGGCCGCGACGTCACCAAGAAACAGCTCGCCGCCGCTGCCGATGTCCGGCGTAGTCGGCTCGACAAGGCCGATCTTGGCCGTGAAGCCGTCGATACCCGTTCCAACGCCGAAGAAACCGCGCGCTGGGTCAAGGAACATGGCTATACCTCCATTCGCCTCGTCACCGCTGCCGGCCACATGCGCCGCGCCAGGCTGGAACTGGCGCGCGTGCTGCCGCCGTCGATCACCGTGCTGTCCGATGCCGTGCCGGTGGAACCGCAGGCCGCGACCATCGCCGAAGAATACAGCAAATATCTGCTGCGACGCGGCGCGCTTTTGTTTGGCGCGCCATGAAGGCCAACGCGCTTTTGTTCGGCGCGCCATGAAGGCCAACGCGCTACTGTTCGGCGCGCCATGACGGCGATCGCGCTTTTATCCGGCGCGCCCTGATGGCGACTCTCGTGGCGCTGCTGCGCGCCCTGTTGTTCACATTTGCCTTTTATGCCGGCTCGCTCATCCTGGTGCCGCTGTCGCTGCTCGCCGGGCTGGTTTCGCGCCGCGCCATCTATGCCGCGACCAAGCTGTGGGCCGGCTGGTTCGTGCTGTGCAGCCGCTGGATCACCGGCGTGCGCCTGCGGGTCGAAGGCACCATCCCGCCCGGCCCGCAGCTTTTCGCGCTGAAGCACGAATCGGCCTATGAAACCTTCCTCACCCTGTGGCTGTTCGCCCGCCCGGCGGTGGTGATGAAGGCCGAACTGCGCAAGATCCCGATCTGGGGCGCCGCCTCTGCCCGCCATGGCTCGATCTTTGTCGATCGCGCCGGCTCGGCATCGATGCTGCGCGCCATGATGAAGGCGGCGAAGGCGGCCGTCGCCGATGGCCGCCCGGTGGTGATTTTCCCCGAAGGCACGCGCGTCGCCGTCGGTGCCACCCCGCCGCTCGCCGCCGGCTTTGCCGGGCTCTACAAGATGCTCAAACTCCCCGTCGTCCCCGTCGCGCTCGACAGCGGCACCAAATGGCCAAAGGCCTTCATCAAATATCCCGGCACGGTGACGCTGCGCTTTGGCGAACCCATCCCGCCGGGCCTGCCGCGCGATGCCATCGAACCCCGGGTGCACGCCGCGATCAATGCCCTGCAATCCCCCGAACGCACCGCACTGGCC
>JBBQPR010000134.1:0-3379 GCA_038217075.1 Sphingomonadales bacterium
CCGGGTTGCCCGCCGCCATCAACGGGCTGCCATCGGGAAAGCCGGTTTCGATGACCATGCCGCGCGCCCGCACCTGCGGATTGGCCAGCGCCTGCGCCACGTCATTCAACGGCCCGCACGGCACGCCGGCCGCCTCCAGCAACGCCAGCCAATGCGCCGCCGGCGCCGCCTGCAACGCCGTTTCGATCAATTCGGCCACCGCATCGGCGGCGTCGCTGCGCGCCGAATTGGAGGCAAAGCGCGGATCACCCTTGGCCGCCGACAGGCCCAGCGCATCGAGCAAGGCCGCCCACAACCCGTCATTGCCCGCCGCGATGACGATATGCCCGCCCTGACACCGATAGGCGGCAAAGGGCGTGATCGACGGATGCCGCGCCCCCAGCGGCCCCGGCGCGACACCGGTGACGGCATAACGGGCGACGGCGTTTTCCAATATGGCGATCTGGCAATCGAGCATCGCCACATCGACGAACTGCCCCTGCCCGGTGCGCTCGCGATCGTGCAGCGCCGACAGGATGCCGATGACGGTGAACAGCCCGGCGGTGATATCGCCCACCGATGTGCCGACCCGCGTCGGTTCCCCGCCGGGGTGGCCGGTGACGCTCATGATGCCGCCCATCGCCTGCACCACCATGTCATACGCCGCCTTGTGCGCATCGGGGCCGGTCTGCCCGAACCCGCTGGCGGCGGCATAGATGAGTCGCGGGTGGCGGGCGTGCAGCACATCCCAACCCAGCCCCAGCTTGGCCATCACCCCGGGCCGGTAGTTTTCGACCAGCACATCGGCGCGGGCCACCAGCGCTTCGAAAATTTGGCGATCGTTGGGGTTCTTCAGATCGAGCGCGATCGATTGCTTGCCGCGGTTGATGCTGGCGAAATAGGCGCTTTGCTGGACGCCTTCGGAATTGACCTTGAACGGCCCGATATGGCGGCTGTCATCACCCGCCCCCGGTATCTCCACCTTGATGACGCGCGCGCCAAGATCGGACAGCACCATCGTCGCATAAGGCCCGGCGAGCACCCGCGACAGATCGATGATCAGCAAATCGTCGAGCGGTCCGGGCGGGCGATGCGTCATACGCCATGGATAGCCGGTGTCGGGCGATGCGCCAACCGCCCACCGCGCCGATGCGCTGTGCAAAAAATTACAAGGCGCCCATTTGAGGCGCGGCGAAAGCTGTGCCACCCTGTCACCGCATCAAGGGGGATTCTCGCATGAAGGTCATCAAGTTCGCCAGCGTGGCGGTACTGCTCGGTTCGTCGGCACTCGCACAGGTCAGCCCGGAACAGGCGGCACATGAAAAGGCGCTGGATGCCAGCATCAGTTCGGCCGACCAGTTGATGTGGATGAAGGACATGTCATCCCAGCCCAACCATGTGGGCTCCGCGCACGACAAGGCCAATGCCGAAGCGACGCTGGCCAAGTTCAAGGCCTGGGGCTGGGATGCGAAAATCGAGCAGTTCGACGTGATGTACCCGACGCCGATCACCACGACGGTGGAAATCGTCACCCCCGAAAAGGTCGTGCTCGGCGGCCAGGAACCGGCGATCCCCGAGGATTCGACCAGCGGCAACACCAAAGACGCGCTGCCGCCCTATGTCGCCTTTCAGGGTGATGGCGATGTGACGGCGGCGGTGGTCTATGTGAATTACGGCCTGCCCGCCGATTATGAGGCGCTGGAACGGCGCGGCATTTCGGTGAAGGGCAAGATCGCGCTGGCCCGCTATGGCGGCGGCTGGCGCGGCCTGAAGCCCAAATTGGCGCAGGACCATGGCGCCGCCGGCTGCCTGATCTATTCCGATCCCGCCAATGACGGTTATGGCGAGGACGATGTCTATCCAAAGGGCAGCGGCCGGCCACCACAGGGCGTGCAGCGCGGCTCCGTTGCCGACATGACCATCTATGCCGGCGATCCGACGACGCCGGGCTATGGATCGGTGCCGGGCGCCAAGCATCTGTCGCGCAGCGAGGCGCAGAGCATCCTGAAGATCCCGACGATGCCGATCTCCTACGCCGATGCGACCAAGATCCTCACCCAACTCGGCGGCCCGCAGGCGCCCGACGGGTTCAGCGGGGCGCTGCCGTTCCGCTACCATGTCGGTGGCGATGACAGCGTGAAGGTGCATCTGGCGGTCAAATCCGACTGGTCGCTGAAGCCGGCCTATGACGTGATCGCCAAACTGCCCGGCAAGGACCGGCCCGATGAATGGGTGGTGCGCGGCAACCACCATGATGGCTGGGTGTTCGGCGCGGGTGACCCCTTGTCCGGCAATGTCGCCATGCTGTCCGAAGCCAAGGCGCTGGGCCAGCTCTACAAATCCGGCTGGCGGCCATCCCGGACCATCGTTTATGCCAGCTGGGATGCCGAGGAACCGATGCTGCTCGGCTCCACCGAATGGGCCGAAACCCATGGCGATGAATTGCAGAAAAAGGCGGTCATCTACATCAACACCGATGGCAATTCGCGCGGCTTCATGGGGGCGGAGGGCAGCCACCAATGGCAGCATCTCGTCAACCAGGTTGCCGGCGACGTCACCGATCCGGAAACTGGCGCGACCGTGCTCGACCGACTGCGCGCCAAGGTGCAGCAGGCGGCGTTCGATGGCGGTGGCGGCCGGCGCGGCGGCGACGAGGATGCGCTGAAGGCCGCCGAGGCCAAGGCCGACCTGCCGATCGGCGCGCTGGGTTCGGGCTCCGACTATTCGGCATTCCTCCAGCATCTGGGGCTGCCATCGCTCAACATCGGCTATGGCGGCGAAGGCCAGAGCGGCGGCTCCTACCATTCGATCTACGACAGCTTTGACTATGTCACCAAGCATGAGGACCCGGGCCTGGTCTATGGCGCGGTGTTGTCGAAAACCGTCGGCCGGCTGGTGCTGCGCATCGCCGATGCGCCAACGCCGCCAGTGCGCTTCGGCGATTTCGCATCGACCGTGAAAACCTATCTGGGCGAAGTCAAAACCCTCATCGAAACGCGCCGCAAGCAGGATGAGAAGCGCGCCGCGATGCTCGCCTCGGGTGCCTTCAAACTGGCCAGCGACCCGATGAACCCGGTGGCGGCGGTGCCGGCCGAACCACCGACGCCGATCATCGAAATGGCGGCGCTGGAAAATGCCGTGGCCAAACTTGATGCCAGCGCCAAGGCGTTCGATGCCGCGATGACGGCGAAGGGCGCCGGGCTGTCCGCCGATGCCCGCAGCAAGCTCAACGCCGCGCTGCGCGACATCGACCAGACGTTGCTGATCCCCGAAGGCCTGCCGGGCCGCAGCTGGTACAAGCACGCCATCTACGCGCCCGGCCGTTTCACCGGCTATGGCGCCAAGACGCTGCCCGGCGTGCGCGAAGCCGTGGAGGAACGCCGCTTCGATGATGCCAACC
>JBBQPR010000135.1:0-1561 GCA_038217075.1 Sphingomonadales bacterium
TGCTGATCCCCGAAGGCCTGCCGGGCCGCAGCTGGTACAAGCACGCCATCTACGCGCCCGGCCGTTTCACCGGCTATGGCGCCAAGACGCTGCCCGGCGTGCGCGAAGCCGTGGAGGAACGCCGCTTCGATGATGCCAACCGCTATGCCGGGCTGACCGCGGCGGCGATCAACCGCTATTCGGCGCGCCTCGATGCGGCACGGGCGATCATCGGATGAAACTGTTCGGATCGCGGACCAGCCCCTATGTCCGAAAGCTGCGCGTGCTGGCGACGGAATTGGGCATCGACCTGCCGTTCGCGGAGATTTCGCCGATGGACGATGGCGCCGAACTGCTGGCGGTAAACCCGCTCGCCAAGGTGCCGGCGCTGGTGCTGGACGATGGCACCGGCATCATGGATTCGCCGGTGATCGCCGCCTGGCTGCTGGCACAGGCACCGGGCAACAGCCTGATGCCGGCGGATGGCCCGGCGCATTGGGCGGCGCGCACCAGCGAAGCCATCGCCGATGGCATATTGGACGCCGCCATCGTGCTGCGCTTCAACGCCGGGCAAGGCGTGACCAGCGGCCTGTGGGTGGACCGGCAATATCGCGCCATCGACCGTGGCCTTGCGGCGCTCGCCGGCCGGGTTGGTGATGGTGCGGGCGACGGTTTGGGCTATGCCGAAATCTGCGCGGTCGTGGCGTGCGAATATCTCGATCTGCGCTGGCCGGCGATCGAATGGCGCGGCGCGCATCCGCCGCTGCAGGCGTTGCAGGCCCGGCTGACCGACCGGCCATCGATGGTGGCGACCCGCCCGCCGGCATAGGCGGCGCGGCCATCATTTCGCCGGGCAGCAGGCGTGCCCCCAGGTAGTGAGCACAAGCGCATCCGGCGCCATCACCGCCCGCATAACCGTATCTTTTGTAACACAGGTGCAACACAAATGCACTTGGGCGGCGGCATGCGATATTGACTTGTATGGCCACTAGCGAAGAAAAATTGCGTGCCTTGTACAAGTCACAGCCGATAACTTACAAAAAAGGTGAGAAACAACATGCTTAATTATAGCATTCCAGGTGTTCTCAATATTCGGCACGCGCGGGTGGCGCTCGGTGCAACCGTGGCCAGCATGGCGCTCATCGCCGCCAGCCCGGTCGTCGCGCAAACCGCCGGCGGCGACACGCCGCAAGCCGCGAAAGCAACAGAGGCCGAACAGATCGTCGTCACCGGCACCCGCCGGACTGACCGTTCGGCAGTCAATTCGGCATCGCCAGTCGACATCATCAGCTCGGCCGACATTCTGACGCAGCCGACCGCCAACGTGATCGATTCGCTGCGCAATATCATTCCTTCCTTCTTCGTCGGCCAGAACACCATCTCGGATGCCTCGACGTTCGTGCGCGCGCCATCACTGCGCGGCCTGTCGCCCGACGAAATTCAGGTTCAGTTGAACGGCAAGCGCTTCAACCGTTCGGCGCTGGTGCAGGTCTATAATGGCGGCGATACAGCGCTTTCGATCGGTTCGCAGGGTGCCGACATCTCCTCGATCCCGTCGATCGCCCTTGGCAACCTGCAGGTC
>JBBQPR010000136.1:0-1525 GCA_038217075.1 Sphingomonadales bacterium
CTATGCCGCCAAATATGCCTCGGCATTCTATGGGCCATTCCGCGATGCGGTCGGCTCCGGCGGCTATCTGAAGGGCGACAAGAAAACCTATCAAATGGACCCCGCCAATGCCCGCGAGGCCATCCGCGAAGTCGAACTCGACATTGCAGAGGGCGCCGATTCGGTAATGGTAAAGCCCGGGATGCCCTATCTCGACATCATCCGCATGGTCCGCGACCGCTTCGACGTGCCGGTTTTCGCCTATCAAGTCAGCGGCGAATATGCGCTGATCGAAGCCGCCGCGGCAGCCGGCGTTCTGGACCGCGACCGCGCCGTGCTCGAAACCCTGCTCGGCTTCAAACGCGCCGGGTGTTCGGGCATCCTCACCTACTACGCGCCGCTGGCGGCAAAGTTGCTGGGATAGCCCTGCTTGCCTGATTCGTCGCCCGGTCTTGTTATGTGACATCGGCTTGAACCGACCTGCCCAATGCCGTAACCGGCCCGCATGACAGTCCTCATCCGCATCGCCGTGCTCGGCGCGTCCGGCTATACCGGCGCGGATCTGGTGCGCCTTGCCATCACCCACCCGCGCGTCGAAATCATTGCCCTGTCGGCAAATTCAAAGGCCGGCCAGACGATGGCGCAGGTCTGGCCGCATTTCGCCATGTACCCGAACTTGCCGCGGTTGGTCGAAAGCGAATCTATCGATTTTTCCAGCATCGACATCGTGTTCGGCTGTCTCCCCCACGCCGCCTCTGCCGCCCTGTTGAGCAGCGTCAGCGGCCCGCGCATCATCGATCTTTCCGCCGATTTCCGCCTGAAAAGCGCCGAAACCTATGCCGATTGGTATGACGTCACCCACCCCGCGCCACAGCTTTTGCCCGGAGCAGTCTATGGCCTGACCGAATTTGCCCGTGATGCGCTGCCAACTGCACGGCTGGTCGCCTGCCCAGGCTGCTACCCGACGGCTGTGCTGCTCGCCCTGCAACCTCTGCTCTCTGCTGCCGCCATTGCGCCGGATCGCATCACCATCAACGCCCTTTCCGGCGTTTCCGGCGCCGGTCGCGGCCTGAAGGAAGCCAATCTGTTTCCCGAAGTGGCCGAGGCCGTCCACCCCTACGCCATCGGCCGCCACCGCCACATGCCCGAAATCGAACAACAGCTCGGGCTCGCGGCGGGCGCGCCCGTCACGATCAGTTTCACGCCGCATCTGGTGCCGATGAACCGCGGCGAGCTCGTCACTTGTGTCGTCGAATTGGCGGCCGGACAAAGCATTCCCGCGCTCCGCACCACGCTGGCAAACGCCTATGCCGCTGAACCCTTCGTCCACCTGCTGCCCGAAGGCATCGCACCCGCCACCCGCATGGTGCGCGGGTCAAACCATTGCGTCATCAACGTCTTTGCCGATCGTGTGCCGGGCCGCGCCATCGTCATCGCCGCCATCGACAATCTGGTGAAGGGGTCGTCAGGCCAGGCCATCCAGAACATGAACGCCATGTTCGGCCTGCCCGAAACCATGGGGCTGGAAGCGGCGCCGCTGTTCCCG